>CP053446.1:1228571-1535714 GCA_013285405.1 Ignavibacteriota bacterium | reverse complement strand
TCGAAATAGCACCTATTCCTGGAGGTGTTGCAAGCGCTATTATTGTATCTTCACTAATTTCAAATTTCATTTTCTGATTAAACTAAAGCGGTCGCAAACATAGTTATTATTATTAAAATTAACAATTTCTGTCTCTTAGGTAAATAGAAAGTATTGATCTCTGAAAAATTGTCACATTGTTTTTTCTATTTGACACATTTTTCCAACTATTAGCCATATCATATGACATAAAGTTTTAATCATTTTATATGAAGTATATTTCCTCTATATCTTTATATTACAATGAGTTATGGAAACTTTTTTGTTCGGCATAGTGCTTGTTTAATAACCCTGGGTATAAAACCAATTAAACTCGATTCACAAATAACTAAAGGAGATATAAAATGGCTATTATAAGATTTAATCCAGTTCGTGACCTCTTGAATGTTGAAAGAGAGTTCAACAGGATGCTCAGAACTTTTGGAGATCGATTTGGTCTCCCAACAAAAGAAGAATTTGACAATGGTTATGAAAATGCTGTTTGGATGCCTTTAACCGATATCTTTGAAGACAAAGATAAATATATGATCAAAGCAGATCTTCCGGGTATGAAGAAAGATGATGTTAAGATTTCTTATACTGATGGTCAACTAAGCATTAGCGGGGAGAGAGTCCAGGAACAAGAATCAAAAGACACCAAATGTCATCGTGTAGAGAGAACATACGGTAAGTATTTCAGATCTTTCAATCTTCCAACAGAAATAAAAGAAGATAAGATCAAAGCTGAGTTCAAGGATGGTCAGTTAACAATCACGATTCCAAAAGCAGATGAATTAAAACCAAAAGAGATTGAGATAAAGGTAAACTAGAGGTTGATTACGTATGCTAACAGAAAGGGTGATTTGCCATCACCCTTTTTATTTTTTCAGCAAACTTTTAATTTTTTTTGTCTAAATGGAATTTAAAGATTATTATAAAATACTTGGCGTTGAAAAGACGGCAACAAAAGAAGAGATAAGTAAAGCTTTTAGAAAGCTTGCCGTAAAATATCATCCTGATAAAAATCCAAACAACAAAATTGCAGAAGAAAAGTTTAAAGAAATTACTGAAGCCCATGAAGTATTGGGAGATCCTGAAAAAAGAAAAAAGTACGACGCTCTCGGAGCTAATTGGCATCAATATCAATCAAGCAACACTGGTGGTTTTGAAGATTTCTTCTCACAGTTTGGTGGAACGAGAAGAGGAAGTGGAACCACTTATGCATTCTCGGGCGATATTGGTGATTTGTTTGGAGGAATGGGAGGAGGTTTTTCTGATTTCTTCGAATCATTCTTTGGAAGAGGTGAAAGACAAACCAAATCCGGTTTTGGTTCTCGAGGATTTCAAAATCAGCAAACAGGCATTGACATTGAAACTGATCTTCATATATCTCTCGAAGATGCATTCAATGGAAGTGAGAGACTGTTCGATCTCGATGGTAAGAAAGTAAAAATAAAAATTAATCCAGGAACATTCGAGGGACAGAAACTCAGATTAAAAGGCATGGGAAGATCCTCAGTTCAAGGTGGAACAAAAGGCGATCTTTTCTTAAACGTTCAAATCCTTCAACATCCATTCTATGAAATAAAGGATGGTGAGCTTTTCTATAACCTGGATATCGATTTATATACAGCAGTACTTGGTGGAAAAGAAGAAATTAAAACATTGGACGACAAAAAGATAAGTATAAACATTCCGGCGGGAACAGATCCTGAAAAAGTATTGCGATTAAAAAATTTAGGATTGAGAAGGGGTAACTTAAGAGATGATTTGTTCGTTCAAGTTCACGTTTCAATACCTAAAAACTTATCAGCAAAGGAAATAAAATTATTCAATGAATTATCTAAACTAAGAAATGAATAATTTGAAAAAGGAAATTTAAATATGGCGTTTAATTTTAATAGGTTAACTGTAAAAGCACAGGAAATTGTTCAAGCTGCAATTGAAATTGCACAGAACTATACTAATCAAATAGTTGAACCCGAACATTTGCTTGCTGCAATTGTGCAGGAAAGTGGAAATGTTGCTGAATCAATAATTAAAAAGACTGGTGGAAATTTTAATGCAGTGAAGATAAAAGTAAATCAACTACTTGAATTGCTTCCAAAAATAAGTGGAACAAGCTTGGGTAATCAGCAGATGAGCCAGAATCTTGCAGAACTTTTTGATGAAGCATCCGAAGAAGCGAAGAATTTAAAGGATGAATACGTATCGACCGAGCATCTTCTGCTTGCACTTTCAAATGATAAAGGAAAAGCAGGACAATTACTTCATGATAATGGAATTAATTACAATGATATTCTTTCTGCTCTCAAATCGGTTAGAGGAACACAGAGAGTTACATCACAAAACCCCGAAGACACGTATCAATCTCTTGAAAAATATGGAAGAGATTTGAATGATCTTGTTAAGCAAGGCAAACTTGATCCTGTTATTGGAAGAGATGAGGAGATCAGAAGAGTCTTACAAGTTCTTTCAAGAAGAACAAAAAATAATCCGGTTTTAATTGGAGAACCGGGAGTAGGGAAGACGGCTATTGCAGAAGGGATTGCACATAGAATTGTTTCCGGTGATGTTCCTGAAAATCTTAAAACAAAAAGGATAGTTGCATTGGATATGGGGGCTTTGATAGCTGGAACTCAGTTTCGTGGTCAATTTGAAGAAAGATTGAAAGCTGTTATTAAAGAAGTTGTAGAAGCAAGCGGAGAAATTATTCTTTTCATTGATGAGCTTCACACACTTGTTGGTGCTGGTGCAACACAAGGCGCAATGGATGCTGCAAATATTTTGAAACCTGCACTTGCTCGTGGTGAACTTCACGCAATTGGTGCGACAACTCTTAATGAATATAAAAAATATATTGAAAAAGATGCGGCGCTTGAACGCCGTTTCCAACCGGTGCTTGTTGATGAACCATCTGAAGAAGATACGATTTCTATTTTAAGAGGATTGAAAGAACGTTATGAAGTTCATCACGGAGTGCGAATTACTGATGGAGCCATTATTGCTGCAACTCAGCTTTCAGAAAGATATATCACAGATAGATTTCTTCCTGATAAAGCAATCGATTTAATAGATGAAGCTGCATCAAAATTACGAATTGAAATTGATTCTATGCCGGAAGAACTCGACACTCTGGAACGAAAAGTAAAACAGCTTGAAATAGAAAAAGAAGCGTTGAAGAGAGAAAAAGATGAAGCGTCTGCAAAAAGATTGGTCGAACTGCAGCAGGAATTGGGTGATCTGAATGAAGAGAGATCAAAACTAAAATTGCATTGGGATCTTGAGAAAGAAAAAATTCAAAAGATCCGTTCAATGAAAAGTGAAATTGAAAACCTGAAACTTGAAGCCGAAAGATTTGAACGCGAAGGTAATCTTGGGAAAGTCGCAGAGATTCGCTACGGAAAAATCACAAATCTCGAAAAGCAATTAAAAGAAGAAACGGAAAAACTTGCAGATGCACAAAAAGATAAAAAGATGTTGAAGGAAGAAGTTGATGCAGAAGATATCGCAGAAATAGTTTCCAAGTGGACGGGAATTCCCGTAAGCAAAATGCTTGAAAGTGAACGAAGCAAATTATTACGACTCGAAGATGAACTTCATCATCGTGTTGTTGGACAGGATGAGGCAGTAGTTGCAGTTGCGAATGCTATTCGTCGTTCTCGTTCGGGATTGCAAGATGCTAACCGGCCAATCGGTTCATTTATATTTCTTGGAACAACCGGAGTTGGAAAGACTGAACTTGCAAGAGCACTTGCAGAAACTTTATTTGATGATGAACACGCAATGATACGAATTGATATGAGCGAGTATATGGAAAAGTTTTCTGTTTCAAGATTGATTGGTGCTCCTCCCGGATATGTTGGTTATGAAGAAGGAGGACAATTAACTGAGGCAGTCAGAAGGAGACCATACTCAGTAATTCTTCTAGATGAAATAGAGAAAGCTCATCCTGATGTGTTCAATGTTCTGCTTCAGGTTTTGGATGACGGAAGATTAACCGATAATCAAGGTCGAACTGTCAACTTCAAGAACACAATAATTATAATGACGTCAAACATCGGCTCGCATTACATTCAGGATAAGTTGGAATTATTTAAAGAGAATAATGTTGAAGAATTAATGGGTGAGTTACGACAGCAATTGCACGATCTTTTGAGAAAAACAATCCGACCAGAATTCTTAAACAGAATTGATGAAATAGTTCTCTTCAAACCATTACTAAAAACTGAGATAAGAAAGATTGTTGATATACAACTTGTTCGTGTTCAAAAAATGTTGAAAGAAAAAGATATTACTCTTCTTGTTTCCGATGAGGCAAAAGACTGGCTTGCACAGCTTGGTTATGATGTAACTTATGGTGCACGTCCTTTGAAAAGAGTAATTCAGAAATATCTGATCAATCCACTCTCACAGGAACTGCTGGCTGGAAATTTTGTTGAGGGAGATACTATAAAAGTAACTGATAGCAATGATGGAAAACTTGAGTTTCATAAATAAATCAATAGAGTCCCCTCTCCGGAGGGGATTTTTATTAGAAACTCTTTTGTAAAGTTGTGAATTATTACTGAAACCTTTTAAGAAAAATTTTTCTGTTTATGATTTTAAATCATTCTTAAAGCTAAAATATTTTTGTAAAACATTTCGAGTTTATTTATTTTTTTAATGCGTTAATTCAGAAAACTTTAACTCTGAACGAAGACCCGCTACACCAGGCGAATATCTTTAATCCTGCCGAATAGTTCCCGGCCATTTTTCTTCGAGTGGTAATCAAAAAAATCAACTATAAATTATTCCTGGAGGCTACAGAATGAAAAAATTCTTCAAAGTTTTAAAATGGATTGTCCTGACAATAGTAGTAGTAATTGTTGTCTTCATTGGTTATGCACTACTGCGATCACAGGATACTTTCGAAGCTCCTTATCCTGAAATTACTGCGAGCACGGACTCAACATTAATTGCGCGTGGAAAATATTTAGTCTATGGTCCTGCACATTGTGTAAACTGTCATGTGTCACCAAGTGAATTTGAAAAAGTTGTCGCTGGTGAGTTTGTTCCGTTGAGTGGAGGACACGTTTTCGCATTACCCATTGGAAATATTTATGTTCCAAATATAACTTCTGATAAAAACACGGGTATTGGATCTTATAGTGATAGAGAATTAGCAAGATTATTCAGATATGGAATCAAAAGAAACGGTCATGCAGCACTTGACTTTATGCCTTTCTATGATGTTAGCGATAAAGATATTACAGCAATAATTTCTTATCTGCGTACGGAGCCAGCTGTGAACAAATCTGTTCCTCAAAACGAATGGAACTTTTTAGGAAAAATTGTTCAGGCATTTGGAATGATAAAACCAAGCGGCGATGGAAATGTTCCTCCTTCGCCTGAGCCCGATTCAACAATTGAATATGGACATTATCTTGCTGAAAGTGTTGCAAACTGCAGAGGATGCCATACCAAAAGAGATTTAATGACAGGTGGTTATGCAGGAACCTATTATGCAGGTCAAATGCAATTTGAAGCATTCGATCAAGATGGAAAAATAATTCCCGGCAAACATATGGTTAGTCCGAATCTTACACCAGATAAAGAAACAGGACGAATTGCTTTATGGACGCAGGATGTTTTCATAAGAAGAATACAAGCAGGAAGAGTTATACAGGGTTCTCCGATGCCGTGGGAAGCTTTTAGCAAGATGAACGAAAGTGATCTTAAAGCTATTTATAAATTTCTTAATACGCTGCAGCCCGTTCATTCTGAAACTCCTGCTGGAATTCTGGAAGGGGATCCTGAGTAATTAAAAAAATATTTTGAGGTTGGAAAGTTACGGCTCTCTAGGTCTGTCCAGCTATTGTCATTCCGAACTCGTTGAAAGATAAAAGTATTAAGTCTTTAGACCGCAGGAATTCTTTCTGTGTTTGTTCCCCACGACTGAAGTCGTGGGTTAAAAATTATTCCTTCCCGTTGTTTTCTTTGGAAAGAATTCGAAAGTTTTTTAAGAATATGATTTTCACTGCTTTAATTGATTCAGATGAAATATGAGCGATTTTTCACTTTCCCTTTATCCTAAGGATTAATTTTTATATTTTAATCGGTGTTAAAAAGAAATGAAACAGAAGGATTACAAATGTCTGAAAATATCGAATACATTGTAAATGCTAGAGGAGAGAGAATTAAAGCCATTGTACCCATTGATTTCTTAGTAAAGAGATTGAAAGGTAAGAAATCCTCTTCTAAAAAGCTAACCAGAGAAAAACTCAAAAAGTACGTCGGTTCAATTAAGTTAAGCACAGATCCACTGAAATACCAAAAAAAGATTAGAAGTGAGTGGAACTAATATAGTTTTGGATACAAATGCTGTCTTGTATTTATTAGGCGGCAAAATCGATCCTGCAACTCTGCCGAAAGGAGAGTTTTTCATTTCATTTATAACTGAACTAGAACTGCTTTCATACCCTAATCTGAGTAAGTTTGAAGAAGAAAAAATAAAAAACTTTCTTGAATCTGTTGATGTCATCGGTCTGAATCCGGAAATTAAAAGAGAGACTATTCACTTAAGAAAGAATTATAAAATAAAACTTCCCGATGCTATTATTTGTGCAACCGCATTATTTCTTAATGCATTAATTTTAACATTTGATAAAAGTTTTAAAAAGATCAAAGAAATTACTTTAGTTACAACAGAGTTAAGTTAAAAAGATAATCCTCTAATGACAATAGGTGCCAATAGCCGCAGTAGAGAGCTTATTCGGTTCTCTTGTTCCAACCGTTGTTTTCTTTGGGAAGAATGAGGAAGATTGAAGAAGTAAATTATTCTCTCCGAACGAGTAACTATGTTGAAAATAATTTTTGGTAGAAAACTGCATTATAAAAGTAAATGGAAAAGTTTCGAGGCTGTTCTGGCGAGTTATTTGCTTAAAGCAAATTCAAAAATTCTTCTTCTGTTAATCCTGCTTTTTTGATGACACTTTTAATTAAACCGATTTTAAGTTCTTTCCTTCCGGGAATAGTTACGATCATTCCATTCGGCATCTTGATATTGATATGATCTCCTTTGCTTTTCTCTCTACTCCGCCAAATTTTACAAAAGCTTTTACTGCATCTTTACCTTTTATATTATGAAGTCCTCTGCTCATTATACAGCAACATGACTTAAAATCGTTATTCGATCTTTGGGTAGAGTCAGACCCTCTTCCTTGAGTGCCGAGATGTGGGCTTCTACTGCTTCTTTTATATTTTCGATAGTTTCTTCGACTGTTTCTCCCTGTGAGTAGCATCCTTCCAAAGCAGGAACTTCAGCCCAATAACCACCTTCTTCTGCTGAATGAAGAATTACCGTGTATTCCATTCATATACCTTTATATATTAAAACTTAACTTCAACAAATTTAATATAAGTTTTTACGAATTTTACTACAAAATTTGGATACGATTCTTTTGAGAACATTAAAATTGCAAGATAAATGTTTTTATAAATCAAAACCTTGCTAAAAAATATATTTTCTCTTCGTTGTTTTCTCTAAAAAGTATATGGAAGTTTACTCTTAATAATTAATCATAAAAAAATATGCTGATAAAAATTGCACTGAACGGCGCCAGACCTAAAAAACAAAATAAGTTTATTCCTCAATCGCTTGATGAAATCGGGAATGAGGTTAAACAATTATTTGAAAACGGGAATAAAGTTTTTCATATACACTGCTATGAAAAAAATTGAAATAGTAAAAAACTTTATTAAAGCATATAATTCACTTAATGTTGAAAGTATGCTGGCATATCTTCATCCTGAAATTGAATTTAAGAACATTTCAAATGGTGTAGAAAATGCTCATACAAACGGCATTGAAAAATTCAGTGAATTAGCAAACAATTCAATTAATATCTTTAGTGAAAGAAAACAGAAGATCACATCGTACAGAGAATCTAATGATGCGGTAAATGTTGAAATAAATTTTCGCGGGATACTGGCTATAGATTTACCTATTGGATTAAAAGCCAGAGAGACTTTGATTATGAATGGAAAATCAACTTATGTATTTAAAGACAACTTAATTATATCGCTTGTAGATGAAAGTTAATTGTATAACCTCCTTTATTGTTTTCTTTGGGAAGAATGGGGAAGTTTTTGTCAATCTTCTAAAGTTGTGATTAATTAAAGCATAATACCATAGCTACTAATTTTTGGGCTTAAACAAGATTCAAAACAACATTTTTAGTTATATTTTAACTACAATTTTATTATTCTATTAAAAATAGTGTAAATATATGCGACTAATAAAAGCAAGAGTTCAGAACTACCGTAGTATCATAGATAGTGGTGAGTTCGAAATTGAAAAATTAAAAACTATTTTGGTTGGGCCAAATGAATCCGGTAAAACAGTTCTCCTTCAAGCATTACAACAATTAAATAAGCCGGAAGAAATACAGGGTTTTGATTTACTAAGAGATTATCCCCGATCCTTATATAATGATATTACAACTAAGAAAATTGATCCGAAGGAGATTACTGTTGTAACAGGTTATTTTTCTTTGGAAGATGAAGATAGAACTCTTTTACCTGATGAATTTAAGGCATGCATTTATAAGACTTGGACAAATATTGATAATAAAAGATACCATGCATTAGAAAATTGTCAACGTAAAATTCAGTATAAAGATATTAAAAATGATTTAAATCGATTAGTAGCACATTTAGACGAACAAAATAAAATTAAAAATCCGAATGAAGCAACGAATGACCCAAGTAATCAACTCAAACCAATTATTAATACTTGGAATGATTTACATTTCCTTTCCTCAGATAAAACTTCTGCATTAAAAACTTTTCTTGAAAAAAACTTTGCACTCATTCAGGAAGGTAACTCTAAGGAAGAAACGAGATATTCAAAACTAATTGAACAAATTGAGTTCAATGATAAATTTAATGACGTGCTCAAAATCATGGAAAAACGAATGCCGGTATTTGTACTTTTTAATAATTATTATAAGGTCAAAGCTTCTATTCATCTTGAACACTTAGCACACAGAACCGAACATAATTTGATGGATGATCAATATTATGATTATGGCAACTTATGCTTACTAAAATTTCTCGGCTTCACTCCCAGGGAATTAGCAAATATAGGTAACACAAGAAGTCCTGATATAAATAATTCAGGCGCTGTTCAACAATATAAGGATACCTTAGACAAGCGTACTTATCAATTAAACGCAGCAAGTGTAAAACTATCACAAGAAATTAAGAATGTTTGGATGCCAAATCCTAAAAGACAAGAAGCTGATAATCTAAGAATAGTAGCAGATGGACAATATTTGAAAGTTGTCGTAGAAGATGATCTTGGTGTCGAAATTGAATTAGATCAACGTTCCGAAGGATTTCAATGGTTGGTTTCCTTTTATGTTGTATTTTTTACAGAGGCAATGGGAAAACACAAAAATGCTATACTACTTTTAGATGAGCCTGGATTAAGTCTTCATGGACTTAAACAGCGAGATTTTAGAATCACTATTTCGAAACTTGCAGAAAAAAACCAGACGATTTATACAACACATTCCCCATTTTTAGTTGGACCAGATGAATTGGATCTTGTTCGAGTTATGGAATTGAAAAGTCGTAAAGAGGGTACAAAAGTACACACTACAATTTCTTCTACTGATCCTGCCGGTTTACTCCCATTACAAGAAGCACTTGGTTATGATCTTGCACAAAGTTTATTCTCACAGCAAAGAAATCTAGTATTGGAAGGTTTAACTGATTACTGGTATTTAGATTCTACTGCAGAGTTATTACGATCAAGCAATATTGAAAATTTAAATGAAAGCATAGCGCTTGTATTTGCTAATTCTGCGGGTAAAGTTGTGTATTATGCTACTATATTACATGCACATAATCTAAAGGTTGCTGCTCTATTAGATGCTGATGCATCGGGTGACCAAGCTGCTCAACAGGAAAATTTAGTTCACACGCTAGGAAATAAAAATATACTTAGAACTAAAGATTTCATTTCAAATCCATCAAAAGCAGAGATAGAGGATTTATTGAGAGAGACATTAATTTCCATAGTAAAAGAGGAATACGGTGTTGATACTTCCACAACAGCAAATTTTCAGCCTGATAGACCAATTGTAGATATTTTTAGTACTGAGGTAACCGGATTTTCAAAATATAATTTAGCTAAGGCTTATGTGAAGTGGACAAGACATCACGATGCAAAAGATTTAACCCAAACTGAGAAAGATGTATTTAAAAATTTAATCCAGACAATAAATAAAGTTTTGAAATAGAAAACCTTTGGTTCAATTAATTATATGCAAAACTTTTTATTAATATTATTACAAGTTCACGAAAATTCTCAGACTCATTTGAACACAATTGAGTTTAAAGATTATGCCCCATTCATAGTGGCCTTGGTTGCTTTGTTCACATTATTATTTGGCATTTTACAGTACAGGAAAGGATTAGTACAAAGAAGGAGTGAGCAGTTTTTAAAGATGCGAGAACGTTATATTGATAATAAAGAATTTCAGGGATTGTTCACCTTAATTGAGAATGACGATGAGAAACTTAAGACCATTCCTTATAAACAAAAATTGAAATTTCTTGGCTTTTATGAAGAACTTGCACTAATGAAGAACAGCGGACTCATTAAAAGAGAAGTGGTTTTTTATATGTTTGCTTATCATGCAATTCGCATCTGGCAAAGTGAGAACTTTTGGTATATTACTGATAACAGTGGTGTTGCCAAAGTTGTTAATAAGGAAAGTGCATATTGGTTTCTTTTTAAGAAATTCGCTCAAGAAATGATTGGTTATGAAAAACAGTTTATCCTAAAAACAAAGTCTCATAGTAAATTTTTTTCAAAGAGGCTAAAATTCAAATTATAGTATATAGCATTTCTAATCTTTCAAATCCTATTTTATACATCACTTTTGTATTATTCGTCTTCAACAGCATATACTATGAACAACATCCAATCACTCAGTTTAAAACGATTGATTCGACAATAAAGTTGATTTAATTTTTTTAGGAAGTAAATACTTGAAGCATAAACCAGGTAAAAAAATAAAAGTCAATCGCATTCCTGAAAGAGGATTTTACGATTCTGAAACGATCAATAAAATTATTGATGAAGCTTTGTATTGCCACATTAGTTTTATTCAGGATGGACACCCGTTTATCATTCCAACTATTCACGCAAGAATAAATGAACATCTTGTTTTTCACGGAGCAAAAGCCAGCCGTCTTCTTAAACAAATTTCCAGTGGTGAAGAAATAGCTGTCTCAGTTACAATTTTAGATGGACTTGTTCTGGCACGATCGGTTTTTCATCATTCAATGAACTACAGATCTGTGGTGATTTTTGGTAAAGGCAAATTGATTGAAAATAAAAATGAAAAACTCAATGCTCTGGAAGCAATAACAAATCATATCATTCCGGGCAGATGGGATGATGCAAGAAAGCCAAACGAAAAAGAACTTAATGCAACTTCAGTTGTTTCACTTAAGATAGACGAAGCTTCAGCAAAAATAAGATCCGGTCCGCCAAAGGATGAAGAAGAAGATTATGATTTGCCGGTTTGGGCTGGTGTTTTACCATTTTCAAAAAAGTTTGAACAACCAAATGCGGATCCAAAACTTAAATCAGGAATTCTTCTTCCGGATTATGTCAACAAACTTATTAAATCAAAATTATAATTTATTTTTGTATCCTTTAAACTCTGTTAAGGAGCGACTTTAGCAGACCAGAGTAAAATATGAATGAAACAGAAAAATTTGGCTTCGATAATTGGTTTCAAGATAAAGTTGATTTATCTAAAACCGAATTTAATATCTCAAGAGTAATAAGCGTAAACAAAAACAGCTTTGTTGTTTCCAACGGAATAAAAGAAATTTATGCAGAGCTAACAGGAAAGTTTTTGTTTAACTCGGAGGACTCGCTTGATATGCCTGCTGTCGGTGATTGGGTTTATACACAACTCTTCGATGATGATGAGCTTGCAATTATTCACGAAATACTTCCACGTAAATCATTACTGAAAAGAAAAGCGTCTGGCAAAAAAGTTGATTACCAGCTTATCGCTGCGAATATTGATACTGCGATCATTATGCAGTCTCTCGATTCTAATTTTAATTTAAGACGGCTTGAGCGTTACCTCGTAATGATAAACGAAGGCAAAATTACTCCGGTAATATTTTTAAGTAAAAGTGATCTTATCAGTCCGGAAGAAATTGAAAAGAAGAAAAATGACATCCGTAAAATCCTTCCTGATGTAAATGTTGAAGCTTTCAGTAATAACACTGCCAGCGATATTGAAAACATTAAGTCGTTCTTCACGCCCTATAAAACTTACTGCTTGCTTGGTTCATCCGGTGTCGGCAAAACAACTTTGCTGAATAATTTAATCCACCAGGAGCTTTACAAAACTCAGCCAACAAGAGAAAAAGACGGAAGGGGGAAACACACCACCACTCGCCGCGAGCTGATTGTTCTTGAAAACGGAGCGATAATAATTGACAATCCGGGAATGCGCGAGCTTGGAGTGATTTCAAATGAGTCGGGACTTGGCGATACATTCAACGAAATAGATGATCTGGCTTTTCTATGCAAATACAAAGACTGTACTCATACAGTTGAAATCGGTTGTGCAGTTCTGGATGCTCTACATCGAAAAGAAATTTCAGAAGAGCGATATAACAACTACATAAAAATCTATAAAGAATCGTTGTATAATGAAATGTCATACGTTGAAAAAAGACAGAAGGACAAAAAGTTTGGCAAGTTCTTTCACTCAACAATGAAAGATGTGAAGAAGATGAAAGGGAGATGATATACATAGTCAGTCGTCATTCCGAACTGACCAAAGGTCATCCTGAATTTATTTCAGGATCTGTGTTTGTTTCGGAATCTCACTGTTAGCTTTTGAATTAATTAGAGAACCTGAAACCTGCCTTGCCGTCAGGCAGGCAAGTTCAGGTTGACAAACCGAAGGATAATAAGTTTGGCAAGTTCTTTCATTCCACAATGAAAGATGTGAAGAAGATGAAAGGGAGATGATATACATAGTCAGTCGTCATTCCGAACTGACCAAAGGTCATCCTGAATTTATTTCAGGATCTGTGTTTGTTTCGGAATCTCACTGTTAGCTTTTGAATTAATTAGAGAACCTGAAACCTGCCTTGCCGTCAGGCAGGCAAGTTCAGGTTGACAAACCGAAGGATAAAAAGTTTGGCAAGTTCTTTCATTCCACAATGAAAGATGTGAAGAAGATGAAAGAGAGATAGTATTTTCAGCCTGTCGTCATTCCGAACTGACCAAAGGTCATCCTGAATTTATTTCAGGATCTGTGTTTGTTTCGGAATCTCACTGTTAGCTTTTGAATTAATTAGAGAACCTGAAACCTGCCTTGCCGTCAGGCAGGCAAGTTCAGGTTGACAAACCGAAGGATAATAAGTTTGGCAAGTTCTTTCATTCTACAATGAAAGATGTAAAGAAGATGAAAGGAAGATGATAATTATAATATTGAAAATTATGGCGATTGGAATCGGTGCAACATTGGCAATCGATTTATGGGTTTCATTTCTTAAATTATTTAAAATAAAATCTCTTGACTATCGATACGTCGGTCGCTGGATAGGAAATTTTTCCAAGGGAAAATTCTTGCACAATAAAATTCAGGACACACCGCCAATACCACACGAGTTAATAATTGGCTGGGCTGTTCATTATTTGATAGGTATTACTTTCGCTTTCATACTAATTGTTGTTTATGGAATCAACTGGCTAGATAGACCGAGTTTCTTTCCTGCAATTATAATTGGTCTAATGACGGCAGTCGGACCATTTTTTATAATGCAGCCGGCATTTGGACTTGGGATTGCATCATCCAAGTTACCAAATCCGAACTTACTCCGGTTAAAAAGTTTAGGCACTCATCTGATGTACGGAATTGGGTTATATGTGAGTGCAGTTTTGTTAAATGCAATATTCTAACTTTCTCATATAGATTTGATATAAAGGAAAAACTCTCAAGCTATTAACCTACGTTAACTCTCTTTTTTATCTTATGTGAATGATCGGGCTCATTACTAATATTATCTTTACAATGTAAGTTTTTTCAACTCAAAAAAAGGTAAAGCAAAATGACAAAGAAATTATTAAATCCCGGAAATCACGAGCATCAAATAAATATTGCTTTATTATTTCTTCGAATAACGATTGGTGTTTTTATAATTGTACACGGAACAGGAAAATTGCTGTCGTTGTTTGAAGGTGGTCCGATTGAATTTGCTAACCCGATTGGAATCGGTCAGGCAGCATCACTTCTCCTCGCAACATTTGCTGAATTTTTTTGCGCTCTATTCTTGATTTTCGGATTTGCAACAAGATTTGCTGTTGTTCCATTAATTATCACAATGATAGTCGCCGGATTTATCATTCATGCAGACGACGGATATTTTGTAAAAGAGAAAGCATTTATGTTTCTATCTGTCTTTATAACATTTGCAATTGCTGGAGCCGGAAAATTTTCGGTTGATAATCTGATTTACCGGAAGATAAAATCATAAGAATCAGTTGTCAGAAAATTGTGAGAATTCATCAAGATAATAAAAATTTGTGGGATTCATCAGCACAGCATTGGAGCGTTCAGGAAAATACTTTCATTCCGCTTTATGAAAAAGTTCTTGAGCAAATAAATCTAAATCCAAAACATTCTATAATTGATATTGGTTGCGGCACTGGAATTTTTTTAATGTTAGCCTCAAGGTTTGGATGTGAAATAACCGGGATTGATTTATCGCAGAGTGCAGTTGATTCAGCAAAAGAACGTTTACCCAAGGGTACTTTTATTAATGGCAATATGGAAACAATTGAATTTGCTAATAATACTTTCGATTTCGTATTCGGAAATAATTCTTTTCAATATGCTGATGATTTGCATAAAACATTTCTGAAAGTTTATCGCATACTTAAAAATATGGGGAGCTTACTTATTTCAGTTTGGGGAAAACCGGATGAATGTGATTCGTTTTCTTACTTTAAAGTTTTCAACAAATTTTCAAATCAGCCGGATAATTATACTGTTCCATTCAATTTATCAAAAGAAGGAGAAATTGAATCATCTGTTTCGAATGCAGGGTTTAAGTTCGGCAGAAAATTAA
The DNA here is from genome assembly GCA_013285405.1 of Ignavibacteriota bacterium. NCBI lineage: Bacteria > Pseudomonadati > Ignavibacteriota > Ignavibacteriota bacterium. Next base: position 1,520,531 of record CP053446.1, on the reverse strand, counting down.
CTGTGACTTGTCAGCGATATTATCCCGACACCCAAACAGCTTTGACAGGAATACTTTCTTCGGGTCCGGCAAAGAAAGCAATCAATTATTCATCCTATGATAAAGTGAAGCAGGCAGTATTAATATCAATCGAAAAGTTTAAGAAGAAAGATGGCAGTATAAATATGTACAATAATTTTATTTTAGCAGAAGGAATTAAAATTTAATTCTTTACAGAAAATTTAGAGTGGAATAGTAAATTGTCATTCCGCTTCAATCATCACCACAGTAATATCATCGCTCTGCGGATGACCGGCTGTATATTCTTTTACTTTATTAATTACATCATTAACCGTTAATGATTTCATCCGCACAAGTTCAATAAGTCTTTCTGTCCCAAATTCTTCCTCAGATTTGTTCATCGCTTCCGTTACACCATCGGAATAAAAGAGCAATTTATCTCCGGATGATAACTTGATTTCAGTCTCACCGAATATGCTTTCACTGATGCCAAGTGGAAGCCCCGAGTTCGTATTCAACAATATTGTACCGGATACATCAGATAATACAGGAGAAAGATGTCCGGCATTTGCAATGACAAGAGTTTTATTGTTTGGATTCAAAATTGCATAGATTATCGTTACAAATTTTGTGGTAGGGAAATCCTTAATCAGCAGTTCATTTACAAGTTTCAAAACTATGCCGGGAGAAGATTCTTTATCTGCTACAAGTCTGAGCATACTTCTGGTTGAAGACATCAATAATGCAGCGCCCATACCTTTTCCTGAAACATCTGCAAGTACAATTCCGATTCTACCATCTCCGAGAGAAATGTAGTCAAACCAGTCCCCTCCTGCTTCAAGACAGGGAAGACATATTCCGTTAATATTAAACCCGGCTAATTCGGGAGACTTTTGAGGGAAAAGATGAAGCTGAATATTTCGGGCGTCTTTCAGTTCGTTGGAAATTCTTTCGCGTTCAAGTTTCTCGCTGCGGAACAATCTTGCATTTTCTATTGCAATCGAAATGTTAGCGGCTAATGACTCAAGTAAATGAATTCTCGCCTGATCAAATGCGTTAGTCTCATGATGCTGAATGCTAAATACTCCAATCAATCTCTCATTAATCATAAGAGGAATATCTACCTCTGAACGGGTGGATTCTTCACTCACTTTGTAGTATGGATCTATTGTAACATCTGGTGCATAGTAAGTTCTCTTTGTTGCGGCAACTTGCCCAATAATTCCATATTCGCCAATCTTAAAACGATCTCCTTTAATATGATAATTTTTTGTCCAGCCACGAACAGCAGCAATTTCAAGCTCATTTGATTCGTTGTCTTTCAATAAAATCCCGGTTCGCAGATAACCAAAAGTTTCTCCCACATCATTAGCGATTTCTTCAAGAAGAACTTCAAGATCTAAAATTAAGTTTAGCTTTTGTGCAGAGCGCTGCAATAGTAAAAGTTCTTTAATTCGTCTTTCCTGGTCCATAATTTTTGATGATGATAAACAGATGTTTGAAGTTGTGCAATTATAGATATTAAAAAACAATTAACAAAGAATATTTATTGATGTAATTAGCAGTGGACACTGACGATCGTTTTGCAAAATTTTGATTAACAATATTTTGCTGGAAGGAATCTTAATTTGCTGTGACGCATCATATTACTGTAACTTAAAACATTAATTTAACAGTGGAGACATTTCAATGGAACAAACAACTCAAAACTTAATATCAATGCCACGAATAGGTGAAAAAGCACCAGCATTTAAAGCCGTAACAACTCAGGGCGAAATAAACTTCCCCGCAGATTATTCAGGCAAATGGGTAATTCTCTTCAGTCATCCTGCAGATTTTACGCCAGTATGTACTTCTGAGTTTATGACTTTCGCAACAATGGAAAAACAATTCAACGAAGCAAACTGCCAGCTTGTTGGGCTTTCAGTTGATGGGTTATACAGTCACATTGCATGGTTGAGAACGATAAAAGAAAAAATTGAATATAAAGGAATGAAGAATGTTGAAGTAACTTTTCCATTGATTGAAGACATTACAATGAATGTTGCTAAAACTTATGGAATGCTTCAACCGGGTGAAAGTACAACTAAAGCAGTACGTGCTGTCTTCTTCATAGATCCTAAAGGAATTATCAGAACAATTATCTATTATCCTTTAAGTCTCGGTAGAAACTTTGACGAACTTTACAGGGTTTTGGTGGCGCTTCAGACAGCAGATGAGTTTAGTGTCGCAACTCCTGCTGATTGGAGACCTGGTGATGATGTGATTGTTCCTACAGCCGGTTCGTGCGGAACAGCAAAAGACAGGATGGAGGGAAAAGATAAGGATGTTAAATGCCATGACTGGTTCTTCTGTACAAAACCAGTTGCAAAGGACGAAATAATTAAAAGAGTATTAAAGAAAAAGTAAAAATTATTTTCAATTGTTTCTTATAAACCGCAGAATAATTTATCTGCGGTTTTTTATTTTGTGATTGTCAATTCAGTTCGATTATTTTAAATTGTTACACTTGTAAACGACGATAATTTTTTACTTAAGGAGGTAATTATGTTCCTTGGACATTTCGGTGCTGGATTTGCCGGAAAGAAATTCAGCAAGTCTGCTTCTCTTGGAACTTACTTTATGGCTGCACAATGGATTGATCTTCTATGGCCAATACTTCTTTTGCTCGGAATTGAAAAAGTTAAAATTGAACCGGGAATTTCTAACGTTACTCCGCTTAATTTTAATTACTATCCTTTTACTCACAGTCTGGCTGCTGCAATCATTTGGGGAGTGATATTCGGAGTAATTTATTTTTTAATTAAAAAAAATGCGAAGACTTCAATCATTCTCGGTGTATTTGTAGTAAGTCATTGGGTTTTAGATTTTCTGGTTCACATTCCAGATTTGCCAATATTTCCCGGGTCTGAATTAAAAGTTGGACTCGGTTTGTGGAACAGTTTTACTGCAACGATCATTTTAGAAGGACTGATTTTCGGAATAGGTATTTATCTCTATTACAAAGTCACAAAGACTAAAAATAAAACAGGAACTTATTCATTGATCGGACTGGTCGTTTTTTTAATTCTGATTTATATTTCAAACCTTTTCGGTCCACCACCAGATTCGGTTAAAGCAATTGGAATTGTTGGTAATGCACAATGGCTGATAATTCTTTGGGGATATTGGATTGATAAAAACAGGATGGCTGAATGATAAACAAAAAACAAATTAAAGAAGATTATAAATTGAAGAAACAACCTGCGGGAATTTTTGCAGTTCATAATGTTGTTGATAATAATATGTTTATTGGTACAAGTAAAGATCTTCCTGCTGTATTAAGAAGATTTGAATTCACTTTAAAGATGGGAAGTTTTCCGTTTCAACAGTTGATTGATGATTACAAAAGACTCGGTGAGAAAAATTTTAAAGTAAAAGTAATTGATAAGCTTGAATTAAAAGATGAAACAGAACAGGAAATAGATAAAGAGCTGTTAACTCTGGAGGATATGTGGATCGAAAAACTGAAAAAAGAAGGAGTTAGTTTCTATAATAAAAAGTAATAAGTCAACTCTTATTCTGATTGGTTAAAAAGAAGCCGATGATTATCATAAACGATATGAGCGAAACGATTTGTTGATTTTGATAACGCTTCGAAACCAATAGTTTTTACGAAACTTTTTATTTTACTGCAATCATCAGATCAGAACCGAAGGAAGTATTTTTTCTTTCGATTTTTGAAAGACCAGCCGATTCAAACCACTCTCTCATTTCTTTTTCTGTATATGTATCACCATTCTCAGTTCCAACGAGCATATTTAAAGCAAACAACGCACTTTGTCGCGGTTGAGTTCTGTCTTCATTCATAACAAAATCATTTATTATAATCATACCGTTTTTGTTTAAAACATCAGCGCATTTTTTTACAAGCATTTTATTTTGATCGTAATTATTTATATGAACTATTGCTGAAAGAAGAATCAAATCATAATTGTCTTTAAGTTCTGTTGTAAGATAATCGCCTTCAATAAAATTGAATTTATCTGACAAACCGGCTCCACTCACATATTTTTTTGTTAAAGGAATAACGTAAGGAAGATCCAGCACAACCGCACTGATAGAGGGATTCTTTTTCACAATTTCCATAGAAAAAGCTGCTGAACCACCGCCAACATCAAGCATATTTTTAACATTGGAAATATCAATCATCATCGCAAGAATTTTTCCCTGATTAACTCCACGGTAGTGCATTGCCCCAATGAATGATTCAACCCAGTTATCGTTTTCTGACTTATTTATAATACTGCGCTGTGAACTTCCTTTAATTACTGAATCGGTAAGACTGCTCCAGTCATTCCAGAGATTATTCGCGTGATAAATATTCCCCATAAAATCAGGTTTGCCCTCCACAAGATATTTGGCAGACAAATCTGAGTTATAAAATTTTCCGTGAACTTTTTTCAACAATCCCATTGCACACAAAGCATTCATCAGCCGGTCAGTTGCTCTCGGATCTGAATTTAATTTTTGTGCCACATCATCAGAAGTCATCAAGTGTTTATCAAGGGAGGTAAATATTTTTAATTCGAATGCTGTTAAAAATGTCCGGCTCTCCCTGAAAGCATTTGCTAATTCACGGATATCTTCAGCAGACTTAATATCATTCATTTTAGATTCTCCACTTTGCAATTTGACCAATCATTTCTTATTGAGTTGAATCAAGTAATCCATCCGTTATCAATTGATTTTTTACCGCAACAGCAAGCTCCGAAATTGTTTGTTCGATGCTCTCAGGATTAATTGAAGTGCTTTCTCCATACCAGACAAGCTTATCATCTTTCAATGAATAAATAAGAATTTCAATATCCACATAAACATTGGAACTGGAATACATATACGGATCGTACATATAATTCCAGGCGTAATTGTAATAACCGCCAAAACTATAATAAGCTGAAGGATACATACCTGAAGAATAGTAAGTTGTTTTTTGATCAACATTTCTTACCGATAGGACAAGTGCGCCCTCAATTCCTCTTTCACTAAGTTTTTTCTTTACTTCACTTATATCAGCAAGTTCTTCATTGGTAACAAGCTTGTATGCAGGAACTGCTATAGTGTTTGGCATTTGACTGGCGATTGTTTCTTCTGTTTGCATTCGCATATCAGGATTTTTAACCATCGCAAAAACAGCAACTGTTTGAAACTTTATTGATTCTGCCGTGGCTTCAGGGTTTTTCCAGCTATTTGAAATTTTATTGGAAGAGCTGCATCCGGCAATAAGTACAATAGCAAATAAAATTATAAGAACTGATTTCATAAAAAATATTTTCCTTTTTTGTTTTTGTGAACTTAAAGAAAATTGACGTGTACTGCTAAATTCGCGTTAAAGAATAAATAACGTATTGATGAGAAAATAAATTCAAATTATCTTTGCTCAATTATTAATAACTATTTAAGGTTTAGCTTATTTATTGATACTTAAACCAAAACTATTCACCACTCTTAAAGGCTACTCAAAAAAGCAATTCACTTCCGATTTAACCGCTGGAATTATTGTAGGTATTGTTGCTTTACCATTGGCTATTGCTTTTGGAATTGCTTCAGGTGTCACTCCTGAAAAAGGATTAATTACTGCAATCATTGCCGGATTCATAATTTCTTTTCTCGGAGGCAGTAAAGTTCAGATTGGCGGACCAACCGGTGCTTTCATCATAATCGTATATGGAATTGTTCAGCAATATGGAATGAATGGATTAATACTTGCAACAGTAATGGCTGGTGTAATTCTGGTGATTATGGGTTTTGCCAGGTTTGGTTCGATTATAAAATTTATCCCTCATCCTGTTGTTATTGGATTCACCAGTGGAATTGCACTGATAATTTTTTCATCCCAGATAAATGATTTTTTAGGATTGAACATAGGAACAGTCCCATCAGAATTTTTTCAGAAGTGGATTATTTATTCACAGAATTTATTTTCTATTAATTACTGGTCGCTATTGATTGGTGCAATTTCCTTAATCACAATCTTAATATTTCCAAAAATAACTCACAAGATTCCCGGTTCAATAGTTGCAATAATTATATCAACTTTGCTTGTTCAAATATTTCATCTACCTGTTGAAACTATCGGAAGCAGGTTTGGAGAAATTCCATCATCAATTCCTTCGCCAACTCTTCCACACTTTGATCTTGAAGTAATCAGAAATTTGATTAGTCCTGCCACTACAATTGCTTTACTTGCTGCAATTGAATCGTTACTTTCGGCTGTAGTTGCCGATGGAATGATTGGTGGAAGACATCGTTCAAATATGGAATTAGTTGCTCAAGGTGCTGCAAATATTGTAACTCCTTTGTTTGGAGGAATTCCTGCAACTGGTGCAATTGCAAGAACTGCAACGAATATCAAAAACGGAGGACGAACACCTGTCGCTGGAATTATTCATGCAATTGTTCTTTTATTAATAATGTTATTCTTCGGAACGTGGGCAAAACTTATCCCAATGGCGACACTTGCTGCAATTTTAATTGTTGTTGCTTATAATATGAGTGAGTGGAGATCTTTTGTTGAAGTCTTTAAATACCCCAAAAGTGATCTGGCTGTTTTGCTGACAACATTTTTTCTCACAATAATTTTCGATCTGACAATCGCAATTCAGATAGGAATGATATTGGCGGTATTTTTATTTATGAGAAGGATGGCAATGGTCACCAATGTTGGAATTATCACAAAAGAATTGAAAGATGTGGATGAAGTAGTTGATATTAATTCGATACAGAATAAAAAAGTTCCCGATGGCGTTGAAGTTTTTGAAATTAATGGTCCTTTCTTTTTTGGTGCGGTTTCAAAGTTCAGAGATACAGTGAGAATTATTGAAAATCCACCAAAGATTATAATAATCAGAATGCGCGATGTACCCGCAATTGATTCAACAGGAATTCATGCACTTGAACAGCTTTTGAAAGACACAAAAAAACATGGGACTCATCTGGTTTTATCAGGTGTTCATACTCAACCATTAATAGCCTTGGCTCAGGCAGATTTTATTGAAAAGATTGGGGAAGAGAATGTTCACGGGAATATTGATGATGCTCTTGATCGCACAAGAGAAATTCTTGGGTTACCAAAACTTGGAAGACCTTCAGATTTTTATCCAACTGTTGCCAGAGATCGAAATAAATAATTCAAAACTTTTATAATTTGCTTTACATAAAATCACTCGGCATCTGGTTCATACTTACAATTAGTGCAATTATTGTTGCAACATTCCGGGTTAATGTTCTACTTCCGCAATTCGGCGAACAGACTGCACATCAAATCGGAACAATACTCTTTCTCATTGTTCAATTTATTATAATTTACTTCTTCATAAAAAAGATGAAAGTTAAGGAAACAAAAACTTTGCTCGGCGTCGGATTATTCTGGGTTGTGATAACAATAATTTTCGAGTTTTTATTCGGGCATTACGTAATGGGAAATTCCTGGCAGAAACTTTTCGCTGATTATAATTTGTTAGATGGCAGATTGTGGGTATTAGTTTTAATTAATAATCTTTCTGCACCACTAATAAGCGGTAAAATTAAAAAGTAGTTCACAGAAATTGCTTCTGATTCCGTTCATCATAAAAAATTTTCAACGATCCTAAACTTTTCTTTAACTTGTACCATCGCTATCAGTTTAATTCTGTACTGTCTTCAATCATCATAATTAGAAAGAAATGTTTGTAACCAGGAATTACAAATTATCTAATGTATTAATCTACACCGTAATCGGAACTGTAACCGGTACTATAATCGGATTTCTGATACATTACACAGATAACCTTGATATTCCTGAACCAACGATCAGAGGATTTTTCATTGGATTTTTAGTTGGTACCTCCATTGGTTTGTGTGAAGAATTTTTATTTTTAGATAGATTCAGACGAAAACCATATTTCTTTCTACTCCTGTTCAGAACAATAGTTTACTCGGCTGTGATTGTATTTCACGAAATATTAATTAATACAGCGAGTAATTTTTTAATAAAAGATCTGCCAATCAGTGAATCACTCTATAGTGCTATCAACAGGGAAAATTTTCCAAGAGATATCTCGATCATTGCATTAATTTCAACAGCATCTATTGCAATATTGCAGATAAGAAGACTTCACAGACCTGGCGATCTTTTAAAATATGTTACCGGCAGATATCATCTTCCTGAGGAAGTAAATAAAATTTTTCTTTTTATTGATTTAAAATCATCCACAGCAATCGCCGAAAGGATTGGAAATACAAAATACAGTTCTTTTCTGATTGACTATTTCCATGATATGACTGGCGCAATTCTTATGTCAAAAGCGGAGATCTATCAATACATTGGTGATGAAATTATTTTAACATGGTCTTTTAATCAGGGGGTGAAGTACGCCAGATGTATTAATTGTTTTTTTGATATTCTGACCGCTATTGAGTGGAATAAAAACGAGTACATGAAAAAATATGGAGTTCATCCACAATTCAAAGCAGCTTTACATGCAGGATTTGTTTCTGTAACATGGATTGGTACAATAAAAAAAGAAATTGTTTATCATGGTGATGTAATTAACACAACTGCAAGAATACAGGAAGAATGTAATAAGTATGATCAGACGTTTTTAATTAGTGAATATATGTTTCAAAATATTGAGCTTCCTGAATATCTTCGCTCTGAATTTGTTGGCGAACTCCAGTTAAAGGGAAAAGAGATGAAAGTTAAAATTTTCGGTTTGAAGAGTATTGCTGAGGTTTAAATTAATTTCGAATAAAAATTTGTAAAAAACAGGTTATTCTTATTGCTTTTCTTTTAATGATATCGCTAAGTTTTTTAATCAAGACAACAAATAGCACAATTTATCTTTATTAGTAATTTATTCTTTTAAAACAGAGCTTGGAATAAAAAATATTTTAAAAAAGACTGGTAATAAATTTGAAGTCAGCAAATAATTAATATTCGATAAAATTAAAGAGCAACATTTGTTCGGATTTAGAAAAAGGAAAAGAGAAAAACTTCGTGCAACAGAGTTGAAATCAGAATGGAAAGAAATAATAAATAGAAATGTCAGATTCTATAATTACCTTTCCGATGATTTGAAAACAGAACTTCATGGATTAATACAAATTTTTCTAAATGAAAAAATATTTGAAGGTTGTGAAGGTCTTTTAATAACAGATGAAATTAAAATAACTATCGCTGCTCAAGCGTGTCTCTTACTATTAGGAAGACAGAATGATATCTACCCGACTTTAAAAACTATTCTTGTTTATCCCGATGCTTATTATGCACCATTCAATCAGAGAATGGAAGATGGTTCAGTAATAGAAGGATATCAGGCAAGACTTGGTGAATCCTGGTCACGTGGACAAATTGTATTAGCTTGGAACGAGATTTTAAAAGACACTAACGATATTCATGATGGTCATAATCTTATTTTTCATGAATTTGCTCACCAGCTTGATAACGAATCAGGAGCTGCCGAGGGTATTCCTGAATTTGATAAGCGTTCATCTTATATTGTTTGGGCAAGGGTATTAACAAAAGAATACAATAAATTATTAAGTGAAATCATTCAACATAAACATCACTTACTTGATAATTACGGAGCTACTAATCCTGCAGAATTCTTTGCTGTGGCAACTGAATTTTTTTTTGAAAGACCAATGGAACTTAAGAATTTACATCCGGAGTTATATGAACAATTCAAAAGTTTCTATAAATTAGATACCGCCGGAATGTTTCTGAAAAAGTAAAGCAGGAAAAAAATTTTATGAAAGACAATCATATTTCTATTGGAAAAATTATTGGTGTGCCTATTTATCTGGATTATTCATGGTTTTTAATTTTGGTATTGCTAACCTGGATGCTTGCTCAAAATTATTTTCCTCAAGAATATAAAGACTGGACAAAATTCTCTTACTGGTTTGTAGGACTTGTAACTTCATTTATTTTCTTTTTGAGTATAGTGCTTCATGAACTCGGTCATTCAATTATTGCAAAAAAATATAAGCTTAGAGTTAGAAGAATAACTCTTTTTATATTTGGCGGTGTTGCTGAGATTACCAAAGAACCACCCAAATCATCAGCCGAATTTTGGATTGCAATTGCTGGTCCGATTACAAGTTTTTTACTTGCCGGAATTTTTTATTTATTAGACAAAGCCTTTAAAGGCAGTGAATATCTTGCTGCACCTTTTCATTACCTTTCATATATAAATTTTATTTTAGCAGTGTTCAATTTAATTCCGGGTTTTCCGCTGGATGGCGGAAGAGTTTTTAGAGCAATTGTTTGGGGTATAACAAAGAATATTAAAAAAGCCACCACAATCGCGGCAAATGTTGGAAGGTTTTTCGGTTTCTTATTTATTATGATCGGCATATTCCAAATTTTCCAAAATAATTTTATAGATGGTGTGTGGATAGCATTTATCGGTTGGTTTCTTGACAATGCTGCAGTATCTCAGATTAGAAGACAGGCTTTGGACGAACTTCTGTCCGGACATCTTGTTAGTGAAGCAATGTCAACTGATTTTGGTATAGTGTATCCAGATTCAAATATTCAGGAGATAATTGATAATCATTTTATTGGCGCCAATCGAAGATGTTTACTTGTCAAAGAAAATAATTCGGTTGTTGGTTTTATAACACCCAATCAGATTAATTCTGTTCCCAAAGAAGAGAGACAATTCAAAACCATAAAAGATTTAATGATTCCCGAGACAAACATTATTAAAATTAATGCTGACGCACAATTATTAAATGCATTAAAATTAATGGATGAAAATGGTATCGCACAATTACCAGTAACTGAGGGAGAAACGTATGTGGGAATTTTAAGTCGTGATACTGTAATCAAATTTATGTTTGAACTTCACAGAATTGGTCATTAAAAATAAAACATATCGAATTGCTGATAGTACAACCACTAAATTTCTACTATCTGAAAATTCTCTTTACAAAAAAATAGATTCAATCATCTTTTTGACATAAACTCTTCTAATTCCTGTCTGTTACCAACCTGATCTTATTGATGGTTTCATCACCTCGAAATAAAATAACAGGATTTACCAGACAAAAGCCTAACTAATTTCTCCTCAGCAACCCATTTTGATCTTTTTGATAATGACTTCTATTAGAGTGAATAATGCCAATTTCACAAACATTAAAATATTTTAATTCGTTGTTAACCAGTTGTTAATTATTCCATAACAAATTTACCTCTGTATAATGAAATAATATTTAAAAGGAATTTAAAATGAACGCATTAAGAAGATTAATTTCTATTAAAAGTCTGCTGTTTCTTTCAACAATGCTCTCTCTGATGGTAACTAACAGAGGTGTTTCACAAATCGACACGGGCAAATTAGTAACCGATGTTGAAAACAAAATTGAAAATTATTACACAGAAAATTTTAAGATTTCAGCCGACAAAAACGGAATTGTATCAATTAGCGGAGAAGTCAATACTCTGTTTGACAAATTAAAAATTGGTGAATTGGTCTCTGAAGTTAAAGGCGTTAAAGAAATACATAACAACATACAGGTTCAAAACGTTATTACTGCAGATGATATAATTAAAGCTAACATAGAAAATGAAACTAAATTAAATGACGCTATTCTCGAACCAGAAAAAATCAAAATTGAAGTTAATAATGGAGTAGTAACTTTGTCAGGGACAGTAAGTTATTTCAGGGAGAAACTAATGATGCAGACTATTGCATCCTGGCAGGATGGAGTATCTGATTTAATAGATCACATAAGCGTAATGTCACCGTCAGCTGCAAAAAGTGATGCCAACTTAACTGAAATTATAATTGACCTGCTTAATAATAATTTTCCACTTGAGAAAAATATTATGTTTGATATAAATAATGGTTCCGTTAATCTGTATGGTACGGTGAACGACTTGTATGCAAAGAACCATATTCAGGAAGATATCCAACGTATTATTGGAGTTAAGAATGTTGTAAATGAAATGAAAATTATAAACAATTCATAAAAATCATAAATAAAATATTAAAATGAATAAGAGAAAAATTTTATTGAAGATATTTCATCTGGTATCGGCAGGGCTTTTGTTTCTGTTAGCTGTGAGCTGCTCTTCAACTGAAAACATTTCAGATTATTCCGGTCATAGTAGCTATGATATTGATGATCTTAATACCTATGGAGAATGGGTAGATGTAAATCCTTATGGTGAAGCATGGCAGCCGTTTGTTGTAAATGGATGGATACCTTTTGATTATGGACATTGGGCTTTTGCAGATGGAAACTGGACATGGATTTCTTATGAACCTTTTGGCTGGATTGTATATCATTATGGATATTGGTACAACGATCCGTTTTACGGCTGGGTTTGGATACCTTCTGACAATAATTGGGCGCCAGCAAATGTAATGTGGATAACCTATGATGATTTTGTTGGCTGGGCACCTTTGCCTCCACCGGGAATTATTTATGGAAACCCATGGGAGAGCGGTGAACATAGTCATTGGCATGTTGTTAAACTTGCTGACTTCACAAAGGATGATATTCATGATTATGCAATATCTAATCCACCTGCCAGAATTAATGAGTTAGACGGTACGAAAAAAAATAACAGAGTTCCACCGAGCAAGTTCACTATCGAACAATCAACTGGAAGGAACGTTTCAGATGTAATGATAAATCATGAAAAGGTTAAACTGCCTCCAAGACAAATTCAAAAAATGACTTTGTCTCCTGATGAAAACAAAAGAATCGTAAAAAGCTCTCAACGAGTGAGAGATAATATTTTAATGCCAAAAAAGGAATTTCAAATACAACGGGAAAAAAGTAACACGTCTCAAAAATAATATGTTATCCTTCTTCAAATGATGAAAATGAATCTCCAATTAAAAACACTTCAAGAGATGAGCATTACTACATAAGTCCCGCCCTTTAATTTTTCGTCCATTGCTTAAAATATTTTTTGATATTGCTTATAAAGTTTTAAGTTTAGCCAACTTTGATTCAGGCATCAAAATAATTTTTCTCTTGATTATGATCAGCAGCTTTTTGAAACAAGAAAACGAATAGCGAACTTACACACCTGAATTTTCAGCTTAAACTTATGAATCAGTCAACTTCATTAAGAAAACGTATCATTAACTTCTTCGGGCTTAACAAAAGCATGACAGGTATGATTATAATGGTCGTACTAATTATGCTTGGAGAAAAAATGGGGGAACGATTTCTTCCTCTTTACATTCTTGCAATCGGTGGAACAAACCTTGCGGTTGGATTCTTAAATGCAATGGATAATCTTTTAAGTGCATTGTATTCATTCCCCGGTGGATATTTGAGCGATAGAATAGGATACAAAAAAGCATTGATGTTGTTTACTTCAGTTGCGATGCTTGGATATCTTATCGTAATTATTTTTCAATCATGGCAAGCTGTTTTTATCGGGTCTGTTTTTTTTATTTCGTGGAGCGCGGTTTCGCTTCCGGCAATTATGAGCTTAATTTCAAAGGCTGTTCCTTCAAACAGAAGAGCGATGGGAGTTTCAGTTCATTCAATTGTAAAAAGAATTCCGATGTCGCTTGGTCCTTTGCTTGGGGGAACTATTATTTCGATTTATGGAACTACATCAGGAATAAGAATTTCATTCATTGCTGCTTTTGTCCTTGGAATTATATCTCTTCTTGTGGTCTATTTTCTAATGGAAGATGAAATTGTTGCTCCTAAAAGCAGTAACATAAAAGAATTGCTCAGGTTAAAATATTTTAACCCGTCACTTAAAAATTTATTAGTGTCTGATATGCTCATAAGATTTGCTGAGCAAATTCCATACGCTTTTGTGGTAATCTGGTGCGTGAATTATCTTGGCATCAGTGCGTTTCAGTTTGGAATTTTAACTGCTGTTGAAATGATAACTTCAATGTTGATTTACATTCCGGTTGCTTATTACGCGGACAGACATTTCAAGAAGCCTTTCATTCTGATAACTTTTATCTTTTTTACAATCTTTCCAATAATAATTTATTTTTCTGAATCATTTACAGCCCTTGTGTTTGCATTCGTTGTACGAGGATTGAAAGAATTTGGGGAACCAACACGAAAATCATTAATAATGGATCTTGCACCGGATGGTGCGAAAGCAGAAACATTCGGAACTTATTATTTATTCAGAGATGTAATTGTTTCGGGGGCAGCTTTAAGCAGTGCATTCCTTTGGAATATTTCGCCGTTTACAAATTTTATGACTGCATCTGTTTGCGGAGTGATAGGTACAGTTTGGTTTGCTGTTTGGGCAAAAGATATCAAGCAGTCAGTAAAAAATTAATTTATCATCGCAATTTGCCTTCAATTCTTTTATTACTAATTTTCAGTCACTGCATTAAGTCGTTACTTTAAACGAACCTTTCCGGTCAGCAGTAATTTAAATCAAAAAAATAATGAGTTTATCTTTGTCGGAATTGTAGGTCAATAATTTTAGGAGGATTAAATGAAACGAGTGCTCTCCGAACAAACTACAGAGGAAAATCTCTTAACGAAATTAATTTTCTCGGTTATATTTTTATTACTCTTCACGATATCTTGTTCAGATCAAAAAGTATCCAATACACAAAAAACCTACTTGACTCCAGATATTATGTGTGGTACAGTTCAGTTTTCTGATGGATGTAGTCCGAAACTTGATACTCTAATCGCTTTCGGAATTGCATTGATTCATCATATGACTTACGACGATGCAGAATATACTTTCAATAAAGTTATAGAACTGGATAAAGATTGTTTCTGGGGATACTGGGGGAAGGCAATGACATTGATTCATCCTCTATGGCCGGACATTCCCGATGAGAAAACTTTAAACGATGGTTTTGCACTTTGTCAGAATGCTTTAAAGCTTGCAGAGACTGAAAAGGAAAAACTTTATGGGGCTGCTGTTGCTTCATTCTTTGAAGATGGAGTAAATAAAACAGAGCCGGAAAGATTAGAAGCATTCAGAATTGGGTGGAAGACTGCATCAGAACAATTGCCTGATGATATTGAAGCAAAAATGTTTTCTGTGTTATCAATGCTTGCAACAGTCAATCCAACTGATAAATCGTACAAGGAACAAATTGAAGCTGGTGCGATTTGCGAAGAAGTAATGAAAATAATTCCCGATCATCCTGCTGCATTTCATTATGCGATTCACGCGTATGACTATCCTCCGCTTGCACTAAATGCAATCAGAGTTGCACGAGAATATTATATGCTTGCACCGGAAGTCCCTCATGCATTGCATATGCCCACCCATATCTTTACAAGGCTTGGTTACTGGCAGGAATCTATCGACCTGAATTTGAGATCTGCTGCTGCTGCATGGAAAATGCCTGTCAATGGTCAAATATCAAATCACTATTTCCATGCTCTCGACTATGCAGTATATGCATATTTACAACTATCACAATTCGAAAAGGCAAAAGAAATCTCTGATATACTTGATACGCTCCATGGATCATTTCAGCCATTACCCCAAATTGCATATTCGCTTGCTGCGATTCCTGGCAGAATGGCTCTTGAATACCAGAACTGGACCGAAGCAGCACATATATCTCTTTCACATTTAAACTTTCCTTGGGAAAAATTTCCACAGTATGAAGCTCTTATTTATTATGCAAGAGGAATCGGAGCCGGAAGAATCAAGAACTTAGAAATTACAAAACAATCAATTCAAAAATTAGAAGAGCTTCAAAAAACTTTCACAGATGTTGAATCAAACAGGTACTGGATTAATCAAATAGAAATACAAAAGAAAGTTGTTAAAGCGTGGGAACTATATACACAAAATGAAATGGAGAAATCTTTAGAAATGATGATTGTTGCAGCAGATCTTGAAGATGCAACAGAAAAAAATCCCGTTACACCGGGAACTTTATTGCCTGCAAGAGAAATGCTTGGAGATCTGTATATGGAATTGAATCGTCCAAAGGATGCACTAATTCAATATGAGTTATCGTTGAAAAAAAATCCGAATCGATTCAACTCAATTTTCGGTGCTGGAAGATCAGCCGAATTAATTGGCGATAAAAAGAAAACAGAATATTATTATAATCAACTATTGAAACTAAATAACAGTTCAACAAGACAACAGATAGTACACGCCAAAAGTTTAGCGACACATATCTGAATTGATTTTATCTGTAATCTCATAATTCAACTAAAATCGGTTGGTGGATTGGTATATCACCTGAAAGAAATGTCTGGTTTGTGTTGCCAATCACCAATAGTTGCTGATTTTTTGTTTTTGAAGTAAGTTACTTAAGAAAAGGAATTTATATCATTAAAAGTATTACTTCATATTTTACTATTTAAACTGATCCGTCAATCTTAAATGAAAAAAAAATTGCAGCAGGATACACGTAAGCTTACAAAGCTTGAAAAAGAATTGTCGGCAAAAAAGTTCGAACTTAAAATTGAATCTGCCCTGGAAAAAGTTCGGACTTCAGCTCTTGCAATGAAACGTCCCTCAGATATGGTAAAAGTCTGTAAGATCATTTCAGACCAGTTCAAAACATTTGGCGTGAAAAACCTTCGTAATGTGCAGACTGTTATTCTCATTGAACATAAAAATTCTTATTTCAATTATCAATACTTCACGGCTTATAAAAAAGGTATAGTTGAAGAAGCAGAATACAATAAACATCCCAGGGCCCGCAATCTGGCGGAGACAATTAAAAAGTCAGCAAATGCATTTCTAAATGATAGTTTCAATGGGAAATCACTGGAGGTGTTCCGTAATTACAGGAAATTAGATAATCAATTTGCTGATCCAAAATTAGATAAAGCCAAATCAGTTCACTTTTATTTTTATTCCATCGGACCTGGTGCATTGGGTTTATCAATGTATGATAATCCACTCTGTGCTGAAGAAATAAGTTTACTTAAAAAATTCCGTAACGTATTTGAACTCGCTTACAAAAGATATACTGATATCGCTCTTGCCGAAGTACAGACAAGGGAAGCAAAGATTGAAGCTTCACTTGAAAGAGTGCGGGCTGTTGCAATGGGAATGAAAATTCCTTCTGATATGCTCGATGTTTGTAAGACAGTCTTCCTTCAGCTTCAATTATTAAATGTTAAAGAAATACGCAATGTTCAGACTGCCATCTTCTACGAAGAACGTGGTACATATATGAACTATGAATATTATGCAAAGCATAATAAAACAATTATCACCGAAACAATTTATACCAACAATAAACTTCATAAAAAATTTGCTCAACAAATGCTTAAGGGTAAGGGAGAAACTTTCATCACCCATATAAAAGGCAAAAAAGTTAAAGACTGGATTGACTACCAAAAAACTACGAATGTTTTTATTGATAAATATTTAAAGACGGCTTCCTCGCTTAGCTATTATTGGTTCTCGCTTGGTCCGGTTGCACTCGGAATTTCAACGTATCATCTTTTAACTGAAGAAGAAATTAATTTATTCAAGAGATTTCTAAAAGTATTTGAACTTGCGTATCAACGATTTCTGGATATTGAACTGGCAATCGCTCAAGCAAGAGAAGCTCAGATTGAAGCAGCATTGGAAAGAGTAAGAAGCCGGTCTTTGGCAATGCATAAAAGTGACGAGCTGAAAGATGTGATTCGGGTGGTGCTTGAACAATTTGTGCATCTCAAAATCAATGCAGAACACGCAGGTTTTTATATTGATTATAAAGTTCACGATGACATGCACATCTGGCTGGCTGACCCCAACATTGAACCATTCTTTGCTATCATTCCATACTTTGATACACCAACCTGGAACAGTTTTTTGGAGGCAAAAGCAAAGGAAATCCCCTTTCACACCGACCTGTTGAATTTCAAAGAAAAAAATGATTTCTATCTATCCCTTTTTAAACTATTTGAGATACCTGAAGAAGCAAAGAAATTTTATTTGCAATGCAAGGGTCTTGCTGTTTCCACAGTGTTATTAGATACTGTTGGATTGTACATTGAAAATTTTTCCGCTATTCCTTACACCGATGATGAGAATAAAATACTTTTGCGTTTTGGAAAAGTATTTCAGCAAACTTATACCCGTTTCCTCGACTTGCAAAAAGCAGAAGCTCAGGCAAGAGAAGCAAAAATTGAAGCAGCGTTAGAACGCGTACGTGCAAAAGCAATGGCTATGCATACTTCTGAAGACTTATCCGAAACCGTTAGTTTATTTTTTAAGGAATTAAAATCACTGAATGTTTTACCATGGAGATGCGGTGTTGGAAGAATTGATGAGGAAACACGTACAACTTATCTCACAACAACATCTATTACGAAAGATGGAGATATTATTGAAGTTTCCGGAAAATTGAAACAAACAGGTCATCCCGTTCTTGATGGAATTTTTGATCACTGGAAAACTCAGAAAGAATATTTCCCGGTACTTCGTGGAGTAGAGATAAATAAATATTATTCAATAATAAAACCTCAGATTGCTTATCCTGATTATCCGCTTGATGTCGTACAATACGGCCATAACATTCCATTCAAAGAAGGATTTATTTTTGCTTGGACGGAGAACAAGTTGTCTGAAGATGAACTTCAAATATTCAGAAGGTTTAGTTCTGTACTCAGTCTTACATATAGACGATATCTGGATTTGAAAGAAGCAGAAGCGCGTACAGTTGAAGCAATAAAACAAGCCTCTCTTGATCGTGTTCGTGCAGAGATTGCTTCGATGAGAACATGTGATGATCTTAACCGGATCACACCGATTATCTGGCGCGAATTAAAAACACTTGGTGTGCCTTTTTTCCGATGTGGCGTTTACATTATTTACGAGAAGTCAGAAAGAGTGAATGTTTATCTAACAACACCAGATGGCAAATCACTCGGAGTGCTAAACTTATCTTTCGACACGAACGAGATTATTAGTAGGACGATTGACCATTGGAGAAATAAGTTGGTTTACATAGCACATTGGAATAAAGAAGATTTTATAAATTGGACTAAATCATTAATTAATAGCGGACAGGTACCAAATGCAGAAACATATCAAGGTGCAGCAGAACCACCCAAATCGCTGGATTTACATTTTGTACCTTTTGCACAAGGAATGCTTTACATTGGCGATGTTAAACCACTCGCAGAAGACAAACTTGATTTAGTAAGAACATTAGCCGAAGCATTTTCAATGGCATATGCACGATATGAAGACTTCAGTAATTTAGAAGATGCAAAAAATAAAATCGAAGTAACATTAGATGAATTAAAAGCGGCTCAGGTACAGCTTATTCATTCAGAAAAAATGGCATCACTTGGTGTGTTAACAGCAGGCATTGCACACGAAATTAAAAACCCATTGAACTTTGTAAATAATTTTTCTGAACTTTCCAGAGAATTAATAGATGATGTAAAAACAGAATTGCAGAATAAAAATGAAACAGAAGTTATTGAACTGCTTGAAAATTTAAAACAAAACCTTGAGAAGATAAATCAGCATGGAAAACGTGCTGATTCAATCGTTAAGGGAATGCTTCTTCATTCAAGAGGAACTTCAGGTGAAAAAGTTTTAACAAATATTAATGATCTTCTTGATCAGTATGTTACACTTGCATACCATGGGTTGAGAGCGCAGGACAAGGAATTCAATATTACAATTGAAAAGGATTATGATAAATCCCTCGAGAAAATTAATGTTGTTCCACAGGATATTAGCAGAGTATTTTTGAATATAATTAATAATGCCTGCTATGCAGCTTATGATAAGAAAAAGAATAGTGAAAATATTTTTAATCCAATTCTAAAAGTTTCAACAAAGAACTTAAACGGAAAGGTTGAAATAAAAATTGGCGACAATGGGAACGGAATTCAGCCCGATCATCTGGATAAAATTTTTCAACCATTCTTTACCACTAAACCAACCGGAGAGGGAACAGGATTAGGTTTATCGTTGAGTTATGATATTATTGTTAAACAACATCAGGGAAATTTAGAAGTTGAGACAGAAGAAGGTAAATTTACAGAATTTATTATTACACTGTCTAAAGAAAATAATTGATTTTAAAAATGAACTTTCCGATCTCTATATATTTAATTCAATTCATCACTATTATTTTTTGTGAATTTATTTCTGCTCAAAATCCAAACTTACGATTTAAGCATATAGATATAGAACAGGGACTTTCACAGAATATGATTAAAGATATTCTACAGGACAGCAAAGGGTTTATCTGGATTGCTACATGGGATGGACTGAACAGATTCGATGGCTATAATTTTAAAGTTTACAAACATATTGATGGTGATTCAACTAGTTTAAGAATAAATAAAATTTCCTGTTTATCAGAAGATAAAGAAGGAAGATTGTGGATTGGTACTTTTGGAGGTGGGTTGAGTCTGTTCAACAGGGAAGATGAAACTTTTACTAATTACATTCATAATCCGGAAATAAGTTCAAGTATCTCTTCAGATCTTATAAATTCAATTTTTGAGGATAATCAAAAGAGAATTTGGATTGGAACACGCACAGGTCTTTCTTTAATAGAAAAAAACACGGCTTTTAAATCAAATAAGAAAATTAATTTTATCAATTTCAAATTTGATCCGCAAAATCCTGACATTATAAATAATAGTGTGTTTGATGTTTTTGAAGATAAATCCGGAGTGATATGGCTTAGTACTTATGAAGGAGCTTTAATTAAACTCTTACCAGATAAAAAAGGTTATGAGTTTATCAGCTATTATTCGGAATCTAAAATATCTCCCAGCAACTTAATTGATTTTATTATTGAGGATAAGATCCATTCAGGATTGTTTTGGATTAATGATTATTACAAAGGAATTGTCTGGTTCGACAGCAAATCCGGAAAATTTCTTTATCAATATCCTTACTCTGACTTTAGTAAAAGTATTCCGCTTGAAAATGTTATGAGTATTTTACTTGATTCAGACGGCGAGTATTGGTTAGGAACTCACGCATTGGGAATATATGTATTTAACCCTAATAAAAATTCAGCCTTAGAAAAGATTGATCATTTAAATATCGATCCGTTGGATCCTCTGGGAATTTATGCACCTAATATTACCAACTTTTACGAGGATAAATCCGGTTTAATCTGGATTGGGACTAATACTAACGGCTTATATATCCATAACAAGGATACGAAAAAATTCTTTAGCTTTCATAATAATGCTTTTGATCAAAATTCATTAATTAGTGATAACGTGCTGAGTGTTTTAGAAGATAAAGATGGAAATGTTTGGATCGGAACTGAACTTGGTCTGGATAAATACAACCCGGTTACAAAAAAATTTAATCACTTTAATAATGATAATGAAGTAAACGGAACAAGTTCCAACATAGTTTACAGCTTGCTCCAGGATACTCAGGGAACAATCTGGATTGGTACTTCTGATGGACTTGATAAATATAATCCTTTAACAAATTCTTTCACCCATTATCGTCATAATCCTAAAGACCCCAGTAGTATAAGTAATGGTGAAATAATAAAAATATTTTCTGATTCAAAAGGTAATTTATGGTTTGGAAGCTGGAATGGCGGATTGAATAAACTAATCTCTACACCAAATGAAAAAAAACCTAAATTTCTTCATTATAAATTTGATAAAGATTATCCGGGCAGCATAAGCGACAACAGAATTATGAGCATTGCAGAGAGTTCCGATGGACAATTATGGATCGGAACTGCTGACGGCGGATTAAATATGCTTATCTCAGATTATCGTTTTAATAAAGATGGTTCAATCATCCAGCCTAAATTTAAAAGTTATAAGCATAATCCTAAAGATCCTAACAGCATTAGTGGTAATGATGTGAGAACAATTTTAATTGATGCGAAAGGAATTCTTTGGCTGGGGACATTTGGGGGAGGATTAAATAAATTTATTCCTCCAAAGAATGATAATGACACTGCTAAATTTATTCATTACAGACAGCGAGATGGTTTACCAAATGATATTGTGAGAGGAATTCTCCAGGATGATTCAGGAAAATTATGGATTGGTACTGCTTATGGATTATCCCGGTTCAATCCGGACGATAACACTTTTCTGAATTTTGATCAGTCCGATGGTTTAAAAACAATTAAGTTCGAAGATGTTTCTTTCAGAAGCAAGAAAAATGGTAAAATATATTTTGGCGGTATTGGTGGAATTAATGTATTTGACCCTAAAGACATAAAAGGCAATTTCTTTAAACCAGAAATTCTTATAACATCTTTGAAAAGATATAATGAAGACACCGGTGAAATGGTTGAAGAAAAAGGAATTTCTGAAAAAGAGAAATTGATTCTCTCATACCAGAATAACATTTTGAATTTTGAATTCTCGGCACTGAATTATTACAGCACAGGAAAGAGTAACTACGCATATAAACTTGAAGGTTATAATAATAATTGGATTATCCTTGGAAACAAAAGAGATGTTACCTTAACAAATCTTAAACCCGGCGAATATACTTTGATTGTTAAATCTTCAGGTAACGATGGAACCTGGAACGAAAATAGTAAACCATTTATTATTATTATTACACCGCCTTGGTGGCGAACTAACTGGGCTTATGCTTTTTATGGATTTCTTATCCTGTTAGGAATTTTTGCAACAGACAGAATTATGCGTCGGAAAGTAATCAGGAAAGAACGTGATAAGGCTAAGTTACGTGAAGCAGAATTATTAAAACAGCAGGCTGACGAACTTGAAACAGTAGATCGATTAGTCAGAATAATAAACAATGCCGAAGATCTTGACAATCTTTTCAACTCTTTACTAAAACAAACGATGAACTTTATTCCGCAGGCTGAAATGGCTGCTGTATTTCTGCTGGATAAAAAAGACAATCTTTTTAAAGTTGCATTCACCGCTGGTTATAAATTAAACGAGCTTGATAAAATATCTTTCACCGCAGAAGAATTAGCAAAGCGCTATACATTAAATTCAGATGAAGTTGAGAAAGGAATTTATATTATAAATTCTCCGGGAAGGTTATTTGGGGACGAAAAACTGTCTGAAATTAGAAAGCCCAAATCAATGCTGATAATGGCAGTCGAAAGAGATTCAACTACTGAAGCATATGTTGTATTTGATAGTTTTTCAGATGAAAAACCTTTCGATCGATCGGCTGCAAGGTTACTGAACAGATTCCGGGAACATGCTATATCCGCAATATCAAAAGCTCAGTCAATTAAAATACT
Source organism: Ignavibacteriota bacterium (assembly GCA_013285405.1). Lineage (NCBI taxonomy): Bacteria > Pseudomonadati > Ignavibacteriota > Ignavibacteriota bacterium. Next base: position 1,497,381 of record CP053446.1, on the reverse strand, counting down.
TCGTGACAAAAATGACGAAATAGTAAGAACTCAGGAACAACTTGTAACACAACAAAAACTTGCATCATTGGGAGCTTTAACTGCCGGCATCGCACACGAAATTAAAAACCCATTGAACTTTGTAAACAATTTTTCCGAAGTTAGCCGCGAACTTCTCGATGAAATGAAAATAGAACTTCAGAATAATAATACCGAAGACGTTATTGAATTACTCGAAAATTTAAAACAAAACCTTGAGAAGATAAATCAGCATGGAAAACGTGCTGATTCAATCGTTAAGGGAATGCTTCTCCACTCACGGGGAAATTCCGGCGAAAAAGCGCTTGTAGATGTGAATGAACTGGTTGATCAGGATATAAACCTTGCATACCATGGTCTCAGGGCGCAGGATAAAGATTTCAACATAACAATTGAAAAAGATTATGACAGATCAATTGAAAAAATAAATTTTGTGCCGCAGGATATAAGCAGGGTAATTCTAAATTTAGTTAATAATGCCTGTTATGCAGCAAACCAAAAGAAACGAAAAAGCGGGAATGATTTTTCCCCGATACTTAAAGTATCGACAAAAAATCTGCAAGGTAAAGTTGAAATCCGGATACGGGATAATGGCTGCGGAATTCCTCAGTCAACAAGGAAAAATATTTTTAATCCATTCTTCACTACGAAGCCGGCTGGCGAAGGCACTGGTTTGGGATTATCAATTAGCTATGACATTATCGTAAAACAGCACAAAGGTGAACTCAGATTTGAAAGTGAAGAAGGAAAATTCACTGAGTTTATTATTATTCTCCCGAAGAATGAAAATTAATTATTAATACCAAACTTAATACTTACAATTTACCCATTTAAAATAATTTAATAAGGATTCCTCTTTATGAAAAAAATTTTTCAGCCACTCCTGTTAATTTTTATTTTTTGTACAAACTCAACAAATATTTTTCCTCAAAGAGAAGTCGAAGAAACACTTCTTGCAGAGGTTGATACATCTACCTTCATAAGAGAATCATTCATTGTAAGTCCTAACGGCAAACATATTGCCTATGTTATCAGATCAGAAGGCGGGCTCTGTGCGGTGCTGGATGGTAAACCTGAAAATAAATACGACGATATTATGAATCCACTTGTATTTAGCCCTGAGGGAAACAGACTGGCTTATATAGCAAAATTAAATGACGAATATTTTGCAGTTGTTGACGGTGCTAAAGGAAAGCATTACAAAAGTGTGGAAAATTTTATGTTCAGCCCTGATGGCAAACGAACGGCTTATGTTGCATCAAACGACTTAAAACAAATTATGGTGGTTGATGAAAAAGAAAGTAAGCCATATGACATTATATATGAATTTATTTTTAGTCCGGACAGCAAACGTTTTATGTATAGAGCTTCGCTTCTACCTTATTCTTCTGTAGTTGTTGACGAAGTTGAAGAAAAGCAATACGATTACATATATTCACCTGTATTTAGCGCTGACAGTAGACATTATAAGTATATGGCAGATGAAGGTGAAAAAAAATTTTTAATTGTTGATGGAAAAGAAATAAATAATTACGATAATTTAGATAGCTGGAACCATTTTAGTCCGGATGGCAGCCGGTTGGCTTTTGTTGTATTGCAGGACAGCTCCGCATTTGTAGTTGTTGATGACAAAGAACAAAAAAAATATAACGGCATAAGTGATCTTCAATTCAGCGATGACAGCAAGCATTTAGTTTATTTGGCTAATGATGTTAATAAATCATTTGTTGTGCTGGATGGAAAAGAAGGGAAACAATATGATTTTATAGTAGGAACATGGTTTAGCCCTGATGGAAATCGACTGGCGTATCCGGTAAAATCTGGAGATAAATGGTTGGTTGTCGTTGACGGAATCGAAGGTAAAAGTTATGATGATTACACAGCCGGTACTTTAACTTTCAGCCCGGATGGTAAGCATTTTGCTTATTTAGCAACTCTTTCAGAACAATTTTATATGATCATTGATGGTAAAGAAGAAGGCCCATACGTAGAGGTTCGTCAGATCCAATTTAGTCCGGATGGCAAAAGGATGGCTTACATCGCTTACGCAAACAATGCATTCGCTGTTATAGATGGCAAGCAAGGAGAAAATTTTGTAAACGTTGGTAATGTAACATTCAGTCCCGATGGAAAACACACTGCATATATAGCCGTCAGGGGAAATAAAAACTTTGTAGTCGCAGATGAAAAATGGATGAACGAGTATGATGAAATTGTTATCGCTGGTGGAGACAAGATCATATTTGACTCTCCGGAAAGTTTCCATTACCTCGTTGTAAAAGGAACAAGCATTTACTTGGTTGAAGAAAGTTTTTAAATAAGGAAGAAAAATGAAACTATTAGTGGTTGATGATGAAAGCGATGTTCAATTCCTGTTCCAGCAAAAGTTCAGGAAAGAAATTAAATCTGGTGAGGTAGTAATTAACTTTGCTCTCAATGGGACTTCTGCACTTGAATTATTGGAGTCGATTGATAATCGCCACGAGTACCTGATATTGACCGACATCAATATGCCAGAGATGAATGGAATAGAGTTACTGAGAGAAATTAAAGCTCGTTATCCTGACCTAAAAGTTTATATGATTACAGCATACGGAGATGAAGAAAATTTCCGGATGACAAGAAATCTTGGAGCAACGGATTATTTCACCAAGCCGCTCCAATTCGACCTGCTGAAAGAAAAACTAAATTATCCAAATGCAATTTAAGGGAAGTTTAAAATGCAATTAGCAAAAATTTTAGTTGTTGATGATGAACCGGATTTGGAATCACTTATTCTCCAGAAGTTTCGAAGCAAGATTAAAGCAAAAGAATACGAATTTCATTTTGCTCAAAATGGATCTGAAGCTTTGGATAAAATTGCAAATGATGGAACGATCGATCTGATTCTTACCGATATTAATATGCCTGTGATGGATGGGCTTACTTTGCTTTCTAAAATAAATGAGCTCAATAACAAATTGATGAAGTCTATCATAGTTTCTGCGTATGGCGATATGGAAAATATCAGAACTGCAATGAACAGAGGTGCTTATGATTTCATCACAAAGCCAATAGATTTAAAAGATCTTGAGATCACCATTGAAAAATCCCTGAGCGAGATTAATCTTTACAAACAAGCAATGGTGAGCCATAATAAACTTGTTGCACTTCAGCAGGAGCTTGACATTGCAACCACAATTCAGACATCAATACTTCCAAAAACTTTTCCTGCATTCCCCGACAGAAAAGAATTTGATATTTACGCAAAGATGATTCCTGCAAAAGAAGTGGGTGGCGATCTCTATGATTTTTTCTTAATTGATAAATACAGGCTGGGAGTTGTAATCGGCGATGTTTCCGGTAAAGGAATTGCTGCTGCACTTCTGATGGCTGTTTGCAAAACATTAATTAAAGCAACTGCATACAAAGGTTTGCCGACTGACTCGGTTCTATTTGAAGTAAACAATTTGCTCGTTGATGAAAGTCCGCCGAATATGTTTGTTACAGTTTTTTATGGAGTGCTCGATACAAGAAACGGAGCTTTTGAGTATGCAAATGGTGGTCACAATTCACCTTATTTAATCTCTAATGATGGAACCACTAAACTGCTTGATGATGTTGGAGGATTATTGCTCGGGACCATTAAGTCAACAGAATATCAATCAAACATAATTATGCTAAAGCCGGGAGAAAGTATTTTTTTCTATACTGATGGAGTAACAGAGGCTTTCAACAGCAATGAAGAAGATTTTAAAGAAGAGAGATTACTTCAATCACTTAAAATAAATAGTGTTTCAAGCGCTGAAAAAATAGTTGCGAATGTTTTTGAGACAGTGAAAAATTTTACAAACGGTGTTGAGCAATCTGATGATATTACCTGCCTGGCATTAAAATATTTGAAGAGATAGTTTAATCATTAAAAGATACATTTAATCCAACATTCAATTTTTATGAAATTCGAAGATCATTTTTCTGAGCTGGCGGAAACATATTCCAGATACAGACCTTCATATCCTAAAAAACTTTTTGAATATCTTGCAAGTATTTGCAAACAACATCAATTAGCATGGGATTGCGGAACTGGAAATGGACAAGCAGCAATTTCACTTGCAGACTATTTTGATAAAATTATTGCAACCGATGCAAGTAAAGAGCAGTTAGAACAATCATCAAAACATCCAAAAATAATTTTTAAAAACGAACCGGCTGAAAAAGTTTCTGTTGAAAATTCAAGTGCTGATCTGGTTACAGTTGCTTCGGCAGTTCACTGGTTCGATTTTGAAAAATTTTATTCGGAAGTAAAAAGAGTTTTAAAACCTGATGGAATTATTGCTGTTTGGGGATATCATCTTTTTACAATCACTCCGGAAATAGACAAACTATTAATTAAATATTACAGAGAGATTTTAAAAGATTACTGGCCTGAACAATTCCATTATGTTGATAATCGCTATGCAGATTTGCCTTTCCCATTTGATGAATTATCTCCACCCGAATTTGAAATGATAACTGAATGGGATCTTAATCAGGTTGCTGGATTTTTAAGTAGTTGGTCAGGAACAAAAATATTTCAGCAGAAAAAAGGTTATCATCCACTAAAAGAAATTTGGGAAGAGTTGCTTTTAGCTTGGGGAGATGAAAAACTAAGAAGAAAAATTAACTGGACTTTATATTTGAGAGTTGGAAAAGTTAATGGATAAAATTTTGGGAAAACGATTTTATTTGATTTTGGTTTCATTCTGAATACCTTTTCATCAACATTGAAATATTTTTCATTTTAATATCGCAAAATTTATTATCCACCACTTCAATTCACTAAATTTAATTTAATTCCCACCAGAACGAAATTGAATTCTTGCTATGAAAATTATGAGCTAAAAATAAAAAGCCCCACAGCACTCACCCTATTGTGCAGCGGGGTTTTTAAGACGACAATCAATGATTATGATTGGTCGTTAAACGTTATCTGTTTCCTTAAATAGCTGATCTATTTCTTCTATTTCTTTCTTTTGCGATGACTTGATTTGAACAGTCAGGATGATGATGCTTGTAAGCAGTATCCCGAGTAATATGAAAAAAGTTGTCATTGTTCTCCTGCTATAGTTATTAGTTTCTTATGCTTCCCAACCTGTGTGCCAATGAACCCTCAAACTTAGAAAGTATTTCCAGAAGCAACCATTTTTGTCGTCGCAATTAGTGGATATTTGCGGTTAATTTTACTGAATAATAATTGATTGATAATTTATTGATGAGATTGATGGACAAATTAGTCGTCACTGAATCGAGATTTGCGTTGTGTTCGTTAATCACTAACAACTCTTTTATAATTTATTCAGTTAAGCTTGCAAGCGCATCTTTGAAGGTGTAATAAACTTTAAAGACTGATGATATTCCACTAAAGACAATAGATTTCGATAAAAAGTTATCGTTAATAACCAGTACTATAGTCCCGTTGCGTTCTTTCATTTTACGATAAGAATAAACTAATGCGCCAAGAAAAGTGCTGTCAACATATTCACAAGCGGCTAAATCCACTATTATTTTCTGATAGTCAAACATATCCTCACTTAAAATCTCTTTTATATCATGAGCTTCATTCAATGTAGCTCTGATTAAATTAACTTTCTCGATTACTATTCCATTATGAATAGTTTTATTGATTGCTTCCATGTTTCCAACAATTTTTACAACAAGTGATAAATATCAGACAATGTGTGTGCCAGCCAATGAATGATTAAAAATGCAGGATTGTCTTATGGTTGGTGATTTATTATTAGACAGAAATCCATCACGAATATTATTTTTGGACAGCGAGGTAATTGACAACACGCAATCATTATTCGTCAGGATTAAACTAGTAATACAAATTGTTTAAATATTATCCGGCGGAAAAAAAATTAAAGGCGAGTGGCTAACCCGCCTCTGCATAAATTATAACCACTAAATAATTGCAACTATTTCACTAAAAGTTATAACGGAGCCATGAAACATTACCTGGTGTTATCGAAGTAAAATCATCTTCTTCGTTTCAATGAATCTTCCTGATTGCAATTGATAAAAATAAACTCCACTCGCAAACCTGCTTGCATTAAATTCAACTGAATACGTTCCTGCGTTTTTATATTCATCAACCAGTACTTCAACTTCTCTTCCAAGAATGTCAAATATTTTTAAACTAACATTATCGCCATTCGGAATTGAGTACTTAATTGTTGTTGATGGATTGAATGGGTTTGGGTATGATTGATAAAGAAAATAATCTTCAGGAATTGTCTGTTCAACTTCAACGCTCACTATTGAACCATAGCCGATTGCTGGAGCCCATCCAAGATTATTATTTTCATGAACTTCATTTGTTACTGCATTTTCCTGATCAATGACAACATAAATTCTTAAATTATTCATCGGCTGATTTAACGGAATTAACCATGGTACAAAAACATTTCTGTAACCGCGTGCTGCAATTGTTGTGTCAACCGTAGTCTCGGCTATCAAGTTGCCGCCATTGTTTGGAATGCCATCATAAAATTTTAAAGTGAATGGTGATGTTATATTCTGTAATCCAAAATTTCTTACCTTAGCCATTATATAAACTGAATCGCCACCCTTGGGATTTATTTTTGAAAGAAAAATATCTCTTGATCGGTATCGGTATGTTGTATCATTTCCGGGAAGTGGATAACCTTTCTCCGGATCGTATCGCCACGGCAGACTAAACGCGAGATCTGTTTTACCACCGTAATTGTTTTGCCAGAATGAATTTCCTCCGGAAGGAAGTTGAGTAACTTTATAATCCAATGCAAGCGCACCATAGGAAGTCCAATAAGCGTACGGTTTAACATAATAAGTACCGCTGGTTCCGTATTGTGGATCAAGGTGGCCCAAGTCTCCTCTTACTTCAAGTGATTGCTGAACCCGAACTGTTTGTGTGTACATTTCTCCATAATTGTAGTGACCATTTACTTCGACTTCAACTCCTGCTTCGAAACCACCAAAATCTCCTGACAAATCTAAAGTTGCACCAACTTCCAAACCTGCATCCCAACTTGTATCAATACTATTTTCACGGAATGAGGAAATTAATAATGAAACAAAACTGTTACCTGTTGAGCCGATTGTTTGTTCCGGAAAATCTACTATTACCCGTGATGTATCGAATGTATTTGATGATCGGTATGAAAGTACATTACCTGTTTCGTGATCAGGTTTGAATTGACTGCCAAGTAAATCATCATCCCTAAGTTCTATCCATAATGGTCGTGCGTTTTGCGGGATTGTGACAAGAAAATATCCAATGGGTGCTGGATCAACACCATCATACACCGGGTATTCATAAAAATCTATATCATAGACATTTGAATAAATCCAGTCGTCACCTGCGGCCACTCTTCCGGTTGTTATTGTATAAGATGTGCCTGAAGATTCTTTAGCACTGAATTTATCTCCATAAGTTGCTTTTACTTTTTCTTTGAGGATAAGTTGTGATGACGTTATACTTGCATCGCCGCCCCAGTCTTCATGAACTTCTGTTGTAATAGTTGTATCCGTAGTAGTTGATTGAATATATGTTGATGTAAAACCACAATTCTGATCAGGATAACAATCACTAAGATCATGAGTAGTTCCATTTAAAATGTCATAATGAATTGGTGGAGTATATAACACAACAGTTGGTTGCATTACTCCGCTTCTTCGATAATGAACAGGATCGCCCAATCTTACTCTATCGCCATCAAAATCTCCTAAAGCAATTGCATATTTTCTTTCATTAAAATTTGATGAAATCGGCTCTTCGAATAATCTTCTGGCTTTTAGTGTGTATGTGGTGAGTGTTGTGTCAAGACTAAATACGTGCATCTCAAAATGCTGAAGTCCGCCTGGTTCGTTATCGATAAAACTTTTTACAACTACAATTTCTGAACTGCGATCAAGATCCATATCATCAACAGCAAGAAAGGCATCGGAATAAAAATTCGATCCTTCCGTTGACACATTTTGCTGCGATTTGTATTGAGTATTGAGATCACTATCAATTGCATATACATAGAATGTTGAGCCAGACATTAAAACCAGTTCATCGTGATTATTCTTATCAAAATCTCCTGCACCAACATTCATCTGCGGCATTTCGTTAGGACCAACTACATTTCGTGCAACTCTTTTTGTATCATCGATTGTCAGAACATCCAGATTATCACTTATGTCAATAAGATATACGTATGTGTCGTTTCCCGGCTCTTCACCCTGGAAGAAAGAAAATCCGAATGCTGCTTCCTCTTCTGAATCACTATCAAATGAACCAGTTATGCCGTCAATGTTTACCTCGGTTACATTATAAGCAGGTTCTTGAAATACTTCCTGTGAAGATTTTCTAACAAAATTGCCATTATCATCTATTGTATAAATCGTAATCCATAGTGCCCAATTGTTTGAACCAACTGGTTTTAAAAACATTAAAGCAATGTCATCGTAACCATCGCTGTTAAAATCTCCGGAAACTATATCAAAATTATTTAGAAATAAACTTGCTGTAAAAGTTGTCTCGTCATTAATACTTCCTTGCAGATTAGGGTCGAGATCATCGGGGTTAAAAGAACATAGCTGAAGATGTATTGTTGTATCCGCACCCTGAAATGCAACAATAAATTCATCCTGCAAATTCCCGAAAAAATTTCCTGTCTCAACGTGTATTTTATTTTTTTGATAAGATGCAAGTCCGCTCAACGTTAATTCATTAGTGTTTGACCAAGATAAAGTTGCAGAGTCAATTTCGGGAACAGAAATCCGGACTGTATTGTCGCCTGATTCCCAAGCGGCCACAATATTCTTACAATTTTTATTTAGAAAGTTTCCGGTAGCAACAGCAATCGTTTTTCTGCCGGTAATTGATGAATCTATTTGAAGTGATTTCTTTCTTAAAGTAGAATCAACTCCTCCTGGATGTGTTAAATCCAGATCATAAATTCTCTGATAACAAAACTGATTCGTTGAATTTTCTCCCTGGCTCCATATCATTATTAACTCATTAGAATTTACAAGGTCTCTAACCTGGCTAAGCCTGTCCTTATATTGAGAAAAGGAGATTGAGCTTATGATGAGTGGTATTATAATTCCCAGCATTGAAGATTTGAGTAGATTAGATTTCATATAATCACCTCAGTTGTATAGTTTATAAAAACAAATATTAGTGCCTTATTGGGTGCTGAATATAAAATGAAAATTTTATATCTGAATCAAAATTTGTTGTGAATTAAATCGGGAGGGATAGATAATTTAGAACTATAAACCTTCTTCTGCATTTTATCAGATTTTAATCCTAATATGTCCATTTTATTTTTTAAAAACAATGGGCGACTCATTTAAATATTAATTTTTAATGTGAATCTATTATTTGAGAAGGATTTGTATAACGAATGAACTGACTGGTTTTTATCGGGCTATTTTTTCCATAAGTAAGAAATTAATGTGTTAAACTATCACGATAAAAATCAATATTGAAGATGCAGAAGAATTAATTTTATATAATTCTCCTGCACAGAAATAGATTTAATTTTTGGCTGGTTCAGTTGTGGTTTTAATATTTTCGACGTTCCCCATTTTACAATTGCCATTAAATATAGCGCCGGTTTCAATCGCAATTGCTTTTGAAAAAATATCTCCCTCTATATTGGTTTTAGCGTCCATTAATAATTTTTTATTTAAATGTCTGATATTAATTGACTTCGCTATCTGATCAGTGTCATTTTTTGGGTTTCGACCAAAGAGCCAGCTCTTAACTGATAAAAATAAATTCCTGATTTTAATTCCGAAGCATTAAAATTAATCTGATAATCAGCAGCTTGTTTTGTTTCATTTACCAATACCGCAATTTCGTTTCCAAGAATATCATACACTTTCAGTGTAACAAAAGCAGTTACCGGAACTGAATAATTAATTATTGTACTTGGATTAAATGGATTTGGAAAGTTTTGTTCTAATTTAAATTGATTAACAATTGTTTCGTCATCATTAACTCCAACAGGATTTCGAACTACTATCGCTCCCGTCATTCCCATAGACTGGTGAGGTTCACAATAATATGGGAAACTGTCCACAGTGGTAAATGTGTGAGTAAATTCCCAGGGTGCTGGTGCTGCTGGTCCGCTGAAGAAACTATTATCTTCAGCGCGAACATTATGTGATCCTGAAGTGTTTGTCCATTTTACAATATCTCCAACCGAGATTGTCAGATATTGTGGAGTGAAAGAAAAATTTTGAACCGCAACATTGTGTGTTGTTTGGGAGTAAAGAAAACCCGCCGATAGCAGGAAAAACAGTAAAAAGATTTTACTTTTAATCATCAATGCCTCTTTAGTTTATGTATATGTTTTATGATAGCGTATAAAAAAATGACTTACGTTATCGCAATTGTAAATTAGAGAAGAATAATTAATAAACAAATATCAATTAATATATGTTGTCAGACTGACCAAATGAATTATTTATTCGAATTGAATTCTCTGATAATCCTCTCTCAATTTTTCAAGAATTTTCTGGTATTCGCTTTCTTTTCCTGTTAATTCCTTTAATCCCTCTTTGGCTTTTTCCCTGAGCAAGCTCCGATCTATTTCCCCATTTTCGATTCTGGGAAATTCCTTCAGAAAAATTAATTCGTCTGGTTTCGCAATCGTTCCGATTTTATCAGAGATATAATTTCTTAGTTCTTCTTTCAGAAGAGGTGTGCTTTCCAGATTATTGAGAGTTACAAATACAACAATCGCGTTTTCAGTAATTTCGTCAGATCTTTTCACAACCGCTGCTTCTGAAACTGATGGATGTGTCAGAAGCACTTTTTCAATTTCAGAGCCTCCGACTCGGTTACCAGCAGCTTTTATAACATCATCAACTCTTCCGAGAATCTTTATGAAATTTTCATTCTCCCTCACTGCTGCATCACCAGTAAAATAACTCCCTTTAAATTGCTTCCAGCAATTCAGACTTGTTTCTTCTTTGTTATCTTTTTTCGTTGTAAACATTGATGGGCAACTATCTTTAATAATAAAATAACCAGCTTCACCTTCAGCGACAGATTTTCCATTTAAATCCACGATATCCACCTCCACTCCGGGAAAAGGATAACCAGTATAGCCGGGACGAAATTCAGATGCGCCGGGCAATGGTGAAATTATTATAGAACCTGTTTCTGTTTGAAGCCATGTATCCACAACCGGACATTTTTGATTTCCGATGTTCTTATATAACCAAAGCCACGTATTGCTTTGTATAGTTTCTCCTTTTAGTCCAATTAATCTCAGACTTGACAAATCGTGTTTGAATACCCATTCATCACCAAGTTTAAGTAATGCCCGCACGGTTGTTGGGTTCACGTAAAATACATTTATTTTATATTTTGAAATTAACTGCCAGTATTTATCTGGCTCAGGATGTATAGGAACTCCTTCATAAAGAAATGTTGTTATTCCATTTAGAAGAGGACCATAAATGCTGTAACTGTGTGCTGATATTTTGCTGATATCGGAAGCTGTCCATAGAATATCATTCCCTTTGAGATCAAAAATCCATTTAGCAGTCAGGTAAGTTTGAACCATATAACCGCCGGTTGAATGAAGAATGTTTACAAGATCTCCTTTTGGTCCGTTTGTGAACAAGCTGAACATCGGGTGTTGAGATTGCAGCGGGACTGCTTCACATTCATCGGATATTTTATCAATTTCGTTTTGCCAGTTTATTTCGTTTTCCTGAATCGGTTTTGTTTCCTGTACTTTTAACCTTCTGAACAAAATAACTTTTTCTATTAAGTTTGTGTTCTTAAGTGCGGAATCCACTTTGCTTCTTATGTCAAGCTGATTACCTTTTTTGAAAACATAATCTTGTGTAATCAATAACCTGCAGGAGAGATGATTTATCCTTTCGGAAAGCGCAATACTGCTGAGGTCAGTGTTCACAACAGAATGAATTGCTCCAATTCTTGAACAAGCTAGCATTGCAATTATCGATTCCGGAATTACCCCCATATAAATAATTACATTATCACCATTTTGCACACCGTATTTCTTCAGAACATTTGCAAATTTGCATACCTTGGTATAAAGCAATTGATAAGTGAGTATTTGGCTTTCGCCTGTTTCACTTTCCCAGATTACCGCGGCTTTATTTCTTTTTTCGGTTGGTAAGTGTCTGTCAAGACAATTATAGCTAAGATTAGTTTTTCCGCCGACAAACCATTTTGAATTAAAAGCTTTGCCTTGTTTTACTTCTTTCCACAAGTTAAACCAGAATAATTCCCTTGCTTCGCCGCTCCAGAATCTTTCTTTATCGGCAACAGAAAATTCATAAACATTTTTATATTGATTGTGAGAAGAAAAATGAGCTTCCTCTTTAAATTCTTCAGAGGCTCTGAAAATATTATTTTCGGGTTTTTCCTGTTGGAATGAAATACTATTATAAAATTGAGTGTTGTCTGACATTTTATTTATTTGTTTTCTTTGACTTTATAAATTGAAAGATCAGATATTGAAAACGATAAAGTGATTGAATAAAAATCTAATCTTCATAGAAATTATTATTCCTGATTTTATTTTTATTTGAAGAGACTTTTGATAGATAGAATTCTTAGTTAATATTAATTATTATGTTCAAAAAAATACTGACTTCCGGTTTTATTTTCATATCTCTGCTATCAAACTTAACAGCACAAGTTTACTATTTCAAAAAATACACCACGTCAGATGGACTTGTTCAGGGAACAATACGAGTTATTTCACAAGATTCTTTCGGAAGAATGTGGTTTGGAACGGCAGAAGGTGTAAGCATATATGACGGATTTTCTTTTTATAATTATGGAATAGATGATGGATTGCCAGTTCCTGTAATAACAAGTTTTCTTGAAGTAGCTCCTGGTGTTATGCTGGTCGGTACGCTGGGAAGCGGAATTGCTGTTTTTGAAAAAACTCCCTTTAAAAAAGATATTATTAAAACGATTTTAAACAATAAAAAATACCTGATAAGTCCATACGTTAGTCAAATTACCAGAGACGCAAAAGGAAATATCTGGATTTTTACAGATGAAGGAATTTCAGAATGGATTTTTAAAGATAGTGTTTTTACCCAAGTCAGACATCAGGATAAATTTGGCAAACTTGGTAAACTTAACATATTACGTGCAGCATTTACTGACAATGGTGAAAGTTATTACGCTACTGATATTGGTCTCGTACGAAAACACAATGATCAATACGAATTCGTTTATCCTGATTCCACACAAAAAAAAGAACCGGTGTTTTATGTTTATTTTGATAAAGATAAAAGACTCTGGTTCACTACTATAAATAAACTTTACTTCCTTAAAGAAAATAAAATAACCGATTTTTCTAAATCTCATCCTGAAATCACAGTGCCTTCAATTTCCTATTGTGAGGATAGATATGGTAATTTAAGAATTGGTATGCTCGGAAGTATTTTCTTATTTAATGGCAACAGGCTGGAAACAATTAATCATAATAACGGATTAACCGAGACAAGTATAATCAGCTTATTCTATGATAATGAAAATAATCTTTGGATAGGATCGCTTGACGGAATGAGCAAACTTACGAACACAAATCTGAAGTTCATTAAAAATCAAAAGCCACAAACATATTTTACGTCTGATGTAACTCAGATTGACGATAAGCTATTAATTGGTTCGAATTTAGACTTATACGAAATCAAAGATTTCTCTCTTGCACCTTCAACTTTTACTGTAGGAATCGGGAAAGCATCATATAATAGAATCGGCAGATTTAATAATGACCTGTGGTTTGCTACAGACAGAGGTGTATTTGTAAAAAATAAATCCGGCGTTTTGCATTTTACCAAAAAAGACGGCTTGCCCCACAATTTCATTTACAATATTAAGCAGGATTTAAACGGAATAGTTTGGATAGGCTCTCAGTCCGGATTGGCTTATTGTAGGAATGGACAGATCTTCAACTTTAGTAACAAGTCGGAAGAAAAATGGAATTTCTCTGACTCAAAAAGTAAAAATATTCTTTCTAATACAAGCATCAGATGGTTGATAGTAGGTGAGGATAATTCTGTTTGGGTTGGTTCGTGGGCTGACGGATTGTTCAGGATTAAAGCTGATTCCATCTTTCGCTTTACTGAAAAGAACGGGCTGAATGATCTTCATATCAGAGGACTGTATATAGACAGCAAGAAAAAGTTGTGGGTGGGAACACGTTATGGCGGAGTTTTTATTTGTGACAACGGAAATTTTCAGCAGCTTTCAATTAAAGATGGGTTAAGTAGTAACTGGGTATTCTCAATTCTGGAAGATGATTTTAATAACTATTGGTTCTCTACAGCCAATGGAGTAAATAAATTTGACGGTAAACATTGGTTAAAATTTGATGCGAGCGATGGTATCTCTTCGGGTGAAATAAAATTCTCTACAAAAGTTGAAAGTGATTTATGGTTTTGTTCCTGGAGTCAGATTTTTTGCTATAATACCGGAAACAACTATGCATTCGATTCAAAACCTAATATCCATTTTACGCAGATCAGATTATTGGATGGAGAGCTTCCCGACAACCCGAACTCCGATTCAACTGGAGAATTTCGATTTGAAGATCTGGGCAAACAGACTATTTCGAAAAATGAAATCATCGAATTAACATATTCAAACAATACGTTATTCTTTGAGTTTGCAGGAACAAGTTTCAAAGATGAATCTAATGTCAGGTATGATTATATATTAGAAGGATTTGATAAAAACTGGACGTTCAACACACAAAGAAATTATCTCAGCTATACACATCTTCCTCCCGGAAAATATTCCTTCAAAGTTTATGCGATAAATAAGGAAGGTCTTAAAAGTTCTAATCCTGCAGTTTTCAACTTTATAATTCTGGCTCCATTTTGGCAGCGCTGGTGGTTTATCGCACTGTCAATAATTGTTTTTGTACTGGTTGTTTCACTTGTCAATTATATTATCTATCAATATAAAATCCGGCAGGCGCTTAAAGTCGAAATATTAAGGACAAAAATCTCCAGCGATTTACACGATGAGATTGGTACCAGCTTATCAAGCATTGCAATATTTACACAGCTCATTAAACGAGAATCCAAATCCGGTTCTATCCGGGCGGTTGAATTGTTAGAAAGAATTGAAAATACATCACGTGATTTAATAGATAAAATGAGTGACATTGTATGGGCTGTAAATCCAGGCAATGACAAATTTGAAGATGCACTGCTTAAGTTAAAAGATTATTCAGTAAAAATTCTCGAATCAAAAGGAATAAACCTGGAGTTTAATCTTAAAGCAGGAAACGAAAAAATAATTTTGCCGATGGATGTCAGAAGAAATCTGCTTTCCATATTTAAAGAGGTGGTTACAAATTCTGCTAAGTATTCAAATGCTTCAACTGTAAGAATTGACTTGAGATTTTATGAAAAACCCACTCGGAAAATTTTGCTATCAATTGAGGATAATGGTGTTGGGTTTGACATAATCAAACAAGTTGAGGGGAATGGATTGAAAAATATTAAACACAGGTCAAATGAAATTAATGCTAAACTTCAGCTAAACTCATCGCCCGGCAAGGGAACGAAAGTAATAATTGAAATACCAATTTGATAAATCACATCTATATGTGATTGACTATTTTTAAATTATTAGTGACTTTAGATACAGTTAATAATTTTCTAAATCTATAATGAATGATAAAAAAATATCAGTTGTAATAGTTGAAGACGATGAACAGATACGGAAAGGTATTTCCGCACTGATTGAATCGGCAGATGAATTCGTATTAAAAGGTGCTTTTGCAGATTGTCAGACTTTACTAAGTAAACTTGATGATATTCTTCCCGACGTATTTATTATGGATATTTCAATGCCTGGTATGTCGGGAATCGAATGTGTTTCTAAAATCAAAAGCATCTATCCGGCAGCTAATATCGTTATGCTGACTGTTTATGAAGACGACGCACAAATATTTGATTCGCTGCGTGCTGGTGCTTCCGGATACATTCTTAAAAGAACTCCCCTTGAACAAATTCTTGATGCAATAAAAGATGTTAATGCAGGTGGTGCGCCAATGACACCGAGTATTGCTAAACGAGTTTTAAGTTTCTTTAATGAACCGGATAAAAAAACAATTGAGTATAATCTTACACGACGGGAAAAAGAAATCCTGCAGGAGCTTGTCAATGGTTTAAGTTATAAAAAAATTGCAGACACACTTTTCATCAGTCTTGATACAGTTCGTTCACACATCAAAAACATTTACCAAAAACTTCACGTAAGTTCAAAATCCGGAGCGGTTGCCAAAGCACTGAAAGATAAAATCTTTTAATCACTCCTATTAAAATTCACATCTTTATGTGATTGATACCTCCGACGTATCGCCTTAGTTTACATCCAATATTTTATTCCAAAATGGAGTCTGCATTGAAATACTTTATTAAGCTTTTAACTCTTTCCCTTTTACCGTTTTTATTCTACGGTTGTGCCGAAGATAAACCAGAATCAAATCAAAATAAATCGGACTCTGCTTTTGAAGTCCCTCAAAAGACTATGTGTGAACTTCTTCCAATGAGTAAGATGAGTTCAATAACAGGAATTGTTTTCAACGAAGAAATAAGTACAGTTCATCAAACTGATGAAAGCATGGGTAAGTACGTATCGCAATGCGGATATTATTCTCCGGGTAAAAATATTGCTGTTTTGGTGCGAAGATTTGGTAACACAAGCTTTCCAAAAGAAAAAGAAAAAATTATTGGTGGTGATAAGACCGGCGATGCCGAAATTGATGAGCTTCAGGAAAATGCTTTAAAGACATGCAAAACTGTTACAGATCTTGGTGATGCAGCATACTTTTATGATCTTGGAGGAATTTATAATCTCATCGTGGTCTATAAGGATTACTACCAGATTCATATATCCAGTTATGGAAAGGATTTGGGATTTGATGATAACACATTGAATGTATCAAGAAAAGTTGTAGAAGAAGTGATGAAAATTTTTCATTAATCAGAAATTCATAATTCAAAATAATATTTTTATAAAGATTATTAATTAAAAGAGGCTGGTATGAAAAATTATTTGATCAAATTTATGATTGCTCTTTGTACTGAATTTTTTCATTCCCAAATGACAGAACAAATAGATTATCGTTTGGCTAATTATTATAAAAATATTTGAAGAGAAAAGAGATGAAATTCAATAACAAATTTTTAGCGGTTTTAACTTTTATATCTCTTGTAATCATCAGTTGCAGTGAAGAAGATCCTAATAATCCAAATGACGATAATCAATTATCAATAAGTGAAATTGGTTCTTTCACATATTCTAATCTGACACCATACTTTGAAGATGTATTTGTTCAGAACAATTTTGCTTACATTGCTGACAACTTTACAAATGTTGCTCTTGATCAATGGGGATTAAGAATTATCGACATCAGCGATCCGAAAAACCCGACCGAGAAAAGTGTCTTTTACAAATCATTTGTTCAAAAATGTTATGTTGATGGTAATTACGCATATCTCGCCACAAGCGGAAGCGGATTAATAATTTTAGACATCAGTAATCCAGCCGTTCCTTTGCAGGTTGGTCAGGATTTTTCATTTGCCCCTGTCATCTCGAATGCTGTTGTGATTAACAACTACTCGTATGCAGCATGCAAGGATAAAGATTTTTGTATCTTCAACGTTTCTAATAAATCTGCACCGTTTGTTCAAAGCTATCTTGATCTTTCCGGAAATAAATCAGATGCTGTTTATGTTGAGGGGAACTTCGCTTACGTGCTGGATCAGGATTCCGGATTGTTTGTAATTGACGTGAGCAATATTTCTTCGCCTCAGTTAAAAGGAAGATTTAAAGAAGAAAATTACTGGGATTATTCTGAATTTGATGATGTTGTAGTCAGTGGGAATTATTGCTTCATAGCTTCAATTCAAAATCTTCACATAGTTGATATTACAGACAAGACTAAACCGGTACAAATCAAGAGACACGAATTACCTGCCGCCGGAAGAAAACTTTTCTTAAAAGGCGATCTGCTTTTTGTAGCAGCAAATACAGATGGAATTCTCGTATATAACATAAGTGATCCGGCAAACCCAAAACAAGTTGGTTCTTCTGCAACTCCCGATCTTGCATTTTCCGTTTTTGTAAATAATGATAAAATATTTGTTGCAGATTATAACTCAGGTCTCCGGATTCTCCAGTATCATTAATCGAAAGAAAGATTATGAAAAGTTTATTACCACTGCTGATTATTTTTTCATCTTCATTAATTTACTCACAGGGCTGGAATGCGACTTTAAATCTCAATCCATTTCCTTCACCATATATCAGCG
The DNA here is from genome assembly GCA_013285405.1 of Ignavibacteriota bacterium. Classification (NCBI taxonomy): domain Bacteria; kingdom Pseudomonadati; phylum Ignavibacteriota; species Ignavibacteriota bacterium. Next base: position 1,479,033 of record CP053446.1, on the reverse strand, counting down.
ATTGGGAAACAAATCCTGCGGCAATTGGTTCAATGACCATATTTAACAATTCAGGAAGAAACAATACCGTCAGTATTAAATCAGTTGTAACACATCAATCACAAGGAAATATATTTACCTGTGTAACAAACCCATTAGTAATTTCTGAGGCGCCGGTTACTGTTTTGGACAATACAACTCTTTTCGATCTCGATGAAGCGACTTTTCCAAATTCTGTGTTGAAAACTCAGGTAAGAAGAACCGGGAGACTTCCCGAGGGCAAATATACTGCGTGTATGACTATTGAAGATATGAACGGTTTAATACTTGCTGCAAATGTTTGCGGAGACTTTACAATAATTTATCCTGAACCTCCACATCTTATTTATCCTGCAAACCAGGATTCTCTGCCCGGCGAAATTAATTATCCGACGTTACAATGGACACCTGTAATTGTTCCGCCGGCATATATTATTAACTATTCTTTAAAGATTGTTGAACTTCTGCAAGGGCAAACTCCTGCTCAAGCATTAAGCGCAAATTATCCTCATTATTTAAATAATCAGATTAGTTTAAATACCTTCACTTATCCGATAGATGCGTTGCCGCTTGACTTTAATAAAACTTATGTCTGGCAGGTTCAGGCACTTGATCAGTTTGGATTTCCTCCCGCGCAGAATGAAGGTAAGAGTGAAATATTCACATTTGTAAAAAAAATGCCTTCAATAGTTATAATAACAAACACACTTGATTTTCCATTACTTACAGAGCCCGAAAACAATTCTGATTTAAACACAAAGACTCCCGTATTTAAATGGTCATATACACCCAAGCAAGGAGAGGTAATAAAATATTTGGTTAAAGTTTGTGAGATATTGCAGGGACAATCTCCCGAGACAGCGATGAATAATTATCCTATATTCATTCCTGTTGTTAATCCGCCTTCGAACACTACAACACCTGTTACTCCGATTAATTTTTTGAATGGAAAAGAATATGCCTGGCAGGTTAAAGTAATTGATGCAAATACAAACAACGAATTGAAATCAAGCGCAGTCTGGAAGTTCAAATACATATCCGGAATTTCTCAGATTATTGGTGGATATGTACAAGGAGGTACATTTGTTCTTCCTGCATGGTGTAAAGTTTCCGGACAGCTTAATTATAAATATGCTGATTTGCAGGATAATGAAAAATGGGCGCTGCCAAATACAAACATTAAACTTGTTATAAAATATATTTTGAAATATACAAGCCATACAGGAACTCAATATGAGGATGAAGCTCCCCAAGGCACATTAATTCTTAAAGACGGTAATATCCCTGGCAATCCTACTGATAACGATAAATTGCTTGCTACAGCTACAACCGATCAGAACGGAAATTTTCAATTCAATTATATCTGTCCGGATAGTATGATTCTGGTGAAAGCAAATCATACATTATCAAATTGTACCTCTGGAGAAAATTGTTATACATACATTGGAGATGTTTATAGAGTTGCAAGAATAATTGTTGACCATCCTTATTACACCAGTCCGGATGAAGATATAATAATTCAACCATGGGAAACGAAAAATATCGGCAGCCTTACTTCGTATATACGAAGCTATCAACTCGAGGCAACGATTAAACCATCGAAGGAAGAAAAATTCTCAGAACAATATTCTCATCTGCCGCTCGAACAAATGGATGTGTATCTTTTAAGAAAATTCCGGGCTTACTATTTACCGGATAATGAGGGGCTCCCGGAACAGTCACCGGGAGAAACAATGTTCGGCTATGAAGTGGTTGCAAAGGGAATTACAAATCAGAATGGAAAAATAATTTTCAAGCGACTGATTGTTAATATCAGCCCTTCAGATCGGTATTACATTTATGCCAAAAGTACTGAAAACGCGCCGCACAATTACAAAACTATGCTCGAGAAATTTACATTCAGTTATGGTTATGGTGCCGATATAAATCTTTACACTGAAAAGAAAGCAGGATTAGTTGAGTTTGTTGAAAAGATTGAAAAAGGTGGAATTGTTTTATCAGCCATAGACAACGCGACATACAATTCACAATATGTTTATCCAACTGTAAACAAAAATTTTTATGCGACACCTTTACTGCCGCTGGTTAAAGGCAGAGTTGTGAGGTCTGATCAAACTGGTGCAGGATTAACTAATGTTAAAGTAAACCTGATGAAGTTGAAATTTATTGGTAACCTTCCTTTGCCAATCATAGAGAGAACTTATACAACAAATGCAACCGGTGATTTTAAATTCGCTTTTTTACCAGTTGAGTACTCTCCCACTTCACCTTATCCGATTAATGGTCCTGTTAGAAGTTTATTCTTGACCGCAAATGGATTTAAGTCAAAGATATGGCAAATACAGGGACAAGCACAGAATGGGGCTCTGCAGATGGGTGAGAAAAAGCAAATGGGAGATTTACCATTAGACCCAGGGGCAATTGTATTTGGAAAAATCAGTGATGAATATGGGAACGGAATAACAGCAAAAATAAAAATTGGTGATAGTCCTGAAAAAACAGTTAAACCTGCCGGTTATTTCTATAATATAAAAACTAAACAGTTCGTAATAACACCCGGCTCATTTGAATTTCCTGTCGCAAAGCTAAATCATCAGCCACTGATAATTACCCCGGTTGATAATCCTGCAAGTTATATAATAGATACAAGCTATGTGACCATCACAAAAGACAAACAGGATCTCGGAACGCTAAAAGTTTATCACAAACTTCACAGGATGGTTTTTGTGATTAAAGAAAGCCAGCCATGGATACCAACACCGGAAAATCCTTATCCAAAGGTTTATCAATGGCCTCCAATACAAAATGCAAAAATAAAAATTCAGTTACTTGGCAGTTATCTTGAAAAAACTACGAACTCAAGTGGAATTGCAAAGTTTGAATTTGCAAGTGATGCAACAAACTTTAAGGTTATTGTGGAAGCTCCAAACGGGAAATACTATGTGAAAAAAGTTGGAACGATGATTAATAAACCGTCCAAGTACGATGAGTATTATACAATAGCCCTCGACAAAGCAACTTACATTAGCGGATCAGTTTACGTCGCTGGCAGCCAGCCAGTTAAGGACGCTGATGTATGGATTGATTTCGGTAATCCTGATTTGAATATCTCTACCAAAACTGATGAGATTGGTGAGTACATTCTTCCAAACGTTCCAATCGGTGAAGGTGTAATTGTTTATGGTTCAAAACATTCTGATGAAGAAACCATCATCGGTGATAGTGCAAATGTTTATACTACTGATGCTGGTAAATCGGGTGTTGATCTTTTCCTCACAGTTTATAATGGGATGGATATTACAAAGCTTCTCGGATTTCCTGTTAACCTCACCGGTTTAACTGAAGAACCGAATGGTGGTGTAAAAATAAAAGGGACAATAAAAAAGTTTAAGAAAAACAATCTCTTTGAAGTTTTCGATTCAACAACTGCTATTTTGAACTTCACAGATATACCTATTCAACCCGGAACAAATAAAAATCCAAAAGGAATTCCGTACGCTGAACTTTCTAATCCTCCGCTGATATTTGATGAAGCTTCAATGGAACTGAAAGTATATAAAAAATATGGAAGCAAGCTTGGTGATGTCAGCAGTGGTGTCAGGATGTATGAAGCAGGGACAGGTTCTGGTGTATTAAAGGGAAAGGTATTTGTTAATGCTTCATCATTTAACACACAAGGCAGTTTAAGCGGATACAGTGGAATTTATCTTGCAGATCCTAATTCTTCGGGACAGAATAAAATACTTATCCCGACAATCACTGCTGATGCTTCTGTTCCATTAAATTTAACGGACGGATTCAATGTGACGAATGAAAATGGTGGTAACCTCAATTTCAAAATAAATACTTTTACAGCCGATGCAAATGCTGATAGTTCGTTTTTAAAAGATAATGATGTTAAGCTTAGAACAACTCTTCATACGAACATACAGAATGCAGCACCATCAGACATTAAACTTCCGATCGGAGATGTTGTATTTCATCAGGTTGGAATTGAACCGATTGCAGGCGATAAACCTTTTAACTTTAATCTTGATAACTGGTCTTTATCTGCATCTAAGTGGGTGTTCAGCAAAAGCAATTTGATTATAACCGAAGGAATTCTGAAAACGGGAACTGATATCCCGATAAAAAGTCTTGATGTTACTCCAACGGGATTTCAGTTTGCAGATTTTAATTTTAATTCAATGCTTATTTCAGGAATTGTTCCAATTACAATCACAGGCAACCCTTACTTTGGATATGATAATGCAAAAAAATACTGGTATATATCTATCAGCAAAAAAAATCTGAACGATCCATACGCAGCATATTTTAAAAGCTTGCCAGGAATGGAACCGAATGCACTTATGCGGATGAGTAATTTTACTATCAACAGTAAAAGTGATTTCTTCTCACTTACCCCCGAACAAAACCAGATAATCAAACTTTACAAAGTTGGAAATCTTAATCTTACTTCTGCATTGCTTGCTTATAATGATTACCTGCACATCCCGGGACTTGGTTTCAGCATACCGAATGTATCCCAAAGCACTGCAGTTCAATATTACAAAGGAAGCGGCGGTCAGTTAGCTTTTAAGATGAAAGGAATAAATATAAATACTGCGGCAGGCAATGGTGTTTATATGCAGTTCGGCGTAACTGAAGAGCAGCAGCTTTCACAGGTTCTTGATGAATCAGGATTCAGATCCCACGGCGTTGTGGGTGAAGAAAATAAATTCGAAACTAATTGCTGGTTATACCACACTGCAGATTCAACTTCTGTTTTGGTTGAAACTCCTTCAACACCGTTTACTACTTTGAATTCATTTCAGACATTGAAAATCGGCGAGGCAAAAACCTATCTCGATAAACTTACCGGTGGAATGAAAGTGGCAGCCAATAAATGGAATAATTTCCACTTCGAAGGTGATCTTACAGGAACAAAAGGAATTACCAATGACAAGAAACGACTTGCGTTTACAGTGTATGGTGAAATAAAAGCAGACAACCAGCAAATTTCTGTTAAAGATGTTCCAACTCCATTCGGTGGAATGAATTGGATTTATGAATTTGAAAACAGCCGATTAATTGGGACAATGGATATCAATCAGAATATGGGTGGTATTAATCTCACTGGTCTCGCTGAAATGCTGATTGATGGCTCCGGCTGGTATTTTCTTGGGGGCGGAACGATGACAGTTCCGGGAGTTGGTCCTGGATATGCTGCAATGCTGTTTGGAGATTATCCTTCTATGACAAGCTCGGTAAAAGAAAAATTTGCAAAAGCATCTTACAAAAAAAGTCTGCCAAATTCATTTCAAGATAATATAAGCGGCTTCCTTTTATCAGGTGCGATGTCAATTCCTATACTCATACCAAACATTGATCTTGAACTTGGAGTATTTGTTCTAAAGTTCGGAATTAACGCCGGCGGAGATATTAAGGTATATAAAGGTTTTGATGCGGGAGGTTCAACTTATGGAATTGGAGCACTCGGATTTGTAAAAGCTTTCTTAACTATGCAGTCAATAACCTGTACTGAATTAACCGGAGAAGCAACCCTTGAAATGGGAGTTGAAGGAAGTTATCAAACCGGTGCCGGAACTTTTAATCTCGATGGTTGCACAAGCTTTAGCATTGGGGGACATATAATCCAAAAATTCTATGGCTGTGATCTTGATGGATGCGGCTGTACGTATGAGATTTTAAATATTAGTAAAGATTTTGCATTCGGCGCACTTATGCATCTTGACAGCGGCGGGAATATGAGCTTCGGTTTTCAATCAGGAACCTGCAGCGGGAATTAAAAGGAGAATGAAGATGATCAGAATAAAATTATTTATTTGTCTGTTAGCTTTTTGCAATGGTAATCTTTTCAGTCAGCAGGAATATCCGGCAGCAATAGGAGGTGCTTTCGGAATTTTTATTGATATTGCAAATTCATCCGGCAGCTACATTATCGAAAGAACAGAAACATCGGTTGAAAACTGGATCGAACTTGGTAAAACCATTAATCCTTTGTCCGAAGTTGAGTTCGCAGGAAAGTTATCTGCATTAAGTACTCAGTTCTCTGATTTTAATTTTCCCAATGAGAAACAAGCATCACAAATCTGGAATATCTGGCAGAGAACAAATCGTGTTGATTCAATTCCTTACTGGGGAAATATTCCTTTTATCAAAATAGCCCTCGGCACAATGTATTTTGATGCATCAGCAAATTTGAATACCAAATATCAATATCGCATTTCAAATGCTGTGAATGTTCAGCAGAAAGAATTCACTGGTTCGGTTTCCTTTCCTCAGGTTTTTAGAAATGATAGAATTAATTTTTATTCGTCTTCCGCTGAAGTGAATAAAATATTTTTAGAGTTCAGAGTTTCCGGCGAGGTTACTCCATCTGCGTTCAAAATATTCAGAAGAGATAATGGAGCAGGGGGTTATCAGAAAATCAGCACCATAAATGGCTTCAACATAACCAATGATACTTTATCTTTTATATTAACAGATACTTCCGTTTCTGCCTATAACTTTTATAACTATTTTATTTTGCCGTTAGATCTGTTCGGAAACGAAGGGACTCCTTCTGACACAATTTTTATCGGTGCTTATAATTTTCAAAATGTTCCTCTGCCGCATAATGTTCAGATAGTTTCGGATGATTCATCCGACGCATTTAGATTGTCCTGGTTTCTTCCAAATCCCGATGCAGTAGTAAGTGTGAAAATTTTCAGAAGTGAAATATTTGATTCTGGTTTTGTACAGATCGCAGAGCTTTCTCCCAAATTAAATAACTACGTCGATATTATGACTGAGCCTATGAAACGGTATTATTATTACTTTCAACTTACCGGTCCTTTAGGAGAAAATTCTCCTGCATCAGCAAGATTCGGAGGATTTCACCAAAGCATTATTCCGCCTGTTCCACCGGAAAATATTAACGCAGAATCTTTGTCAAACGGAGTTAAGCTCCAATGGCAAAACACTGAAGATTTTATTGAAGGATTTTGGGTTTACAGAAGTAATGGCTTCAGTGATTCGCTTGCGCTTATTTCAAATCTGATTAATGAAGAAAAACCATTTACTGTTTATTCAGACACGAGTGAAGAACTTTCAGGAAAACTAACTTATCTCTACAGCATCAGGTCATCGAGTACTAGTCATGCTCTAAGTAATTTTTCTGATACGATAGCAATCAGACCTGAAATTGAAACTGTTCCTCCGGCTCCAACAGGACTTGTCGCTTTTCTGCAGGATGATAATTCTATCCGAATACTTTGGGATGATATGACTGAAATTGAAAGCTCAGTTGGTTATTATCTGATCTTCAGAAAAACAATTGACCCATCAGGGAAAACAACTTCTGAATATGAACTGCTGATTGATTCTGCTCTTTCCAGCGATAATAATTTATTCATTGATACGACTACTGAAACCGGGAAAACTTATGAATATGTTGTTCAATCTATTGATCTGTTTGGAGGACAGAGTTCATTGAGCAATCCAGTTCAGTTGCTTAAACCGCTGGCTGAAGTAAAATCACCAGTCGGTTTGTATGTTTCAAGAGATAAAGAAGGCGTGATCATAAAATGGGACCCTGTGATTGAAGAAGATATTACTGAATACAGAGTATATCGCCAGCAGAGAGATGAAGAAAAAGAATTTCTTGGTTCTGTGAAGAAAGGGAAACCACTCCAGATGAATGATCGTGGTGTGAAGAGCGGGGAGTTATATTTTTATTCGGTTACTGCTTTAGATAAAAATCAGCAGGAAAGTTTATCAAGCTATACGGTTTCAATCAGACCATAAAACAACATGAAAATACTATTTATCTCTCTGCTGTTTTTTTCATCGCTGATTTTTGCTTCTGCAATTTTTGCCCAAACATCATCGGATTCAACTGAAGGTTCATCAAGAGATATCATTAGTATTAACGGTGATCTTGGTGCTTATGGTGAATTGTATAGCATATCCGGTCAGCCCAAAAGAAGACCATCAGCAACAGGCAGATTATTCTTTAATCCCGTAGTTGATTTCTACGGTGTGTTTCAGTTACCATTCAGTTTTTTATTATCAACCGAGGGAAGTTCGGCAAGACAAAATATTAATCAGTTCGGAATAAATCCTGATTGGGGCTGGGGCTCAGCCAACGTTGGTGATTTCAATAAAGAATATTCTCCTTTATCATTAAGTGGAATAAAAATCAGAGGCGGTGGTATTAATTTTAAACCGGATTTATTCAGAATATCCTTAGTTTCAGGATTCACACAAAGGAGTGTTCCCGGTGGTGCTCAGGATGGAAGTTATAAAAGGTTTCTTCTTGCTGCAAAACTTGGTTACGGCAAAGAGGATCAAACTTATTTCGATTTGATATTTCTCAAAGCACGTGACGAAACAAGCTCTCTTCCTCAAAATGTTAAATCAATAACCGTAATTTCTCCCAACGGGGATGATATTTTACCGCTCGGTTCACTTACTTCAATCAAATGGACTTCTTCAAGTATTGGCGGATTGTTAAAAATTGAACTCTCCCGCGATGGTGGAAACAATTACGAATTAGTAGCAAATGATCAACCCAATATTGGTTATTACAATTGGACGATTACGGGTCCGGAAACCTTCCAGGCATTAATAAAAATTACAAGTAAGGAAGATTCATCAGTTTATGATATCAGTAATTTTGTTTTCAGGATAGCAGCTGGTGTTGAATATAAACAAGGAATAAGTGTAACTGACCAGATATTAAATTCAAATGCTGTTACACCTCAGGAAAATTTATTACTTGCTGCGAAAGGAAAAGTTACATTTGGAGAAAACAAATTCGTGCTTGATTATGAAGCCGGTGGAAGTATTTATTCGCGGGATATTCGTGCAAATAAAATTAATCAGGATTCGGTTGACGTCCCTAAAATTGTAACCGCGTTTTATGATCCTTATGTGGGAACAAACTATGATTATGCAATTAACACGCTTTTTACTGTAAATCTTTCCACGGCAAGTTTTAAGGCAGGGTACAAATACACCGGTCCGGGTTATTACTCGCTTGGCGTTGCTTATCTGCTAAATGATCAGCAGGAAATTTCACTCAATGGAAATTTCAGAGTTGACAGATTTTCATTTGGTGCAGGCTGGATAAATCAATCCGATAATCTTCTTGACCAGAAGTTATTCACTACTGCCCGGAACATATTTAATTTTTCCGTTAGTGGTATGCTGACTGATATCTGGACGATTGGTGCAATGGCAAACATTCTTGGAATGAGAAACGATTCAAAAAACGATACGACCAAAACTGATTTTTCAAATCTTGTAATTGGACTAAACCAAAACTTTCTTCTAAGCCAGACTGAATTATTACGGGCAATAACTGTAAATTATTTTTTCCAGAGTTCCAATAACGAATCCGTTCTGTTGAAAAACAATACGACGAACATTCACACGATTAATTTTGCTATGAATTTTTCACTTCTGAGTAACTTAAACTCGGCTTTATCGGCTGGTTTGGTAAGCAGCGAAGTGTTTGATACTTTGACCACGCTTACACAAACATATTCAATAAGTTTTCAACACAGAGAATTTGATAATCAACTTTCATCTTCTCTGTTAATCGGCACCTCACTATCAGAAAAAAATACGTCGTTCAGAACTGGATTGAACAGCAGTTATAATTTTTCTGCTAATGATGCTATTTCCTTTATATTATCTTATACCGTCTTCAATGGAAATTCACTAACCGGCGGAAAGTTTAATGAAATTCAATCAAGCCTTACTTATTCACATCGTTTCTGATTTTTCGCATTTCTTTTTACATACCATTATCTTTTGAACACACTTTAGAAAATTTCTCCATCGTCTTCAGATGGTTTGAATAAAATAAGGAGATTAAACCAATGCAAGAATTCTTAAACCAAACTTTCTGGGGCAATACTATTCAAAGTTATTTAATTGCCCTTGGAATATTTATAATCGGTGTTCTCATTGTTAAAGTATTACAAAAGATTGTATTATTTCGACTGAAAAAATGGGCGGCGAAAACCGAAACAACAATAGACGATCTGCTTATAAAAAGCATTGAGAAATCTATTATCCCTCTTTTGTTTTACGCAGTTTTTTATTCTGCATTACACAGCCTTGCGTTAAGTGAAAGTACTGCAAAGATTCTTAAAGTAGTTTCACTTTTTATAATAACTTTCTTCATCGTGCGTTTCATCAGTTCAACGATAATGTTCACAATAACATATTTTATAAGAAAGCAAGAGCGCGGTGAAGAAAAAGCAAGACAACTTCGCGGAATGACCGTGCTGATAAATATTTTTGTCTGGGTTGTTGGTTTTGTTTTTTTGATGGATAACCTTGGTTTTGATATTTCTGCTGTGATTGCAGGACTTGGAATCGGTGGAATTGCAATTGCTCTTGCAGCACAAACGATACTTGGCGATCTATTCAGTTATTTTGTAATTTTCTTTGATCGTCCTTTTGAGGTTGGAGATTTTATTACTGTTCAGGATAAATCAGGAACGGTTGAATATACCGGAATTAAAACAACCCGGCTCAGATCACTGAGCGGTGAACAACTCGTTTTCTCTAATCATGATCTTACAAACTCTCGAATCCATAATTATAAAAAAATGGAAAGAAGAAGAGTTGTATTTACTCTCAGAGTTATTTATCAAACAACCGCAGAACAGATTGAGTCAATACCTAAACTTGTCCGGGAGATAATTGAATCACAGCAGGATGTAGCATTTGACCGTGGGCATTTTGCTTCGTACGGCGACTTCAGTCTTAACTTCGAGTTTGTTTATTTTGTTTTGGAAGCAGATTACAATAAGTATATGAATATTCAACAAGCGATAAACATGAAAATTTATGATACGTTTGAGCAAAGAGGAATAGGATTTGCTTATCCTACACAAACTCTTTATCTGAATAAAGAAGAAAAAACGCAGAACTAAAATTTATTTTCTGTTAAACGGATTGGATGGGAATATTTTATTGCAGATTTGGTAATCTTTTCCTCAGAAGTATTTCAATCTTACCAAGCAACATTTGAAACTATAAAATTTGTTTTATTATCTTTGACTACGGAATACTATTTGCTCGTTTCTTCGTGCCTCTTGACTTTACCAAATTCATTCATTAGGTTGCTTTTGGAATTTATACGGCTTGGGACCAAATGTTTAATTATCTTAAATACGGTTCTATTTTATTGAACTCAACTTTAATTGAGTTATTAAATTCCTGTTATATTTTTACCCCCCCCCCCCCAGAAATTTCTCTTCACAAATTTGTCCACCAATTATGAAAAAGACAAGTCAAATTGTTGCAGGGAGAAATTATCCAACTGGTTTTACATAGCTTAAGAAACTAAAAAACAATTCTTAAATTTTTCAATGGTTATTAAAATGAATTACATAAAACTAATTTGCGTTTTTTTATTTATCATACAAATACCCAATACATTTAGCCAGAGCAATGCTGATTACTTCCCCTGGCAAACTGGTGATATGTGGGAGTACACTTTATACTATTGGCCCGAAATAGATACGCTTCAGACAATAGTAATTGATGATTCTGTAGATGAAGCTGGTAATATTTATACCACTTACTTTTCAAGAGCTATAAATCCAATTGAACCACCTCCTGTACTGTTAACAGATACTTTAGTTTATAAAATTGATACAAGTTTGTACGTGTACCATCGTTACTTCGATTTCAATTACGGGCAATGGATAAATGTTTTCAGACTGAACGGAAATGCAGGTGATCAATGGGTAATGTGGGATTATAGTCAAACTGGAGCTGGACCATTTGAAATGGCTAAAATAGATTCAATTAAGGAAGTCAATTTATTTGGACTGAATACTGACTTAATGTATTTGTCTTATTTTTGGGAATATTTTGATGGAATAGATACAATAAGGTTATATCGTTATTATGATCAATTAGCAAAAGGCTTTGGATTTTATTTTAGAGGTGGTGCAGAGCTAGATGCTCAAATATACCAACACGGCTGTGTTATTAGTGGAGAATTATATGGTGACACAACTCAAATTGTTACTTCTGTGGACGAATTGCACGACTATAATTATTTTATTAATGATTTCGTTCTTTCCCCAAATTACCCGAATCCTTTTAATAGTTCAACTAAAATTCCACTTCAACTGAACAAGGAAGGAGAAGTTTCAATAGCCATCTATGATGTTCTTGGAAACGAGATAGCAACGCTTGTTGATGGATTTAAACCTGTTGGAAAATATGAAGTTAAATTTGATGCTTCGGGCTTGGCAAGCGGTGTATATTTTTATCAACTTAAAGTTGAGAACTATATTGAAACGAAAAAAATGCAGTTAACGAAATAACATTGGAAGGAAAACATTATGAAAAATTTTACAATTATATCTGCAATTGCTATACTGCTGTTTGTACAAATCACCAAAGCACAAAATGTCGCACCATTAAAGCTTGGGAATATTTAGGTTTATGATGAAATCTCTCATCTTTCAAGAACAACAGTTGTGGATACTAGTGTTTATTTTGATACAATTGCATATTGTAAACTTTACCGTGAATTAAATTATAGCGGGTTACAATATTATAAATATGCACGCTTAAGGATAGATAGTTTTTACGTGCTATTCAATGAATTTGATTCTACTGAAACTCATATTTATTATAAGAAAAATGCTGTAATCGGTGATACTTGGACTATAGGTGGTAACACAGTATATGCAATAGAAGATACATTTGTAGCTAACGTATTTGGTGAACAAACCACTATCAAACTTTTAACACGCGATAATGGATTAGTTTATATTCAAGAGTATTGGACAGAAAAGTTCGGGAAATTAAGCAGCCAAGATTTTGGTGGAATAATTGATGACTTACAGGGATGCGTTATAGATGGAATAGTTTATGGCGACACTACTTTTACCATTGTAAGCGTTGAAGACGAATCTGAAACACCGAGCAGCTTTTACTTGGCTCAAAATTTTCCAAATCCTTTTAACCCAAGCACTACTTTAAGTTGGGAGTTACCGTTCGGCAATTGGCAGACACTTAAAATTTATGATGTACTTGGAAACGAGATAGCAACGCTTGTTGATGGATTTAAACCTGTTGGAAAATATGAAGTTAAATTTGATGCTTCGGGCTTGGCAAGCGGTGTATATTTTTATCAACTTAAAGTTGAGAACTATATTGAAACGAAAAAAATGCAGTTAGTAAAATAATTTCTTATAACTAATTGGGTGGTGAATACCAAATATTAAAACAATTAACTAACTATTAATTTCAGAACAGGCTGGTAACCTGAATGTAGAATGAATTTAAATAGAAAAGGAGATCATATGAAAGCGCTCATTTTACTTTTGGTTTTTCTTCCTTTCTTTTTTCTGTCTGAAATATACTCTCAGCAGATGATTTCAAATGTGGGTTGAGCAATAATCCAAGAGAACAAGGACTTATACAAACAGGCAGCTTGTATAAACCGGCTATGAATGGGCCAGGTGAATACATTAGGACACTAGTTGTATTCGTTAAGTTCTCAGGTGATATAAGAACGGATGACGATTGGCCTTTAAATAGCCTACCCACTTGGGCTGACCAGGCAAACGAGTTTATTGCATCGTCTTCTTCATCAAGTTATCCTGATATGACAGTATCGGATTATTGGAAGCAAATGACTCAAGGTAACTTTGATTTCATTGGAAACGTTTATTCCAGTCTTGTTACTCTTCCTCCAGAATCGTATTATCAATCACATGGATATAATTGGACACAGTGCAACCAGGATGTTTTGGCGGCAATTGATCCCAACGTCAATTTCAATGACTATGATAAATGGAGATATAATACTCAAACTCAATCTTTCCAATTTACCCCTGACGGGTTTGTTGATATGATTTATATCATTTATAGAAATCCAGATCCAGTTTGGTTTACAAATGATGGTGGTTTGAGTAATGGTTTTAGTGCAATAGCAAATCTTTGCGATTTAAATCATCAATTTGACTATACCACAGGCGAAGGTAAAATAGTAAGAGCAAGATACTGGCCAACAAGAGAAAGCACAGGAATTACATTCAGAGTTGGTATGACAGCAGGTCATTCTGGGATGATAGGTCTCAGTGCTCATGAATTCGGGCACTATATTTTTGGTGCGGTTCACTGGAATGTAGGAGCCGGAGGAATTATGGGCGGTTATACTTTTGCGATGAGCGGATGGGAAAGAGAGCGAGTTGGATATGTTGCTTATACAGATGTCACACAGGATAATTTCACTGCGGTTCTTGGCGATTTTATTTCTGACGGAGATATATTAAGAATACCGGTATCTGGGTCAAACTATTTCTTAGTGGAAAATCATCAACGGCTAAGCCACTATGATCAGATAAAACAAGGAGGCACAAATCCCGGCTTTCAATGGAATACACTTGGAGCGGGTATTTATATCTGGAAAGTTACAAATGGTGCTTCCGGCAGTCCGACATTTGATATGGCAACTGCCGACGGAAGATTTGACTGGGAATACGTTGGAGATTTTTGGGCTGGCGAAGGATTTTATGTCGGTTATCCTTGGCAAGGCTGGGTACCCAAAACTAAACGTATAGCAGTTAATAGAAACAGTGGCAAAACTGACAGGTACCCGCTGCACATTTACTGGAATAACCACTGGGCTGCCAAATGGTGTGATACTGATGGATATGGAAATTGGTGGCTTCGCCGTAATGTAATGGGAGATGAAACAGACGCCTTTAATTTAGGATATAATGAAATCTTCTCTAACTGGAGTAACCCGAGCTCTTACTTTGGAGCTACTACAAATGTAGCATTACAAGTGTACAGTAAAAATGGAACAAATATAACTGTGAAAGCATATACTACCTCAACTTCTGCGCAGAATCTTCCTCCATCTAAACCTACATTTCTTCAAGTAGGAGTTAGTCAAAACTACCACCCGTACTTATCCTGGAATGCAAACCAAGAACCGGATGTACTTTCTGGTGGTAGTTACAAAATAGAAAAATATTCTACTTATGAAGTTGGTTGGTTTCAATTAACTACAACAACTAACACTTATTACGAGGATTTGACGGAGTCAATATGCCCGCCTGGACAACAATGTCTATATGGACATTGGGTTCGCTACAGAGTTAAAGCAGTGGATAACACCCAAAAAGTTTCGGTTGCTTCTGATTCTGTTATGCAAATGGTTCTTGGGGGTGCGCCAGATAAAATCAGTGTAGATCCGTCAAGCAGTGAAAAGCCTTCAGAATATTCTCTGATGCAGAATTATCCAAATCCATTTAATCCTGCAACAACTATTTCTTACTCAATACCAAACAACGGATTAGTAACATTAAAAGTATATGACATTTTAGGAAAGGAAGTAGCTGAATTGGTAAATGAAATTCAGGAAGCAGGAAATTATTCTGTTACTTTTAACGCATCAGAATTATCAAACCGATCAGGCTCGGCTTTGACGAGTGGTATTTATTTCTACACACTTACTTCGGGCAATTTTATGACTACAAAGAAATTAATTCTGTTGAAGTAAGATGTTGAAATTTATAAAAGTCGGGGCTAAATGTTCCGACTTTTTAATATTAATTTGAATCTGTTATTCTAAATCTGACTGAGCTTACAGATATCGTGTAAAAATATTAAGAAAAACAATTTACTTTTTCCTGAACGGATTGGATGGGAATATTCTTTTCAATAATGGTTCCCATCCCATTTCTTTTCTGATTATCGGCTCCAGAAAATCTGCAATCTTCTTGTGTCCGAACCTGTTTGGATGTTTCTCACAGCCGAAATCTCTTTCTTCATTAAACTTTACATCTACTTTGATAAAATGAATTTTCTTGTCTTTGTTTTTTAACTTCAGTTCATTTACCACGCTATTAACGTAGTCACAATGAGGATCTTTTCTCATCGGGCTGCATAAAGTAAAAATGTGTGCGTTCGGATAATGCCTTCTGATATCATTAATCAACTTCAGATATGCTGTCCGAAACATCTCGCGTTTTGGATGTGGTTTCTGCCAGTAATCGTTTCTTCCAAGTCTCACAACAACAGCATCCGCCTGCCATTTTTTAAAATCCCACAACAACGTTTCGTTCATACATACCCGATCATAATAATAAGGAAGCGGATGTTCTGAAGTTCTTAATGAATCACCATAATTTTTTGTTACTCCCACTCCTGAAATTGCAACAACCGAATAATCAGCATTTAAAGTTCGTGCGAGCTGTGGACCGAATGAATAATAACTGTTTTCTGTTTCGCGGCTGAACACACAATCGGCTGAATTGCCGTCGGTACCAAAACCAGTAAAATATGAATCGCCAACAAATTCAATTCGTCTTTTCTTTTTTAACTCGATTGTTTTAACAAGATCTTTCCCGCCATCAAGAATAAATCCATCAAAAGTTGCGATGCCGAATAGCGCTTCCGTTCGCTTTGCAATTAATAATGTATGAGTTTTATCTGTAAGTCCATTTGCAAGCACGTAAATGGTATCTGATGTTGTTCTGATAATTTTATAAAGTCTGCCGTCAATAAAAATATTGTAGTCGTTGTTTCCATCTTTCAATTTTATTGAGCAGGAAGTTCCTTCAAAACGCGTTTTTATTTGAACTCCGGGCCAGTCAAATCTTACACTTTTAGGATTTGAAAAATCAAATCTGCCGATGTATTCAATATTCGGATCATCAGCATCGATGTGAGAAGATACTTCAAAAAATTCACAGGATGTAACCAATTGAAAAACCACAATAATTATGAGGTAAGAAAATATTTTATTCATTAAATTGAAAGATAACAAAGCATCGAATGTTTGCCAGTAGAAAATTTTATATTTTTAATTGTGTGATATATTCAACATTTAGAAAATTACAATGAAAAAAATTTCAGAGATACCGCAAAATATTTTGGAAGTTCCTGCAAATATCCTAAGGCAGTTTGCCCAGAACAAGAAAAAGAAAACCATTTCCAAAGTCGGTTTGCCGCCCGGTTCAATTATTTACGTTGGTGAAAAGAAAATTGACAATGTTAAAATCTCTCTGACGGAATACGATGAAAATGGAGTTGAGACGCGTGAAATAAAATCTGTTGAAGAGATTGACCCATACACCGATACACCGCAGGTAACGTGGGTGAATGTTTGCGGTCTTCACGATACGGAATTGATCAAACAAATTGGTGAAAAGTTTAACATCCATCCTTTGGTGCTTGAAGATATTCTGAACACAGAGACACGACCAAAAATTGAAATAACCGAGAAATACATTTTCATTGCAATGAAAATGCTCACAACCAATGGTCATGATCATCAGCCTGTTATTGAACAGGTTAGTTTCATTCTCGGCAATAGTTTTATTTTCAGCTTCCTTGAAAAATCTGACAATATTTTTATCCCGATCAAAGATCGCATAATAAATAACTCCGGGAAGGTAAGGAAACAAGATTCCGATTATCTTTTCTATACACTGATGGATATTGTTGTGGATCAATACTATCTTACGCTGGAACACATAGAAGAAAAAATCGAATTGCTTGATGATGAAGTAATTACAAATACTGACCAATCACAGATTAAAAAAGTTTATACTTTGAAGAATAAACTTCTTCTCATTCGCAGATCGATCTGGCCGTTGAGAGAAATTTTTTCGAGACTGATAAGAGAAGAATCAAATCTGATAGACAAAAAAGTTATGCCTTACCTTCGTGATTTGCTTGATCATACAATTCAAATCACTGAAACAATTGACTTGCAGAGAGAAATAATCAACGGATTGATGGAAACACATCTTTCACTGATGAGCTATAAGATGAATGAGGTGATGAAGGTGCTTACAGTTATCGCGACGATTTTTATTCCGCTGACTTTTATTGTTGGAGTTTATGGGATGAACTTCGACTATTTACCCGAATTACACTGGACATGGGCGTATTTTGCAGCCTGGGGTGTGATGATCGGTATAACAACTTTTATGATATTCTTCTTTAAAAGAAAGAAGTGGTTTTAAGCTTTGAAATAATCTGCAATCATTCATAAATTTGCCGGGAAAGTTACTGCGGAATTTCCCGAGTATTGTTTCTCCCACCATAAATCGGCAGGATAATTAACTAATCTATTTTTTTAAAAAGGAATCAGCAAAATTATGCCGAAGAAAAATCTATCACCAAAACAGATTGAAGAACTTCTCAAAAAATTAAAAACACGTTTTGAAAAAAATATGAACCGCCATAATGGTATTGAGTGGAATAAAATTGAGGCAAAGCTGAAAAAAAATAAAGATAAACTTTGGTCGTTGAATGAAATGGAAAGAACAAACGGTGAACCAGATGTTGTTGGTTTCGATAACCTGCCTGCCGGCAAGGCAGGAAAAACAGGAGAATATATTTTTTATGATTGCTCGGCAGAAAGTCCGGCTGGACGGCGAAGTCTTTGCTATGATGCCGAAGCGTTAGCATCAAGAAAAGCAAATAAACCGAAAGACAGTGCAATTAATATGGCAAAAACAATGGGAATTGATTTGATGACTGAAGATCAATATCAGGAACTTCAAAAATTGGAAAGATTTGATGCCAAAACTTCAAGCTGGCTAAAAACTCCAATTGAAATAAGAAAACTTGGTGGTGCAATATCGGGTGAATTCCGATTTGGTCGTTTCTTCATTTATGCCAATGGTGCAGAATCTTACTTTGCTGCCAGAGGTTTCCGTGGGGTGCTGAAAGTTTGAACAAATTTATAAAATCACAAACAAAAATAATTTTGCTATGGGTAAACTGGCAGTAATAAAAACAAAAGAAACTTCTGCAAGTGTTGAGGGCTTTATCAACTCAGTTAAGAATGAAGAGATACGTAAAGACAGCTTCATCATTCTTAAGATGATGCGGAAAGCTTCAAAGGAAAAACCAAAAATGTGGGGCAATTCAATAATTGGTTTTGGGAATAAAATTTACAAAAGTCCCGCTACCGGAAGAGAAGTTGAATGGTTCAAGATTGGTTTTTCTCCGCGTAAAACAAATTTTTCATTACACCTTGTTCTCAATATTAAAAAGTATTCTGCTGAATTGAAAAAGCTGGGCAAACACAAAACCGGTGTTGGATGTCTGTACATTAATAAACTGGGTGACGTTGATTTGAAAGTTCTGGAAAAACTAATCAATACTGCTGCGAAGATAAAATAATACTACATTTAATTTGTTCCTTACTATAAATTTTTCAGACTCTTAATTCAAACATAAATCTAATAGCAATTGGTTTAGTGAAAGATTTTATCAGCTAAGTAATTATGGAGAAAATATTTAAGATTGAAAATTATTTTGTGAATTTTAAATCTCAGAATCAGATGTTGTTTGTAAATTTAAATACTGTTCGCAATTCCGCTATTATAGTAACACCCCAGATTATAGAAATATGTAAATTAAATTTTAAAAGAATTGATTATCATTTATAACAAATTTGTATCGAGGGTAATAGCCTTTGTTTTTGCACTATCTTGGAATATTCTTTATTGGAGTTGTAGTCGGATTTCTTGGTGGACTTTTCGGTAAAGGTGGCAGTGCAATTGCCACACCAATGTTAAGTCTGCTCGGAGTTCCCGGATTTATTGCGGTGGCGTCACCGCTTCCCGCAACTATACCCGGGACACTCATTGCTTCGGCTGAATATTGGAAATCTCATCTCCTGGATAAAGAAATTGTTTTGTGGAGTATTTTGATTGGCGTACCTGCAACTGTGGTTGGTTCATACCTAACAGAATTTACGGGAGCTACTTCATTATTAATAATCACCGGTATTTTGGTTCTCAGCTTTGGTTTAAGCTTTCTGTTTTTCCCGAGAGAAGGAAAAGAAAAAAATATTGAAACAGAATTATCTAATATTATCCGTCCATCGTATTGGCATCTTCGACTTACACTGATTGCAATTTTTATAGGTTTAATCTCCGGTCTGTTAGCTAATTCCGGCGGATTTTTATTGGCTCCAGCATATTCACGCATACTTAATCAGCCCATAAAAAAAGCATTTGCTTGTTCACTTGCAGTCTCGGCATTTCTTGCTCTGCCCGGAACAATAGTTCATGCTTACCTTGGTCATATTGATTGGTGGGTTACATTAATTCTTGCTTTCGGATCTGTACCATTTTCGTTGTTAGGAGCTAAAATTGCTATCAGATCAAAGTCTAGCATCTTGGAACGATTGTATGGTTTTGCATTAACCTTTCTGGGAGTATTTTTCTTATGGAAACTATAAGACAGGAAAAAATAGAAAAAACATTTTAAAGCGAAATACTTGCACGCCAGACATTATCAATCCAACAATCTCAACTTTAGTTAACTAAGTCCTGAATCTTAAAAATTTTCAAAAAAATAAAAGATTGCTTCACCATCAGTTAGCTGGTCGCAATGACAGCTTGGAAGATTGTGATGAAATACAAAATTGAAAATTAAAGAAATTATTTTGCAGTATAATTAATAGTTTAAACTTAGTATTATGTTCAATGAGATGTCAAACGCATTTACATTAATAATAGGACTAAATTATGGTTTCAAGCATTCAAAAAGAAAAAGCCGAACTATTCCTGAAATATCATCACGATAAAGAAATTCTTGTTTTGTTGAATTCGTGGGATATCGGAAGTTCCAAATTAATTGAAGCAAGTGGTTATAAAGCAATCGCAACAACAAGTATGGGAATAGCTGCTTCTTTAGGTTATCCCGACTGCCAGATAATTCAACCCTCAGAAATGATTCAAGTCATAACCGGAATCGTAAAAGCTGTAAAAGCACCGGTGACTGTGGATATTGAAGCAGGGTATGGAAATAATTTAAATGAAATAATTGATTCTGTTAAAAAAATAATTGCAACAGGAATTGTCGGAATAAACATTGAAGATAGTATTGATTTAAATCCAATGTTGATTGATGAGATAGAATTTTGTGAAAGAATATCTGCTATTCGTGCATTATCAGATTCACTGGGTTTCCATTTAGTAATTAATGCAAGAACCGATTCGTTTTATACTACGTCCGGTTCGCATCAGGAAAAATTATCTGAATCAATAAAGCGTGGAAATAAATACCGCGAAGCTGGAGCCGACTGTATATTTGTTCAGCCGGTATCGGATAAAGAAACAATTTCAACATTGATAAAAGAAATTAATTCACCGATTAATATTCTTGCAAATCCTACAATCGGGATGGGAGTAACTCCGTCCACTAAAGAATTACAGGAATTGGGTGTTGCCCGAGTAAGTCTCGGTTCAGGCTTGATGAAAGCAACTTTAGCATTAATTAAAAAAGTTGCTGATGAACTAACTGAAAAAGGAACTTACAATATTTTATTGGAAACCTTAACTCCATTTCCGGATGCAACAATGGCTTATAAAATGGTTATCGGGGAAAATAAGTGAAGAATAAACTGAATTTATGTTCACACCGAAACGTTAGGATAAGTAACTACCTGAGTACAATGTTATCTGACTTGAGATAACAGTAATTAGCAATCATTGTTTTTTTAATTTACATTTTTAAGAGGAAAGAGTAATTCCGAATGCTTAATAACGGAGTTTAAAAGTAAAATAAAATAACTGCTATTTCGCTTTGTGTAATTCAAGCATTGCTTTTGCTCTCGGTTTGTAAAGCATGTGATAAAGCAAATCAAGATATGCGTGAAGTTCTGTCATCTCAAGATTCGAAATATATTTCCAGAAGCCATAAATCTTTGCAAGTGATAAAAAATTTTTAGAATACAATGACCAGTTGTAAGTGTTTTCAACACGTTCTATTGCTCTACGGGAAATTTTTTCATAATAAGCCTGATTCCCTTCACAATCTCTGAAAAACTTTATTAACATTTCTGTTGTTCCTTTTCCATCAATCGGATCAATATGAAAGCCGGAGATTTCGTCTTCTATTATTTCAAGTGGTCCGCCATACTTCGTAGCAAAAGTCGGAAGTCCCGAACGCATCGCTTCGATTACTGTCAAACCAAATCCTTCAAAAAGAGCTGGCTGAATGAAAATCCCTTTTTTATCGGCAATAACTCTGTAGTATTCGGGTAATCTTCTTCTATCGGGATCACCTCGCAGCCATCGGATATGATCATTCAGTTTATATTGATCTATGTATTTATGCATCAGGAGTATCTGTTCTTTCTCTTCGGCATCTGATGAATCTTCCTGCTTTATTTTTCCGGCAACAATAATAAGATTCGTCTGTGATTGAAGCTCCGCACTTTCTCCGTACCATTTAACCAGTGATGTAAGATTTTTTATCTTATCTAATCTTGCAATAGAAAAGATAGGAGGAAGTTTTGGATTTTTTAGTTTACCTATAACAAAATCCCCTTTGTCTTTGAAGAAAAGATTTTCTACTTCTTCCGTTATTTCACTAATCCTGTTTTCTTTTTTGTAGTGTGGAAAAAAAATGTCGAAGTTCACGCCAGGCGGAAGAATGTTAAACTTCGGATGATAGATATCTATTCCGCCTGTAACTCTGTAAAGATTTGGCATTGTAAAATTAATGTAAGATTCGTACTGCCCGATTCCATCTTCAGTTCCTGCAATTTCCTGGTAAGTCGATGTAATAATAAAGTCAGCAGAATTCATAGCAAGAAGGTCGGCAGTGTACTGAATTGAAAAGTGATACTGATTTTCCATTTCATCCCAGAAAAGTGAACTGAATAAATATTTACTTTTCTCGAGTGCATGTGCAACATTGCATTGAGTAACACCAAATTTTTTGGAGAGGATAGTTGCAACAAGGTTACCATCAGAATAGTTTCCGATTACAAGATCTGGTTTAGCTCCAAACTCAACAAGTAATTCTTTATAAGAATCTTCCGTAAACTCTTCGAGGAATGGCCATATTTCGAATCGCGAAATCCAGTTATCTGTAATATTCTTATTATGTTCTCTGAAAGGAACCCGAAGTATCCAGACATTTTTAGTATCATTAACTTTTTCAAGCCGCTGGTTACAACTTGTATTACCGGCATTAGGAATTAAACGAGTGAGAATAATAATTTTGTGCTTTGCTTCTAATCCTGCAATTTCAAGTGAATGTGAAATTTCTTTTTCAAGTGCTTTTACCTGGTCAAGAATATAAACTATCTGTCCGCCCGTATCAGGTTTACCAAGCACATTGTCTTGTCCAAAATATCCGTGCGGAGAAATTACGGCAATGTTATAGATCATTGGTATTCGGGATAAAAATTCCTTAAGCGAAATATGATCGGGATTGGTTAAAAGTGAATCAAGCTGTTGAAGCATATCCAAAATTCTTCCGGCTGTGTTACCAAGCCCCGGTTCAAAACCAATCTGCTGGAGTTCATGCTTTATTTCTGAAAATGGTCTTTCTGAATCTTGTCTCTTAAGAAAATTTATTGCTTTATCAATCGCAAATCTGAGTTTGCCAAGTTGATCAATTCTGTCATTGACAATCAATTGCTGTGAATCATACTTGTGAACGAAAAGAAAATTGAACAAAGCATTGCCAAGCATTTTATATGGATTGCTGAACATATTACTTGATAAATAACGGTTAAGATATTCAACGCCTTTACCGATGCTTTTCGGTTCTTTTACTTTCATATACTTTTCATAGAATGTCTGAAAGTTCAACGTGAGTATATCATTATTCGCCGAGGGAAATCTTAATTTTTCTTTTGCCTGTAAAAAGTTTAGCGCAGATATTTTCCGACCACTGAAACTTTCGGTGTTAAAATAATAATACTCCGGTTTTCCAATAGCATCTCTTACTTCAATATAAACAGATGAATCAAGCACAAGCGATTCGGTAAATGTATTTATGATATTTTCCAACTCATCGAAGTTTGTGTTCCTGGATTTATTTTCAGTCAGGTGATTTGCTTTGGATTTATTTTTCATCTTTTGATGAATTTCGAGCAATTCACCTTTAACCAATAATTTCTTCTTTGTATTACACACATTATGCAGATAGCTGAAAAAAGTTTTTTTCTTTCCTTTAAATTGACCGGTGTATATCTCTTCAAGTTTAGTACTCAACAGTTACCTCATTATTTTTTCCTAAAAAATTATAGTGTTTAATTCCTTCAATAATTCCGCCAGCGTAATTTCTTTTTGCAAAGTAAATTCTATTCAGACCTTTAAGCGGCTCAAGCTCACTACTATGATTTGCAACAACAACGGCAAGTAAATCTCCTTTAAGCATCTCCAGGTCATTCCCGGAATCACCGGCTACTAAAATATTTTCGTATGGAATATTCCATCTGTATGAAAGATATCTTATTGCTTTTCCCTTCGATGCGCGGTATGGCAGAATATCAAGATACTGCCCATGACTAAAAACTACTTTCGCTTTTATTTTATTTTTTATCAATTTGGATTTAACTTTTTCAATATTTGCCTGAACATCCGAAGTGTAGTAACTGATTTTAAATTTCCTTTGTGTACTTTCTTCCTGATACTGAAGAAAATTAAATTTATCAAGTATGTTTTTTATTTTCCCCCTGTGCCACAAATGACTGATGTGTGCATCCCATCCTGCCGAATAAATCAGCTTGTCGTGGTAGTTATAATAAATTTCAGCTCCAACTGATGAAATGATTATATCAGGAAAAGGAACTTCATTCTCCTTCAACACTGTAAATGCAGACTCAACGGTTCTACCGGTTGCAACTGCAAAACCAACTTTTGAATCGGTTTTCTTTAAAACTCTAATAAATTCTTTTAACGCGTCCTCGTCGCCAAGCAGTGTGTGGTCAATATCCGACACAATTAATTTTTCTGCATCAAGCAATTTTCTGCCAAGAGGAGAAAAAACTTTTTCTTCGTCTTTTCTCGTTCCTGCAATCAGCAATATTTCATCAATATACTTTTTAACATGTGCTTCCCATGTATAATATTTTCTTACGTTTTTTATTCCGCTTTCAGAAAATTTCTCCCACAGATTCTGATCATCGATAATTTTGTTAATCGCATCAGAAATATTCTCCGCATCGGTTACATCAACAAGCAAACCGTTCTGACAGTTTTTAATAATGTCTTTCGGACCACCATCGTCAGTTGCAATAACCGGCACACCACACGCAGCAGCTTCAATTAAAGTTAATCCGAAAGGCTCTGTTAACGCAGCATTAACAAAAACACCTTTTGTATCAGCAGCAATTCTATACAATTCCGGCACTTCATTTTGTGTGTCGTGACGTTTAGGAATTGCCATCCTTCCGTAAAGATTGTATTTGTCCATCAGCAAAAGTATTTCAGTAAGCACTTCTCTTTCATTATCCGGCATTGCTTGAATATCTGTTCGTATGCCGGCAAATATTGCAAGGTTAGCTTTTTCCCGAAGGTTTTTATCCTTACCATAAGCAGTAATTAGTCCTGAAATATTTTTTCTTTTGTCAGGTCTGCATACTGTAAGTATCAGGGGTTTATCAATATGAACGAAAAATCTGAGCAGCTTCGAACTGATTGCTCTGATTAATTCTTCTGTTTCTTTATCAAGAGGTATGCGCTGATTGTAGGGATAGAATCTTTCTATGTCAAAACCCGGCGGAATTACTTTGAATTTCTCTGGTGATGAATTCATATAATCACCATACTGACTCTTTATTTCCTGGTTAGTGCTCGTTATTATCAGGTTTGCCAGATGAATGATATTTTCTTCAACTTCAATTCTGTGAGAAATTTTATATCTCTTCTCAATTTCGTCCCGGGTCATTCCTTCGTTTAACAATCTTCTTAGCTTATCTCTGCCAAGAGAATGTCCGGTATGTACAAACGGGATTCCAAAAAACTGTGTGAGCTCCGTACAAACATATCCGGCATCAGCATAGTGACCGTGAATAATGTCAGGAAGTCTTTTGCGGGATTTAATATGTTTGATACTTTTATCAACAAATTCTTCCAGATGATTCCACAGCAACTCTTTCCGTATATATTTCCCGCCGCCGCAGCGTAATCTTATTATGCTAAACTTATCATTAATTTTTTCTTCGGGTATAGAATAATCTTCTGAATAATTTTTATCTCTAATCCACCTTGTAATCAACTCAACTTTATCAACACCCGGATATTCACTAAGTGCCTGACCAAGTTCAATTACATATTTCGTCTGTCCACCTGTATCTGCATTGCGTCCAAGCTCGGGGTTGTGTCCGCGGATTAGTCCGTGAATACTGTAAAGCTGGATATAAAGTCCTTTATAATTTGGGTGATTGTTCATTTCATTATTTCTTTTCCGTACTTCTCATAAATTTTATCGTCTTTGGGAAGAGCGCCGTTTATCTGACAAATCTCGGCAGCAAATTCATTTGCAAGTCTATTAATTTTTTTTAGCTCCCAGTTATTTAAATAACCGATACAGAAGATTGAGGCGAAAGCATCTCCAGCCCCAACAGTATCTATTACATTCTGCACTTTGGTTTTATGCTCGTCTGTTTTTTTACCATCTAACAGGACAGAA
Organism: Ignavibacteriota bacterium; assembly: GCA_013285405.1. Taxonomy (NCBI): domain Bacteria; kingdom Pseudomonadati; phylum Ignavibacteriota; species Ignavibacteriota bacterium. The sequence goes on along the minus strand of CP053446.1, from coordinate 1,452,573 downwards.
CCATCTTCACCTTTCGTAACTGCAAGAAGATCAATGTTGAATTTTTGCATCAGAATTTTTGATGATGTTAAAAGATCAAAGTCTTTTTGCAGAAAAATTTTATTTAATAATTTTAATTCGTCCAGATTAAGCTTTACCGCATTTGCTGCATCCAATGACTCAGCAAGAATTTTTTGGGAATAAAATTTCTGTCGGATGTTTACATCGTAAAAGTATCTTATGTCTCTGTTTAAAAGTGTTAGAAGCGTGTTTCTGCTAACTTTGCTCCGTTGTGCAAGAGTTCCGAAATACAAACACTCCGTTTCATCTTCAACATTATTAATTGCCTCCTCATCAACAGAAATAAAATCGAAAGCTCGATTCTCTTCGATTGTGAATGATGGCACTCCATTTTTATTAATTACAACGGTTGCTGTTCCCGTAAGTTGATTTGAATCGGTCTGAATTGTATCAGCACTAACGCCATTCGACTTTAAAAAGTCAATTGCTTCACGACCCAAAATATCACTGCCAACACGACTAATAATTTTTCCGGATCCCACAAGTTTATTAATATGATATATAAAATTTAGCGGAGCTCCACCAAGATTTTTTGAATCAGGGTAAATATCAAATAATATTTCGCCAAAGGCTGTTATTTTTTTCATTATTCGTTGTTTTTTGGATTTAGTTGTCAACACACTCCATTCATTTTTGTAGATAACAAAATTTTCTAAAAAATGAAAGTTATTTCGTAATAAAATCAAGGGATATAATCGGAAAGGTTATTATCAATAAGCCATTTGGAAATTGATGTTTCTTCAAAGAAATATTCTGCAGTCCAAACTTTGTATTGTTTTTTAGATAAAATCCGAGTATTGATTTTGGAAGAAAAGATATTTTCTGATAAAAATATTTTCTGACCACCAACTATCGTATTCGTAAGTTAATCTTAAATCAATTTTCATTTTTTCCCAGATTTATTTGTTAGCCTAAGTAAATCTTTATAACTTTGCTTTCGTAAAGTTTGGCTCAACAGCTTGAGTTATGTTGATTTGCTTTTCTGATTCGAAATTACTGTTAATTGAATTTTTAGACACACTTACGGATTCATTTGAATAGTATTCTAAGAATTATTTCTTGATTACAACAAGATTAATTTAAATAACATAAAGGGAGCTCATTAATGAAAAAACTAACCCTTCTAATTCTTCTTTTTGGTGTATTCGTTTATAGTCAAGACTATGATTTGAATATAAATCTGAAAGATGGGAGTACAGTGACCATTGCTGTTGATGATATTCAAAGACTCGAATTTGATAATGTTACAAGCATTAAAGATGTTAAACAATTGCTGGAATCTTTTAAAGTTTTCCAGAATTATCCAAATCCTTTTAACCCTTCAACAACAATTACATATCAAATACCGAACACATCGAACGTTATATTGCGCATTTATGATATTAATGGTCAGCTTGTTAAAGAATTGCTCAATGAAACTCAGGCAGAAGGCGAATATCATGTAACCTGGAATGGAAAAAATGAAAAGAATATGATCGTGGGCAGTGGTGTTTATATTTATACTGTCAGTGCTGATAAACAGATAGTTTCCAAACAAATGATTTTATTAAAGTAAGGGGAGGTTTAGAAAATGAAAAAAATATTATTTGTCTTACTTTCGGTGTTTGTTTCTTCAAATTTATTTCCACAGGAACTTAATGTGGTTAATAAAAACGGACAAACTCAAACTTTCAATCTTTCTGATATTAATAATTTAACATTCAGCCAACAGATTTTGTTTTTAATGAAAAGTCAGCAGTTGGTACAAAACAACTTAATGATTCACGCGCAAAACCAAACTGTTGGTATGTTCATTTCCGGAATAGACAGCGTGTACTTTAATGAATCAGGAACTGTAACTTATTTTCAAACAACTGGTGGACTTAATCAGTTTACGCTTGCCGAAATTGACAGTATCAGCTTTTCTGTCGTTGCTGATTCAACCGTTTACATAACATATAACGACACAACGGCATCAATACTTAATCCTCTTGCAAGTCTTGGTGTTTCGGTTCAGGCTGAAGGCGCAGACGTTATCGTTACTGCAAATTCGGGAATCAGTGATCTCAATTATGTTTTGACAGGTGCTGCTTCGGATGGAATGTTTAAAATCTATTCTGATGAAAAACTGAACCTACATTTAAGTGATGTTCAGATTACAAATAATGATGGTCCTGCAATAAATATTCAATCGGGCGAGAGAATCACTGTTTATCTTGAAGACGGAACAAATAATATATTAACCGACGGAGTGAATTATGCATCTCCGCCAAGTGGCGAAGACCAGAAGAGTGCTTTTTTCAGCGAAGGAGAACTTGTCTTCTTTGGTACGGGGAACCTTGAAATAAATGGATTAGCCACAAACAAACATGGATTATGCAGCGATAATTATATAGAAATAAATCAAAGCCATATAGTTATTAACAGCACTGCTAAAGATGGGATTCATGTGAATGACGGAGTATTTATGAATGGCGGAACTGTTGATATTACTTCTAATGAAGATGGTATTGATGCCGGAAGTGCAGTTGTTGAAATTTCTGCTGGAACACTTTCTATATTGAATACTGGAGATGATCAAAGTGCTATTAAAGCCGATAGCACAATTAATATAACCGGCGGCAACATAAATATTACTGTTGAGGGTGATCAATCAAAGGGAATTTCTTCCGATCAAACAATATATCTTTCAAATTGTACAATTAATATTATCACAACAGGAGGAGTTGTTCTTGAGCCATCAGGATCCGGGTTTGACCCATCATATTGTACAGCAATAAAAGCCGATATTGATGTTGTTATTAACTCGAGTGATATTACTATTACTACAAGCGGTCCAGCCGGAAGAGGAATCTCCTGTGATGGAAATTTTATTTTTAACTCCGGCACACTTGAAATAACTTCAAGCGGTGATGGTGCATCATATACAAATACTTCGGGTGAGCCAGATGCTTACGCAGGTCACTGTATTAACATAGATGGAAACGTTGTTATTTTAGATGGAGAAATTACGATTAACCATTCGGGTGACGGCGGGAAAGCAACAGATGTGGATTCAAAAATGCTCATTGGGTCTGCTTCAACAATTCCCACAATTCATATTACAACAACCGGTCAGCCAATTTACATATCTCCCGATGAGTATGCTGAAGCAAAAGCATTATCTGCGGACAGCACTATCAGAATTTATAATTGTGATATTAACATTTCCTCGGCAGATGATGGAATTAAATCTAAAGATTCTATTTTTATTTATGGCGGAACAATTAATATTACTCAATCTGTCGAAGGGATAGAAACTCCAAACCTTATAATTAACGGCGGTGATATTAGTGTAAAAGCTAGCGATGACGGATTGAACACAACTTATGGTCTTGGTGGTGAAACTAATGATGGCAGCAAGATGATTATAAACGATGGATATGTTTTTGTAAGTTCAACTGAGGGCGATGCAATTGATGCGAACGGAGACATTTATTTTAATGGGGGGGTCATCGTTGCTCATGGTCCTAATGCCTCCGGTTTTACTTTTGAAGTTGGGATAGATTTCAATGGCGAATGTAAGATTTCTGGTGGCTTCGTTGTAATTTCAGGGACAAATTCTATGCTGACTCAGGCGCCGAGCAATACTTCCACACAACATTCTGTTCTTTTAAAAACTACTCAAATTATTCAGGCAGGAACTCTATTTCATATTGAAGACATAAATGGTGTTGAATTGCTGACATTTGCACCATCGAAAACATATTACTCAATAATATTTTCTGATTCGCAGCTAACTGCGGGTGCACAATACAGAGTTTACACCGGGGGTACTTATAACGGCGGAACCGTTCGAAATGGATTATACTCCGGCGGAACTTATACGCCGGGGATATTGAAGAAAACATTTACTTTAACAAATATGGTACAGACAGTCACTTTTTAATGCTGTTTTAGAAATATTCGGGTAATCATTATGCTGCCGGGTTTTTTAATCCGGCAGTTTTTTATTTAATAGCAAAAAATTTATCTCTCTAATTATTCTCTCTGCTAAAAAGAATTATTAACCAATCATCATTTTTTAATTACCTTTCTTTAAGATATGCTTAAATTTGCTATCATTTTTAAGAATTAATTGGAGAAGAAATGAAACATAAAATCACCGCCATTCTACTTGTTTGCTTCATAGTAACAATACCGCTGCTATCTGCTGATAAGAGTTCCTCATCAAACAATCCACTGCTCGGAAAGTTTAACGAAACCATCCGGTTTGCAGATTTGACCGCCGAGAACATCAAGGAAGCAACCGATGTTTCAATTAAAGAAGCGAGAGAGGCGCTTGTAAAACTTTATGCTATTCCGAAAGAGAAAAGAACTTTTGATAACACAATGCTTGAGCTTGATAATATTTACAATAGAGCAGGAAATGTTTATGGATGTATTTACCTGATGAACAGCACTCATCCCGATGATGCGGTAAGAAATATGGCACAAGAAAGCAACGCGGAATTTTCAAAATTTTTTAATGAAATTTCTCTTGATGAAAATCTTTACCGTGCTGTAAAGGATTATTCTGAAACGGCAGAAGCAAAATCATTAAAAGGTTATAAATCAAGATTCGTTCAAAAAACTGTTGAAGATTTTGAACGAAATGGTTTTGCACTTTCGAAAGAAAAGAGAGATGAGTTGAAAGCAATCAATGATAAGCTCTCCGACCTTACTATTCTCTTCCAGAAAAATATCGCAGAGGTGAACGATTACCTGATTGTAAATGAAGCTGAGATTGACGGACTCCAGGAAGATTATAAAAATGCAAGACGACAGGAAGATGGAAGTTACAAAATTGATCTTACATATCCTTCTTACATTCCTTTTATGAAATTTTCCAACTCGGAATCAGCACGGAAAAAACTTTATACTTTGTACAACAATCGCGCTGCAACAAAAAATCCCGAAGTGCTGATAAAGGTTTTGATGCTTCGCCAGCAGATGGCAGAGCTGTTAGGTTTTAAAACTTATGCTGAATACAGAACCGGAGACAGGATGGCAAAAACTCCGCAGAACGTCTGGGATTTTGAAAACAATCTGATAGACAGGCTCAAAGAAAAAGCACGGATAGATTATGATGAGTTGCTTGCTGTCAAAAAAGTAAAGCAGAAAAGTGATACTATTAATGTTATTCAGCCGTGGGAATCTTCTTACTACAACAATATACTTCTGAAAGAAAAGTATGAGCTTGATCAGAATCAGGTGAAAGAATATTTTGAAATTAATAATGTGATTGATGGCTTATTTCAGATAACACAAAATTTATTTGGAGTGGAATATGAAGAAGTGAAAGACCCATCGGTTTGGCACAAAGATGTAAGACTGTTCAACGTAAAACAAGACGGAAAAATTATTTCAAGATTTTACATTGATTTATATCCGAGACCAAATAAATATTCCCACGCTGCATGTTTTCCGATGATTGGCAGCAAAGAAACAGATAATGGATTACAACTGCCTACTGCTACTCTCGTGTGTAACTTTCCTGCACCAACAGCAGATATGCCATCGCTTCTTCCTCACGGAGATGTTGAAACTTTCTTCCATGAGTTTGGACACGTTCTGCACAGCGTACTAACGAAAACAAAACTTTCCTCACAGTCAGGCACTTCGGTTTCAAGAGATTTTGTTGAAGCACCATCGCAGATTTTTGAAAACTGGACATGGAATTATGAATCACTGAAACTTTTTGCTAAACATTACAAAACCGGCGAAGTACTTCCAAAAGAATTATTTGATAAAATGCTCGCAGCAAAAAATGTTGGTTCTGGTCTTGCAAACACACAGCAGGTTTATTACGGAGTTTTTGATTTCACACTTCATGATAAATATGATCCAACAAGCAGCGAACCAATAGTTGAAGTTATGAAAGGACTTCAGAATAAAATTACATTATATCCGTACCTTGAAGGCACACAAATGTTTGCTGCTTTCGGACATTTGATGGGTTATGCTGCGGGTTATTACAGTTATTTGTGGGCGCTTGTTTATGCAGACGATATGTTTTCAATCTTTGATAAAAATGGAATAATGGACAAAGCAACAGGACTCAAATACCGCGACATAATTCTTGCAAACGGCAGCTCGCGTGACGAGCTTGAAATGGTAAAAGAATTTTTAGGCAGAGAACCAAATCAGGATGCTTTTTTTAAAGCAATTGGTTTAGATGTTAAATAATTTCTAAAAAAATTTCCCAAACAAAAAGGCGAACCTAAAACAGTTCGCCTTTATAATTTCATTCTGAACGCAGTGAGCGATGTCGTGACGTGTGAAATACTAGACTGTCACTGTACAGAGTTTCTAAATACTGTCATTCCGTCCCGAATTTATCGGGATCGGAATCTATAAATATTAATCTACTCTCAAATGAGAACCTGAAACCTGCCTTGCTGTCAGGCAGGCAAGTTCAGGTTGACAAATTTTTAGTTATCCGGCAGGCTCACGCTGTGACATCCCAAAAAGTATTAGTGCTTGTGTCCCTCGTGGCTTTCTTCACTTTTGGGAGCTTGCATCTTTTGCATTTCCATCCATGGGTTTACATCTGAGTTCCAGGTTACGGCTTTCAATTTCATTGACCCATCATCCTGTACTTCCCATACGTTCATATATTTTCCATGATCATCCCATGCAGAAGGAAGTGGTCCACCTTCCATTGTCAGCTTATATGTGCCGATCTCAATTGCAAAATTTCCTGACTGCATTGCGTCTGTAACAGTAAGAGCAAACTTTGACATTTTCATACCGGACTCCTTCATCTTATTAAAAGATTCTTTGCAAGCCTCAATGCCTCTTAGCATTGGTTCATAGCTCGGCATCGATATAATGTCATCGGCGTAACCGCTCCACATTTTACTCATGTCACCAGATACCATTGCTTTTGAATATTCATCACACATGGTCTGCAGCTTTTTCTTAAGCCCGGCGGTATCCTGTGCCTGAATAATTGTTGAAGTGAACAAAATGACGAGAAAGAAAAAAAATAACTTTTTCATAGTACCTCCGTAGTTGATTAAATGAATTGATTAGGTCAAAAGAAAATTGAAATATTTTCTTATATAATGCAAGTCTTTAAATATAGAATACCCTGATTGTTTGCTTGTTTATCATTTTTTCATCTTGTTGAATAAAATAAAGATGAGTGTACGTGTATGAATCAGAAAGACTGGTTTGAATTAACCCAAACACGAATGAAATGATTTAGATAGCAATTGGGAAGGACTTTTTTTCTCAATCCTATAAAGTCAGCATTTAATTTCTTTCGCCAGGAGTAACAGATTAATTTTTTGCTTTAAACTTTCGAAAACTTCTTCCGGAACGATTTCTCCTTTTCTTTCCAAATCCGAAAGATTTTTTCCTCCCCGCAAAATTATTTTGAACTGTCGGATTCTCACCTTGCTTAATATCTACTAATTTAAAAGGATGGTCATCTATTATCGAAATGGGCTGTTTGATTAGTTTATTGATTGAGCTCAGATAAGAAATTTCTTCCGGATCGCAAAATGAAAGAGCCGTCCCTCCCAGACCAGCTCTTGCCGTACGACCGATTCGGTGAACATAAGCTTCAGCGAATTCAGGAATATCATAATTAAAAACGTGTGACAACCTATCAATGTCAATTCCGCGTGCTGCTATATCTGTTGCAACAAGAACTTTGGTTTTATTCGATTTGAAATTACTCAATGCACGTTGTCTTGCCTGCTGTGATTTATTTCCATGAATTGAGTCAGCGTGTATATGTGCATCATTTAATAGCTTGGTAATTATATCTGCTCCTCGTTTTGTTCTTGTAAATACAAGTGCCGAGGGAATATTTTCATTTTTCAGAATGTGAAGAAGAAGTTTTTTCTTGTCAGACTTTTGAACAAAGTAAACACCTTGCTTAACAGATTCAACGGTCATTGATTCCGGTGAGACTTCGATCATTACGGGGTGTGTTAAAATTGTATTCGCAAGTTTTATAATTTCCGATGGCATAGTTGCAGAAAATAACAGTGACTGCCTTTTTGCGGGAAGCTTTTCGATTATCTTTTTAACATCATTTATAAAACCCATATCGAGCATACGGTCAGCTTCATCAAGAACAAATATTTTTATAGTGCTCAGATTTAATTGTCCTTGGTTGATGAGATCAAGAAGTCTTCCCGGTGTTGCAATCAGAATATCCACGCCTTTTCTAAGCTTTATTATTTGCGCTCTTTGAGAAACTCCACCGAACACAACAGCTTTCTTTAGACCAGTATGTCTTCCGTACGAATCAAAACTTTCACCTATTTGCACAGCAAGTTCTCTTGTTGGAGTAAGTATCAGCGATTTAATTGTCCTTTTTGAATGATGCGAATGTTTATCAGCGGTGAGTACTTGCAAAATCGGAATGGCAAACGCTGCCGTTTTACCTGTGCCGGTTTGTGCACAACCGATCAAGTCCTTTCTTTCAAGTATTACTGGAATAGCCTGCACCTGTATTGGCGTGGGTATGGTGTAACCCTCGGTTGTAAGTGCTGTTAATAACGGTTTAATTAAATTCAATTTTTCGAATGACATAAAACTTTCTGTTCAATTGCCGAAAGAAAACTATTCCACAGTCTGTCCTGAATAAAAATATCTTTACAGCGGGTTAATAAATTTAGATTTGTAAAAAAGTGCTATCAGATATGTAAGAATGAAGGCATATTTTAAAAATCATCTGTACTAAGTTACTTTTATTCAGCCAGAACTCAAACTATCGCATTTGAGAAATGATAGTTTTATTGATGGAGCTAGATTTTTCTTTCATGTTGTCGAGCGCAATTCGAATGGCTCACAATAAATATATCGAAGATAATGACGAAGGAACAATCTACTGTTTTAATGTTCAACGTCATTCGAGACCTGAGTATTTTTCACACAATAGTTTTAAATTGTATTATCTTTCCAGTAAAAAATCTGAATCATGAACAAACAATTTAAAGTAAGGGGAGAAAGCCAGTCGCGCCTTGAAAGTTTCAGCGATGCTACGTTTGCTCTTTCTATAACTCTACTTATGATCTCTCTTGAAGTTCCAAAAACTTTTTCACAGATACTTGATCTTACGGACGAACTGATTGCATTTGCGATTACAATAGTTCCTTTAATTCTCATCTGGCAGCAGCATCGTTTGTTCTTTAAAAGATACGGACTGGACGACAGAACTATTCTGATCTGGAATACTGTTCTGCTCTTTATAGTTTTGATTTTCATTTTCCCGCTGAAGTTTTTATCACTCTTCATTATCAGATTTTTCAGCTTTATACTTTTCGGCACCGAAAATGTTTTCAGCACCATGATTGAAAGTATGCAGGTTCCATGGCTTATGGTTTATTACGGTGTAGGAGCCATCGGAATTTTATTTGTTTTCTCCCGTTTCTACAAGCATGCGATCAAGATGGGAACAGTAATTGGATTAAGCCGGGAAGAATTAACCCTTACACAATACTACAAAAGAATTTATTCGCATTTATCTCTTGTGCCGGTTATTTCTATAATCTTCGTACTTGCTTTTATGAACATTGATGTAGTGCTTGCCAGTATTATATCAGGAATGCTTTATTCTCTTACCGGTGTTGTGTTCGTAGTAAACCAGCGCTGGCTGAAGAAGGCAGAGAACTTGTAGTGTTTGATTGTCATCCTGAACTGCGCTAAGGTCATCCCGAACTTGCCTGCTTTTCGGCTGACAGGTTTCGGGATCTATGTTTATTTCAGGTTCTCCCGTTAATGATTTAATATGCTGAAATAAATTCAGCATGACAATGTGAAAAACATTAATTTGCTCCCCATAATTCTTTTCTCTACTTAAAAGTTTCAAGGCGATTTATGAAAATACGCACCACTATTCTCTTCTTATTAATAATAAGCATTTCAATCTTCGCACAATTCCCTGACAGCCAAACTGATGGAAAATATTATGTGGTAAACGGTGCGAAACTCTGGACTGTAAGTTTCGGTGAAGGTGAACCATTATTTTTTATTGCGGGCGGACCGGGAAATAATCATTATGGTTTAAGAAGATTTGATTCGCTTTCTACCACAAACACCCTGGTTTATTATGATGCCTTCGGAAGAGGGAAGTCTGATACTGCAAAAGTTGTTACAGAATATTCTCTCGAAAGAGATATTGAAGACCTTGAAGGTTTACGCAAAGCGATGGGCTTTGATAAAATAAATATTCTCGGTCATTCTTATGGCGGAGTTGTTGCACAGGGTTACGCAATTAAATATCCTCAGAATGTTTCTCACCTGATAATTGCAAACTCTTTTCACAGCTATTTGATGTGGCAGGAGAACTGCGACAATTCCAACCACGAAATAAAAACAAACTATCCTGAAATCTGGGAAGAGCTGATGAAAATAAGAATGGGAGGTGCGGTCTCAAGCGATCCGATACATCAGGAAATTTACGGACGTGTGCCTTACGGATTTTTATATGCTTACAATCCTGAAAATTTTTTACCTAGTGGGAAAAAATCATATCCCAATCCGCTGAACGTAAAATTGTACTATCAGCTGGTTGGCAGAGACGGCGATTTTCTGGTTACAAACGATATTGGCACTTTTGATTACAGGAAACAATTAAAAAATTTAAAGATGCCGATACTAATTTACGGCGGACGTTATGACCGTGTTGCTGTTCCAAGAATGATGGTAGAATACAAATTGTATTGTCCGCAGTCTGAGTTTGTTATGTTTGAAAAAAGTGGTCACAACCCGCAGGTTGAAGAACCTTCAAAACTTTTTGAAGTGATAAGAGAATTTTTGGGGAAGTGAATTTATTACTTTTATCATGAGTGGAGTTGCAGGATTGCAGAAAAACTTGATTCGTTTGAAAATATTACCTAAGTTTCGTTACGTAAACCTCGTAACGTAAATTATGAAACCAGAAAATCCATTTTTAGTATCCGGATATTATTCTCCCGAATATTTTTGTAATAGGGAGGTGGAAACCGACAAAATAATTCGTTCCATTAAAAACGGAAGGAACATAACGATTTTCTCTATCCGGCGACTTGGAAAAACCGGAATTATAGATCATGTATTTAACAGTCTTAAATCGGATAAGAAGATACATCTGTTTTACATAGATATCCTGCCAACAACAGATATTAATGGTTTTGTTAACTTGTTTGCTGCCACTTTACTTGGCAAGCTTGAATCAAAACCCGAAAAATTCATTAAGAAAATTGGGGAAATTTTCAGCGGGGTTAGACCTGTAATCTCCTTTGATCCACTAACAGGGGCTCCAAATCTGCAAATTAATATTCAATCCGTTGAAGATGCCGACAGATCATTGGGGAAGATATTCCTGTATCTCAAAGAAAGCAGAAAAAGGATAGTTATTGCAATAGATGAGTTTCAGCAGATTACAAATTTCCCCGAGAAAAATGTGGAAGCGATGCTCAGAACAAATATTCAACGAGCTGTTGGAGTTAATTTTATTTTCTCTGGCAGCCAGAAACATATTCTGCTCTCTATTTTTAGTAAGTATGGAAACCCATTTTATCAAAGCACCGAGATGATGCAGCTTGAACATATCTCTGAAAAAGCTTACAGTGAGTTTATAATCTCAAAGTTTGAGAAAGGAAAAAAGAAAATCAGCAATAACACCGTTGCAAAAATTCTTGAAATATGCCGGCAGCACACTTATTATGTCCAATTCCTTTGTAATCGTCTTTACGGATTAAAGGACGGCACCATTTCTGAGTTATTAGTAAAGAATACCCTCGAAAGCATACTGAAAGAAAACGAACCCGTATATATTAATTACAGGAATTTGCTTACAGGTTATCAATGGAAAGTGCTCACGGCTATTGCTATTGAAGGAAATGCAAAGCGCATAACTTCAAAAGATTTTATAGCAAAGCATAATCTTGGCACACCCAGTTCCGTGCATTCTGCTGTCAGGGCTTTGCTAGACAGAGAAATGATTTATAATGAAGGGGATAATTATCTCGTTTATGATGTTTTCCTGGAAAGATGGCTTGAACAAATATCTTTGTGAATCCTCCCAGACTTTTTGAAGTGATAAGAGAATTTTTGAGTAAGTGAGAGTTAGTGTAGTGTATAAAGATGACATCTTTCAGAAGTAGAGCTGAGGCATAAAAGATGTCCTCTTTTTTACAAATGACTCCTTTGAAGAAATTAGGAAACATAACAAACAGATTATAGAAAATTTCACCGGATTAAATTTAGTTCAGAAGATTATTTATATAAATATGAAACATCTCCTTCTGCTACGTCTTTAACAATTTCTTATAGTTACTGCACTTTTACACGCATTAACGAATATTTTCAGCGATATTATGTTTCTTCGCAGGCATTGGAATTATTTGTGAAACTTCTCTTTGATATCTTCTGTAAGCTTCTCCATGGAAACTAACCAAATCACGCTCTTCTAATTGAATTGCAATCAGGATATAGCCGGTAGTCGCTATTGAAAATAGAAGATGACCGACAGTCATTACAGGTGTTGCCCAGAAAGCAATAATAAATCCGAGCATTAATGGATGTCTTACAAATTTATAGTAGAACGGTGTTACAAATTTGGGATATGTAAACTCACGGTTCTTTAAACTTAGATAAACCTGCTGTAAGCCGAACAACTCAAAATGATTAATAAGATATGTTCCCGTCAGAACAATAAACCATCCGAGAAAAAATAGCACAGTTAATATTGATGATAATGCGGTTTTTTGCACATTCCAGATAACATCTGGCATCGGTCGCCAGAAGTAAAATAATACAATTAAAGCGATACTTGAAAACAAAACATAAGTACTTCTTTCAATCTCCCTGGGAACTATTTTTGTCCACCATTTTTTAAACCATTGTCTTGCCATTATACTATGCTGAATTGCAAATAGTGAAAGCAGCAATAAATTAATAATTAAAATTGCATTACTCCCACCCTGAAAACCTGAATCAATAGTCTTTGGCTCAATATAATTACCAACAAATCCTATCGCATAAAGAAAAGTAGCAAAAAATATCAAGTAACTAATTATTCCATAAAGGAAAAAAATTGACCTTTTCATAAGGCCTCCTTGTTTATTTGAAATAGTTATTTAGGGGAAATGGGAATTGTTAGTTTACAACCGATCACAACTTCGGTAATATTTTTCTCAATTACAATAGTTAAAGAATAACAAATAAAAGAAATGTGAAAAGTGTATTTCTGTTAATCAAAAAACACTTACAATTTTTGAAGTGATAAGCGAGTTTTTGAGTAAGTGAAATAAAGGATGTCATTGCGAGCGGAGCGAAGCAATCTTAAAATTATTTAAACTCTCTTTTCATTGACCAGACAATCCGTGAAAGGTTTTTTCTTATTACAATACAAATGATTATAACAATTGGTCATTGTTCAGATTATTTACAGATGTTGATAAAAATTTCATCTTCATTTTTGATTTATCAAAACTAACTGATCTGATAATTGGTACTGACAGTTTATATGGGTTCTCCAGTTCAGGATAGTAAATCACGATGCAGGAAGGAAGGGGTGCCGAGTTTTTTGAATCACCGAAACGAATACAAATCGAATCTCAGAAGATTTCATAACCCAATCATGTCACCATTTTGTATCAGTCCTGCTTGGAATTAAACAAACAACCAAAGCTACTCGTTGGCTTTCATCGGCAGCTTTTTTCATCCATCTTGAAATTTCTCTGCCATATAGAGGATTCATCCAACATTTAAACGGGCTCCATTCTCTTTTTAATCCATCAACAGATTTATCAAAATAAATTTTACATTTTGCGTTTTCAGATGTGGCACAAACATCAACTTGAAAATCAAATTCCTTTTTCAAAGCGAGGAAAACATAATTGGGTGTTTTCCATTCTTCTGTTCTGCTAATGAAAAGTCCACTAATTAATCTCGGTTTTTTACTTTCTGTTTCGGTTGTAACTTGAAGTAAAGTATTTCTGTCTCTGTTATCGCAAGCATGCCTTTAGTTGGGAGAAGCACACCCAAATTTAAACTTCAGATTGCTTCGTCATCCGGCAAATGCCGGATTCTCCGCAATGACATACTCGAATCAGTGATGGTGATGACCACCGGGACCGTGAACGTGTCCATGTGAAATTTCTTCGGGGGTTGCGTCTCTCACATCAAGAAGTTCTACATCAAATTCTAAATTTTTTCCTGCAAGAGGATGATTAAAGTTTACTGTGATGTCATCATTTTCAATTTTTGTAATTACAAACTGAATATGCTGACCTTCGGGTGAGTGAGCAAAGTAAGTCATCCCTGTTTCAAGTTCGGCTTCTTCAGGAAACAAGCTGCGGTTCACTTTCTGAATTGCATTTTCATCATACTCGCCGTAGGCATCTGCCGCGGCAAGCTTAATATTTTTTTTGCTTCCGATTATCATACTGACAAGTGCTTCTTCAAGTCCGGGAAGAACCTGCATATTTCCGGTGATAAAAGAAAACGGACCACCATTATCAGTTGAATCAAGCAGGTTTCCTTCTTTGTCTTTTAATGTATAGTTAATCGTTATGACTTTGTTTGTCATTAATGCCATTTTCACTCCATTTATTTTTAAAAGTGGGTGGCATTATAACATTTATACGAGGGAAAACCAATCGTAAACAACTTTCAAATCAGCCCACAGATCGTCGCGGCCGTGAAAGCCTTGAAATTATAACTATGGAAATTGTGTGTTGAGAATTGTTTATAAAACTGGCGAAATCTTTTCATTATTTTATTATATCTCGATTGGATAGGGTAAGGTTCTGTCTAACTTACCTGAGATAAAAATAAAAAATCAATATGGATAAGTTACAAAAATCCAAGGCTTATTAAAATCTAAAGTTCACGCAATTGATTTTCAAAAAATCATTATCTATGTTTTAACCAAAACTAATTCAGAGTAGCTATCTGATGAACAATTCATTGGTACATAATTTACTCTATCTCTGCCCGAGAGATTCCGGAATTTGGGAGGATGAAAAAAAAATAATTTCTTCCTATACAATTCTTTTATGTCATTGTGATTATCATTCCATACGGCTTAGCTTATCTTTAACATTTTATCCAACCGGTTTCACATAGTGTTAAAATCTTCCTTAAAATTTATTTTAATAAATAATTAAAACGAGGGATAAAATGAAAAAGTTATTAATAACAGCATTAATTTTTGTATTGGCAAGCTTAACAATAATTGCCCAAGATAAAGCTGCAGGTGAACTAATTATTTGGATAAATAATAATCCCGGAGCAGAGATAAAAATTGAGGTTCAATTAGTAAGCACTTTATGCTGGGATGCAATAGATGAATTAGGATATTATGATGTTCACGATTTAACCACTGAATACCCAGGCTCTTATCAAATAACATTTACTGATGCTCATTTAGATTGGGAGGCTTGTTGGGCACAAAGTACAACCTATATGTTTGGACTTGGAAATTATAAGGTAACGGCATACCAAAAAATAAGTGGTGAGTTTGAAGAAAGAGATTATTTTTATATTGATTACCGGACATCTGACTTACCAGAGAATTTTGGTTCAGGAGATGTTACGGTTGATTTCAATGTTTCAAATGGGAATTTTTACTATCGTTCTACACAAAATCTCTTTCCAACAACCACATCAATTTGGGCACAAAAGCCTTGGATTGATTCCGTTACGACCGAGTTAGAACCATTACCACCAGATAATTTTAATTTAACTTCTTCAGGAGCTCATCCTTATATTAGCTGGAACCATTCTTCAAATACAGGTGATTATTGGACAGGGTATGCTGTTTATAGAAGTGTAGTTAGTGGTTGTGGTTCAACAGCCGGAACCTTTGGTAAGATTGCCACAGTTTCTAAACAAATAACAAATTACACTGATTTTACATTGGCTGTTAGCGGACCGATGACAGCATACTACAAAATTGCAGCACTTAATGGTAACAGGGGATCAGAATACACCGAATCGTTAAATATCTGTGTGGGTTTGAATAAGGGATCAACAAATGAAACAATCTATGATTACATTCTTAGGCAGAATTACCCAAATCCTTTTAATCCTACAACACAGATCTCATTTTCTCTTAAAGAAAATTCTTTTGTTAGTCTGAAAGTATATGATATACTTGGAAGAGAAGTTGCAGTTTTAGTAAACGAAGTATTAACCGCAGGAAATCATCAGGTACAGTTTAATGGAAGCAGTCTCAAAAGTGGAATATATTTTTATGAAATAAGAACAGACAAATTTAGAGATATGAGGAAGCTTGTTTTGCTTAAATAATAATTTAAAAATATTGAATAAATGCGGTGGGAAGTAACCGCCGCATAAATAAAGGTAAATTATGAAAAAAATTAAATCGTTAAAGAAAGTGATATTGTTAACATTAGTATATATTGCTTTCTGTAATGCACAGCAGCAGCAGCATATTCCCTGGCCATCGTTAGCAGACTCACCCTGGCCATTTATTCGTGGAGATATGCAAGCAACGGGAAGGAGTAAATATGTTGGGCCAAGTACAAATAATGTTATCTGGAGAAAAGATATGCCTCTGGGAATATTTTACGGGCCTGTGATAGGCTATAATGACATTTTGTACACAGGCACGAGTTCTGTTTACTCAGGAGGAATCAATTTCTTTTATGCAATAGACAAAGAAGGACAGAACCTCTGGACATTTGAAACTGAATCATACTTTGCAAATAATATTGTTCCAATAATTGCAAGTGATTCTACTATATATTTTGGATCAAGGAACCGTAGTATCTATGCTCTGAAACCAAATGGTGAATTAAAGTGGCAGATTAAAAATATTGTATGGGGTTGGGTGCACGGCTATATGACAATTGCTAAAAATGGTGATCTGTATGTTCCATCAGGAGATACTCTTGTTATAATTGACCCAGGTGGTATAGTTAAAGAAAAGAGAACTATAGAAGGATTGAAAGGGAGATCATTTATTTTTTCAACAGGTGGTGATACAATATTCTATTTTACAGGTGGAGCGGATATCACAGAACCAGGGTCACTTAATGCAGAAAAGCTTGATGGTGAATTGATTTGGTCTTATAATTTTGCGACTCATAATTTAGGTGCCCCAATGGTTGATAATTTAAATAAAATCTATGTTTTCGGAACAGATAGCACGGCTGCTAATAATTTTTTTTTGTATAGCATCAATCCGGATGGTACTATGAATTGGAGATACAAGATTAATTATTATGAATATTACTCTGCTCCAACAATGGATAAAGATGGTAATGTAATATTCTCGACACGCACTAATTCCAATATGAAGAATATTATAGTATCGTTAGATTATTATGGAAACGAAAATTGGATCTCTCAACTACCAGGTAATTTCGAGGAGAGTTTAATTGACCACGGATTAGTTTGTGATGCTGAAGGTAAAATTTATTGTGGTTCAACTTTTGCCGGATATTTTTATTGTCTGAACAGTGACGGTGAAATTCTATGGACACTTGATCTGGAAGATTATGATTATGATACATCACCAGCGATTGGTTCAGACGGGACACTATATATAGGAACGCATCAAAGTTCAACATTTCAACACCACGTAAGAAACTTAATTGCAGTAAGAGATACAGTAACTTCAGTAGAGGGTGAAAACCCAGGATTTCTATCTTACAAACTAGAACAAAACTATCCCAACCCTTTCAACTCAATCACAAATATAAGATATACTATTCCACAATCAGGAAGAGTTACATTAAAGGTTTATAATTTAATGGGAAGCGAAGTAGCAACACTTCTTGACAGGTACCAAAATACAGGAAGCTATGATGTAATTTTTCAGGCAGATGGCCTGTCAAGCGGAATTTACTTCTACACTCTTGCATCGGGTAACTATATAGCTACTAAGAAATTAATTTTGCTGAAGTAGTTTTCTCTTACATTAAAGCCCTGAAATCCGGCAATTGCCGAACGGGGCTTTTGTTTTTGTGCTAATGACCTCGGCTCTGTGTACTAACAACTATCACCTGAATTATATATTTTTACAATCAACACCAACAGGATTTATTAAATAATGAAACACATAATTGTTTCTCTAATAATACTCATCTGTTCAACTTCGCTTTTTCCTCAATTCGGTTCTCAGGATTCAGGCGGTCCGCTCACTCCCGAATGGGCTGCGTACGATGTTAAGTTCTATAACATTAATCTGAACATCAATCCTGACAAGCAAACAATTAACGGCTGGGTTGGTGTAACTGTTGAAGCTGTTTCAAATATGAAAGAGTTTGTTCTTGATCTCGATGACAAATACAGAATCACAAAAATTATTTGGGATTCACCGACAGAATCCAAAGAGATTTCTTTTAAACACGAAAACGGAAAAATAAAGATTCAATTACCGGAGGAAGTAGCAATAGGGCAATCGTTCACAGTAAAGATTTACTACAACGGAAAACCGGGAATTGCAAAAAATCCCCCATGGGATGATGGATTCACGTGGGGTAAAACAAAAAATGGTGATCACTGGGTTGGAGTTACTTGTCAAGGTGGTGGCGCTGATACGTGGTGGCCCTGCAAAGATCATCCTTCTGACGAACCAGATTCTGTTTTGCTCAACTGGTCTGTTCCGCTAAATTTAATTTGTGTATCAAATGGAAAGTTGAGATACGTTCTTGACAACAAAGAAGGAACAAAAACTTTTTGCTGGTTTGTTTCAACTCCAATTAATAATTATGGAGTTTCTATCAACATTGCACCGTACGATACTCTTCAATACAAATACACCAGCATAACAGGAGAAGAAATTCCCGTAACAATCTGGGTTCTTCCAGAAAATATTGAAAAAGCAAGAGAACATTGTTCTGAGTTTTTAGATCATTTAAAATGGTATGAGGAGTTGCTTGGTCCGTATCCATTCCGGTTAGATAAATATGGAGTTGCTGAATCTCCTTATCTTGGAATGGAACATCAGACAATAATTGCAAACGGATATGGTTACAGAGATGATCAGTTTGGATTTGACTGGCTTCATCATCACGAGCTTGGTCATGAATGGTGGGGAAATATGGTAACTGCAAAAGACTGGAGCGATTTCTGGATTCACGAAGCAATTTGCGGTTATATGCAGACACTTTATATCGAAGAAAAATTATCTGACAGAAGTCCTTTTGCATTTATGATGAACTGGAAACTCTGGAAGAACGAACAGCCAGTTGCGCCACGGAAAGAGATGACGAGCAGTGATGCATATACAAACGATATGTATTCAAAAGGTTCTTATGTTTTACATACGCTGCGGTACTATGTTGGTGATGACACTTTTAAAATGATTTTAAGAAGATGGGCATATCCTGATTCTGAAATGGAAAAAGTAACAGATGGAAGTCAATGCAGGTTTGCAACAACAGATGAATTCCTGGAAATTGCGGAGAAGGTTTCCGATCGTGAGCTCGATTGGTTCTGGGAAGTTTATTTCAGACAGGCAAAACTTCCGGTTCTTCAAGCAATAATAGAAAATGGTTTTCTTTATCTTGAATGGAAAATTGAAAACAATCTTCCGTTCTCCGTCCCTGTTGAAGTCAAATTAGAAGGTGAAATCACGAAGGTTGAAATGCGTGAAGGTGCAGGCTCAATAAAAATTCCGGAAGGTGTGGAACCAGTTATTGATCCGGATAAGTGGCTTACGATGAGCGATGTAGAATTTAAGAACCTCAATAAATAATTAATAACAAATAATAGGTGCATATTATGCAAACGAAATTATCTGTCATCGTTTTGATCTTAATATCCCTGAGTGGTTTTTTGCTTGCTCAGGATTCAGATCAGCCCTCTATTCTTATCTCAACTTATTCTGTTACACAGATTCCTGCAGATGCAATTTACTTTTCATTAACGCTAAGTTCAAAAAGCGAAGATCCTAAAAAGGCATTTGATGATCACAAAAAATTAGAACAGAAATTATTAAATCTATTTAACGAATTTGAGATTGCGGATTCGAATGTCGGTTATTCACTTTTATATATTGGAAAAACACCTGCTTTTACAAAAGAAACTCCGGGATATATGACAAGACAGGTCGTAAGTTTACGGCTGGATGATTTCATCAAGTATGAACCCATTCAGCTTGCTCTTTTATCTATTGGTATTTATGAATACAATGCAAAATTTATTGCGGACGAAAGTGATCTCTGGATAGATAAGGGAATAAAGGAAGCGATAGTAAAAGCGAAGTCAGAAGCCGAACTGACCGCAAAGAACTCTGGTAAAAAACTTGGAGAAATAATAAGTATTGAAACTTCGCATCACTATCCGTCAGATGCCGGGAATGCAATGGCAATCTCTGCGCCAAGACCAGGTGAAACTTTGATTGATTTGCCACACTACGTAGAAATGAGTGTATCGCTACGGGTACGGTTTGAATTGCTTGAAGAATAAAATAATTTGCCTTGATGGAAAATCTTCAAATCCATATTGGAGAATTTGATTTTACAATCAGTCCGTTTCAATTCGAAAGAATCTGGAAGCATATTGCATCGGGAAAATGGGAACCAGAGTCCTTTTCCGTCTTCAAAAAATTTATTAAAGAATCTGATGTTGTATTAGATATCGGAAGCTGGGCTGGGCCATTGACAATTTATGCTGCTCATCTCGCTTCATTTGTTCATTCTATCGATCCGGATCCCGTTATCTTTAAACAGCTTGTATATAATGTGAATCTGAATTCGCAGATAAGTGATAAAATTAAATGTCATAATCTCGCTATATGGAACAGCAGCTCAACTCAAACTTTATTTTCACGGAATGTTTTTGGTGATTCCGCTTCAAGCCTAATCCAAAGAGCTCGTGATAGAAATGATAAGGCAACGGTCCAAACAATCACCTTTAAAGAATTTCTTGATAAAGAAAAAATTACCAAAACAGATTTTATAAAGATGGATACCGAGGGTGCCGAACTGTTTTTTCTTCCCTCAATTAAAAATGAGCTGATGAAATTAAATTATCCAACGCTTCTTATTTCGTTTCATACAGAATATCTTGCGGAATATTTTTTTCATCAGGCTTTTATGAATAAGCTTCTGTCCAAAATCATTTTTAAGATTTGCAGAGAGTTGGGCATAAATCTCTTTTCGAAAAAGATTGAGAAAGCAATCTCTGAATCTGTTGAATCTCTGAATAATTACCTTTTCGTTCATGTCTCCGACGGAAGACAGATAAATAAAAATGAATTGTTAAATCATATTATTAGAAACAAAACAGCTAATGTCGTTTTCACAAATCAGAGATGGTAAAAATATATGTACTTTTGATAATTATTTATCATCCTCAAAAAAGGAAACAAAATGAAAAAATTGATTCTGCTTTTAACTTTTATAACTTCTGCTACAATTCTCCCGCAAACGGATACAATCCTTGTTCATAAATTAGATTCACTTCTTAACTACAATGCGAGTCTAGAACACAGATTAGATGTTCTCGAAAAAAATATTGATGATATTGTGTGGTTTCAAAAACTTGGTGATGTTGCTTACGTTGACAAAATTTTTATAACGGGCCCACCGAAATGGAAAGAAACTGATACGACCGATCCTGCGTTCGGCAATCCTGTTAAATTCTGGTCGTACGTTTTCATCCCGAAGGATATTGACTTCAGCAAAAAATATCCGTTGATAGTATTTCCGCACAGCGGAGTGCACGCAAACTTTTCGACTTATTATTTACACATAGTGAAAGAATTAATTGCTCAACAATATGTCGTTGTTTCTGCTGAATACAGGGGAAGCACTGGCTATGGTAAATCACATTATGAAAAAATTGATTACGGTGGTAGAGAAATTGATGATGTTGATTCTAGCAGAAAGTATATGCTGGACAATTATGAATTTGTAGATCCGAAAAGAGTTGGAATTGTTGGGTGGAGCCACGGAGGCTTGATCAGCTTGATGAGTATTTTTAATTATCCTGAAAATTATAATGTGGCTTTCGCTGGCGTTCCGGTTAGTGATTTGATTACAAGATTGAGCTATATGGAAAAAGATTACATTGATCTCTATTCTGCAAAATATCATATCGAGGAAACAGTTGAACAAAATCCTGAGGAATATCGAAGAAGATCTCCTCTCCATAATGCATACAAACTAGAAACACCACTTCTTATTCATACAAATACAAATGATGAAGACGTAAACGTAGTTGAGGTGAAAATGCTGATTGATACATTAAAAACTTTAAACAAAGATTTTGAGTACGAAATATTTCAGGATTTACCTGGTGGTCACTCATTCGACAGGCAGGATACTAAACTCGCTCTTTCAATACGGTTGAAGATTTATAAATTCCTCGAAAATTATTTGGCTCCACCTCGACCATTTAACAACATCGAAGATATACGAAAAGTGTTTTTCAGATGAACACAATTTGTCGTGGTTGCTTGTCAATAGTGAAATAACTTCTTAATTGTGGATAATTTGGTGACAGATTTGTCATCTCATTGAACTGTCTATAAAATTAATCCCGTCATGGTCTTTCAATTTTACCTGTATTTTATAATTATTTCCTCTAAAAAGCTGCCATATCGACTTTTGACCTTAAAATTAAGGGAATAGTATTTGTAAAAACAACAACTAAAGAGAATTGAAAAAATTGGACTAAAATGGTAAGATTTCTTTCAATAATAATTATAATTGCCGGCATTGGTGGTGGCATTTATTATCTTCTTTCGATGGAGAGAACAGAAGATATAAAGGTAACAGGAAAGCTTCAAATTTCCCAGCAGCCGGGTAAGTATGTTCAGACTTCTGAAGGCTCCGGCGGATCCTATTTTGCTGTTGTTGAAGGAAAGATACGCAACAATCTTGGTAAGCCGATAAAAAATGTTTTTATTAAATATGTCATTGCGGGCGAAGAAACGAGTGCAACAGTTTTTGATTTAGCTCCCGGTCAGGAAATGAAGTTTAACACGCGTGGTGTAAATACTTCTGAAACTCATCCGGAATATAACTTCGTTGGAATTTACTACGATTAACTAATCCTCTCATTAAATTTTTATTCCGAAGCTTCTTCTTTTATAAACATCAAGCACATTTATTAACCTTTCCGGTCTTTCCTTTTAACTTAATTAATTACATTCGCGTTAAAGAAAATTTTTCATTAAAATTATAGATGACGTTGCTCTTAAAGGGTATATTTAAAGTGTGAATAGTTCTATTTTTCAAAAAGCACGCATATTTCTTCTCTCATCAATCTCAATTGTGGTGTTTGCTTCTTCCATATTTGCACAATACACACTCCAGCAATTTGAAATTACCCCTTTTGCCGGATACTTTCTATCGAGTAACTTAAATACACTTGATGGTGAACTGGTCATAGATCATAATTTTAATTATGGTGCAGCTGTTGATATCAGAATAAGTGATGATTTGCTTATTGAGTTTTTGTATGACAGATTAAATACAGAGGTACGTTTCAGGCAGGAATATTTTGACACCGTAAAATATCTGTTTGATATGAGTGTGGAATATTTTCAGGCAGGTGCTCATGTAGAAACAGAAACGGGGAGCTTCCGACCATTTGCTGTATTTACGCTTGGTGCAACTTACTTCAAGCCAACAGACGAAAAAATAAATAGTGAGTTGGAATTTTCTTTTACTGCTGGCGGAGGAATTAAATATTATTTCACTGAAAATCTTGCTGCAAGGTTGCAGTGGAGGTTTCTGGTTCCGGTTTACTTTTCCAGTGCATCAATCTTTTGCAGTGATGGATATTGTGGCATTTTCATTAGTGGAGGGACATATATACTTCAATACGATTTAACCGCCGGGCTTGCTTTTAGCTTTTAGATCACCTTTGTAAATAGCCCGCCATTCAATATTTTAGTCCACACAAATTTCAACTGTAATAAACCAATAATAAAATTTATTAAGGAAAGGGCATAATGAAAACATTAATAATACTTTTTACTCTTTTAATCTCATCTTTAAGCTTCGCGCAGATAGAGAGTTTTGATTCAACTTACATCGATGGATTAAAGAAAGATGTTGGTGGTACATTTAAAGAAATTGTTAAATCGAACTTAATATTAACTGAGGACGAAGCAAAAGTTTTCTGGCCGGTGTTTGATGAGTATATGGCTGCCCGAAGCCCGATATTCGATCAAAGGGCAAACCTTACTGAGGAATATATGATGAATTATTATGGAATGGATGATGTAACAGCAAAAGATTTGATAAACAAGACAATGATGTCATATCAGGAGTTGCTGGATTTGAGACAAGAATTTATAAATAAAATGTTTGAAAAATTACCCGCACAGCTTGTTGGAAAATTTTTCCAGCTTGATAACCGGGTAACTACAGTAGCAGACTTGGTTAGAATGTCTTCAACTCCATTAGTACGGGACAAAGAGTAAAACAAAAACTAAATTTAAATATCCCTTGCGGAAAGAAAGGGTTTTTAAGTTATGATATTATTTTTTCTTTAGCTTGGACTTAAAGACCTTCTCAAACTTCTCAAGCTTTGGAGCAATTACAAAAGTGCAATAGCCCTGGTTTGGATTGTTGTTGTAGTAATCCTGATGATAATTCTCTGCAGAATAGAAATTTTCAAAGGGAGAAATTTCAGTTACTATCGGATTTTCCCATGCGCCGGACTTATCAAGTTCTGTTTTGTATTTTTCCGCAAGATTTTTCTGTTTTTCATTGTGATAGAATATTACTGAACGATATTGTGTGCCAATATCATTACCCTGTTTGTTTAAAGTTGTCGGGTCGTGTGTCTTCCAAAAGACTTCCAGCAATTCGTCAAAACTTATCACAGATGAATCATAGGTTATCTGGGTTACTTCGGCGTGACCTGTAGTTCCGGTACAAACTTCTTCATAGGTTGGATTTTCAACTTTCCCTCCGGAATACCCTGATTCAACATCTACAACGCCATTTAATCTTTCAAATATTGCCTCGGTACACCAGAAACATCCGGAACCGAAAGTTGCCTTATCCAAATTTGCCATATTAACAACTGCTCCTTTGTCTATTTTGTTTTCTACTTTATTGCTGTTGGATTCATTTTCGCATCCACCAAAACCTATCATTGACATCGATATTAATAAAATTATAATTCTCACGAATCTTATCCTAAATTATTATAATTAATAAAAGAAAGATTGAAGATTATTTCATATATATCAAGATAAAAGAATGGGCATAAAAAGCCCCGCATAAGCGGGGAAGAAAAATAATTATCTTTCGTGCATCCTGCGGGATTCGAACCCGCGACCTGCTGATTAAGAGTCAGATGCTCTACCAACTGAGCTAAGGATGCGTGGTAAAATTACTGAATTTTTATGCGGTGTGAAAGTTGGTTCTTCGGGGACGGAATCATTCCCTGTCGAATTTTTCAGGAGAGCCGGTGGCTGATTTTCCTGCTATTTCTTTTTTGTCTCCGGTAAATTATTTAGCTCCGACAGAAAGTTATGATATACCTTCATTATTTCTGTTTTCAAAAATCCTGATTGCATTTCATAATCGGTGTATTTGTCAAAAAATCTGTGCGCAAGTTTTGAAAACAGAATTTGTGTAAGTATTGCTGCTGTTTGTTCTTTTGATTGATCCATTTTTTACCTCTGTTATATTTTAATTTATAAAAATATTAAAGAAATGTTTTTACCGCACTTCCTACCATCACATCAATTATTCCGTTTGTAATTTTACTGATTCTTATCTTTGACAAACCGATTTGTTTCAGCGCTTCCATTTGAGCAATGTCTTTTTTCCCCTTTAAAAGAAATTCGAAATCTGCTGGACTTAAGGCGCCTGATGCAAGTCCTTCTGTCCATCGTTCAATGTCTGATCTTGTTTTTTCAAGGAAAGTGCTGCCGTCTTTAAGCAGCTCATCCTTATACTCTTCAAAATTTTCTTTGGCAAAATCAAGCAGATCATTTTTCACTGTTGATATAAAATCGTTAAATGTTGGCATAAGGCTCTCCTCTATTTAGATTCTGATGGATCTATTTTTCCGCTTTCAAGACCAATGATTGTATCAAATGCATCACCGACCAATGATTGCATTTCTGTAACGAACATTTCGCCAAGCATCCCTTCGGTTTCCCAACGATTTAAAAAACCGCCGAGAAGGTTTCCGTCTTTGTCGATTAATATTTTCCATTGTTCGGTGGATATTTCATTACTCGGTCTTCCGAGTGCAAACTCGTAAGCTTTGTCAAGTTCGGTCTTCAAAAAACTTACCTCGTCTTCATGTTCAACAAATGGTTCGGTAGCAAACGACATTAGATTCAAAGATTCTACTTTTAAATCAACTGCTTGTTTATAGGCTTCCGGGCTGAAAACTGAAATGGAGGAACATGACCAAAGTATCAACAGGAGAGCAAAAAAGAAAAGCGATGCCGGGAGTTTTAACTTGGTTATCATATCAGGATCTCTAATCTCGATTAGTAATTATTATTAATAGAATTATTAAATAAATTTATACCCAAACATAAATTAAATAAATTAATTTTAAATGAACTCCGACAAGAATCAGCTATCTATAAAAAATAATCTGTCACCTTTGTTTGTAATTATCGCAGCAAGTTTGTGGGGTGTGGATGGAATCGTTCTCCGCCCCGCACTGTTTAGCCTTCCGGTTCCTTTGGTTGTTTTCGTTGAAAGCACGATTGTAGCAATACTGCTTTCACCTTACTTCATCAGACATCTTCCATCGTTAAAGTTTTTAAAGACAAAAGACTGGCTGGCTTTCTTCTTGTTGGCGCTGTTTGGTGGAGCTATTGGTACAATGGCAATAACCAAAGCATTGTTTTACGTTAATTTTGTTAATCTCTCTGTTGTAATCCTGCTTCAAAAATTACAGCCTGTGTTTGCGATTGCTCTGGCATCTGTTTTTCTAAAAGAAAAACTTAGTTTCCGATTCATATTTTGGGCTGGAATTGCTATTGTTGGTGCATACTTTATGACATTCGGGACAAATCTTCCTGACTTTTCAACAGGCGACAAAACTACTGTTGCTGCTATTTTTTCCCTATTGGCAGCGTTGTCTTTCAGTGCATCGACTGTATTAAGTAAACGTGCGCTTAGAAATGTTTCTTTCGGTATGGGAACATATCTACGATTCCTGTTTTCCGCCGTAATAATGTTAGTGATTGTTGTTTTTATAGGAGATACTAAAAACATTCCCGATATAACAGCAACTCAAATTATTGTTTTTTTAATAATTGCTTTAACCACTGGCGGAACAGCAATCTTTCTTTATTATTATGGTTTGAAAAGAATCAGCGCTTCGGTTGCAACTATCTGCGAGCTTGCTTTTCCGTTTACTGCTATTATTCTGGAATATTTTCTCCGCGGTAATATTTTAGATATTGTTCAATGGATTGGTGCTGTTATTTTGCTGATAAGCATTTTAAAAGTTAGCGGAATAAACTTTTCTGGAAATTAAAACTTAAAATAAAAGAGCACTCAAAAGAGTGCCCTTCCAAAAAATACTATTCGCCTTTCTTACTCCAGGGTGGTGTTACACCGTTCATTCTTGCATAAGCAATTGACTGACCAAGATGCTCGTGAAGATGATTCAGTATCGTAACCATAAAATTCCTTACCGTGAATTTCATCCCGAAAGCATCAATTTCCCGATTAAGATCTTCGTCTGTAAATTTCGCAGCGGTTTCTTTCAGATTGTCGAAAGATTTTTCCAGCGATTCCAGCGCCGTTTTTTTATCTGATTTGCTCACAGGAGGTTCTGTATAATCTTTTTCCCCTTTAATAAGGCTTAGCATATAATAATTAGATTCTGCAGCATGCATGTAAACCTCACCAACAGTTCTGACTCCTTCGCCCGGAGTCCAATTGTATTTGTCTTCAGGCATCGCTTCTGCAAGCTGTAAAAGTCTGCTTTTTACAAAATCTGCCTGCCCCAAAAATTCCTTCACAAAAATGGGCTGCTCTGCCAGACCTGCCGAAGTAACAAATAGTACCGCCGATAATAAGAACCAACTATTTATTTTAAACATAATTCCTCCTTAATGATTTGTAATATTTTTTAAGTGATGGAGCGAATATATTTAATTCGTTAGTTAAATAACACATGAATTTTATGATAGAAACTTCATAAATTGCACACAAAAATTTTCGAAAGGATTCTCTGTGGAAAAAAGAAGTTTGTTTGCCCAACTTAAAGCTGGCTTTCAACCATCCTTCTGGGTTGCAAACGGCATGGAACTTTTTGAGAGACTTGCTTACTATGGTCAGGCAACTATTCTCAGTGTTTTCCTCAGAGATCATCTCCGGTTTGATGAAGTTGAAGCCGGACAACTTTCCTCTATCTTTGGCGGATTGATTTACTTCCTCCCCATATTTGCGGGCGCACTTGCGGACAAATTTGGTTTTAAAAAAGCTTTCTCTTTTGCTTTCTTTGTTCTGGCTATCGGATATTTTCTGATCGGATCAACCGGTATGTCAGGATTTGAAAGTTACTATTCTGACACTAATCTTTTTATTGTTTTAAGTTTCATTTTAATCTTCACTGCAATCGGCGGTTCATTCATCAAGCCGAGCGTACTTGGAACTGTTGCTCTTACAACAACCAAAGAAACAAAATCATTCGGCTACGCAATTTATTACTGGCTTGTTAATATGGGTGCAGCTATCGGTCCATTCCTTGCATATCTGGTAAGAGATTCTTTCGGAATTCAGTTTGTATATCTTGTTTCTGCAATAAGTTGTGCGCTTATGTTTCTGGTTACGCTCTTTTTCTTTAAAGAACCACAGGCTAAACTTGATGAACAGCGCGATAGTCTCGTTCAAGTAATAAAAAATCTTTTCACTGTGATAAAAAATATTAAGTTCATGATTTTTCTTATGATATTTGCTTTATACTGGATAGTGTTCTGGGAATTTTTTATCGTGATTCCGTTTTACATTTCTGATTACATTAGTCCCGATGCCCCGATCGAATTAATTCTTTCGGTTGGCGCATGGACAATTATTCTGCTGCAAATACCAATCAACAGACTGACTAAAAATATTCCTACACCCACAGCAATTATGATCGGGTTTGTATTTGCAGCTTTAAGCTGGTTCCTGCTTTACTTCTCGGCTGCCGCAGGAATTACTGTTGGTCTTGGATTAATCATTGCAACTATCTTCATCTTCTCAGTTGGCGAACAAACACAGGCTCCCCGTTTCTATGAATACCTTGCTGACCTCGCGCCGAAGGGGCAAGCCGCTCTTTTTCAGGGATTTGCTTTCCTGCCGATTGCAATTGCCTGGACGCTCGGCGGAACTTTTGGCGGATGGATTTATCACAACTTCGGAAGAAGGGAAGTTGGAAAACCCGAAATGGTTTTTTTGATTATCGGATTAGTTGGTGTGGCAGCAGCAATAATGATGTTCATTTATAATGTTTATATGAAAAGAAGAAAATAATATTTCTTCTTCTCAATTTATTTAACACAATACCGAAAGATCAAACAATTCGATCGGCTTCTGTTTGATTTGAATCCTTTTCTTAATTCAATTATCAAACCTTCAGCAAACAATAAAATTATTCTATGTCAACCGAACAAATATTTCTATACACACTAATTGCGTTAATAGCATTTTACATCATCAGAAAAATTCTTCTGATAAAAACTATAAAACAATATTCTGCACAGGAAGCTTCGCAAAAAGTTAAGAAAGAGCGAAACGTTATTCTTCTTGATGTAAGAACTGAGACAGAAAGAAAGAAAAATTCCATTCGGGGTTCGTATCATATTCCGCTTTCCTCTATTTCAGCTAATGAAGGGGAGCTAAAAAAATTTAAAGCATCAGAAATAATCTGCTACTGCCAAACCGGAAACCGTAGTCTGAATGCGGCATCAAAGCTCAGAAAACTTGGTTTTAATGCTTCAAACCTGAGAGGTGGAATTTTAAGATGGAACGCGGCGGGTTTGAAATGATCTGGAACAAAATAAAATTATTTCTGCCTGTTCTGCTTGGTGCGCTCGGTGGATTTCTTTATTACAATTTTATCGGATGCAATGGAAGCTGCGTTATAACCGGGAGTCCCATTAATAGTACGATGTATGGCACAATGATAGGTTTGATACTGACTGATTGGAAACGAGTTAAATTAATATTTAAAAATACGTCCCGACAAAATCAAGCCGGGACAAACGAAGGAGAATAAAAAATGTTGAACGAAGAGAAATCCCGTTTTGCGGGGAAAAAGAATTTGAGTTCGGTGGATAAAGGTATAAGAATACTTCTGGCAGTAATTATCGCAATTCTTTATTTCACAAATCAGATCACCGGAACTGCGGTTATTGTTTTGGCAATCTTTGCCGTTGCGTTCTTGCTTACAGGCTTAACTGGGTTTTGCCCGATTTATGCGTCATTGAAACTTTCAACATTAAAGAAGTCAGATAAAAAATAATTGATATCGAAAGGATAGAAAAAATGCAATATGGATTTTCAAAAACAATTGGATTGCCTTATGAGCAGGCAATCGAAAAAGTTACAACAGAATTGAAAAAAGAAGGTTTTGGTGTTCTAACTTCAATTGATGTTAAAGAAACACTGAAACAAAAAATCAATGTGGACTTTAAAAAGTATGTAATACTTGGTGCATGCAATCCTCCAATTGCACATAAAGCGTTACAAGCAGAAGAAGAACTTGGTTTGCTTCTGCCTTGCAATGTTATTGTCTATGAAAAACAAGGTAAGACAGTAGTCTCTGTTTTCGATCCGATGGTGATGACCTGGATAATTGAAAACGACGAGATGGAACCAATAGCAACTGAAGTGCAGGAAAAATTGCAAAGAGTGTTGGCGGCTATATAATGCACAACACACAACTTTCTTATAAGAAGAGAGT
Organism: Ignavibacteriota bacterium; assembly: GCA_013285405.1. Classification (NCBI taxonomy): domain Bacteria; kingdom Pseudomonadati; phylum Ignavibacteriota; species Ignavibacteriota bacterium. The sequence continues at coordinate 1,421,694 of CP053446.1, read as the reverse complement.
GAAAAAACATTTTTTGATAATTAAACTAATCGCCGAACAAGAAAGGAAAAAATAAAGTGGCTGAACAATTGACAAAACAAACGTTTTTGGAAAAAGTATTTGATTATGAAAAAAACCAGGACTGGAAATTTGAGGGAGAAATTCCTGCTGTTGTTGATTTCTGGGCACCGTGGTGCGGTCCTTGCAGAATGGTCGCGCCAATAATTGATGAACTTTCCGTTGAGTATAAAGGAAAAGTAAATTTCTATAAAGTTAATACGGATGAAGAGCAGGAACTTGGAGCTGTGTTTGGAATAAAAAGCATTCCTTCGCTTTTATTCATTCCAAAAGCTGGACAACCAAAGTTAGCTGTTGGGGCTCTTCCAAAGGAATCTTTCATCTCTGCGATAGAGAAAGAACTTCTCGCAACAGAACCAAGCCAAAATTAATTTTAATCACAATGTAGAACAGACTAATAATCTGTTCTACTTCATAAACTGAACCTTTTAAAATTAATTCCGCTTTCTAAGCTATACTATTCTCTCAAGTGGAACCTGAAACAGTCTTATTTTGTTGTCATCTCTCTCAATTGATTTATTGAGATCAGTTATTTTTACGATAAGTTGATTTAAAACCGCCTCATCAACAAATGCAATCATTCTTACGTTGTTGTAGCCGGGAAACGGGCGATTTCCAAGATGTGCATCAGTGTCATGACCTTTTCCTTTAACATCTTCCCAGCGAGTGTAGTAATCAATTTTAAGTTCGTCCAGTGCTCCTGATACTCTGTCATCAATAATATCGTGATAAACTAAAAAAGTGAGTTTCATATAATTACCCCCTTTGTACATTTGTCTGATTTGATTTTTTATTTCCCGGAATCAGTTTCCGGATAAACCCGAATAATTTTTTTGATCCGAGATCATCAAGTAGAGAATAAACTACCGGCACAATAAATAAGGTCAGGAGTGTTGAAGTTATCAATCCGCCAATAACAGCCTGACCCATTGGTGCGCGGAACTCTGCACCCTCGCCAAGTGCAATTGCAACGGGCATCATTCCAAAAATCATCGCGAATGTTGTCATCAATATAGGACGTAACCTTGTTGGTCCTGCTTTTATCAGAGCATCAAAGCGCGACATTCCACGCTCACGCAGGACATTTGTATAATCAACAAGTAATATCCCGTTTTTAGTTACTAACCCCATCAACATAATAATACCAATCATAGACATAACCGAAAGAGAACTTCCAAATATTAACAAAGCTATCACCGCGCCAATTATGGATAAGGGCAATGCAAGCATGATAGAGAATGGGTGGACGAAACTATCAAACTGTGCCGCCAAAACAATATACACAAACACAATTGCAAGCAGTAAAGTAATCAACATATTAGTCATTGATTCCTCCTGCATTTCTCCCTGACCAATAACATTTATTGAGTAGCCCGGTTTCAAATTTAGCTTTGAGGTTTCCGCTAATATATCATTAAGGACAACGCCCAAAAATCTGCCATCAAGATTTGCATCTACCCGAATTTCTTTTTGTCTTGCGTATCTGTTTATCTTCAAGGGTCCTACATCTTGCGTAACAGCAGCAATGTCGGTAATCGGTACAAGAAAATCCTTGTTGCCAATTTTTTTATTACTTTTAACCGTGAGAGGTAAAATGTCATTAAGGTTTTGTCTGTCCAATTTCTTTAATCTGACTCTAACATCAATCTGATCATCGCCTTCTTTATATTGAGTCGCTACTGCGCCATCAACCATTGCGCGAATTGTTGAAGCAATTAAGTAAGGGTTAACAGCAAGGTCAGAAGCCTTTTCTCTATCAATATTAATTCTGATTTCGGGTTTTGAAAGTTCAAGACTGTTTTGAACATCAACAGCGCCCGGCGTTAACTTAACGATTGCTTCAACCTTATCAGCAATTTTTTCAAGCTGATTTAAGTCTTCTCCCCGAATACTAAGAGTAACCGGTTTTTCATTGCCGCCAGGTCCTCCAATAGGACTAACACTAAAGTTTGCCCCCGGAATTGATTTTATTTTATTTCTTATCTCGGACATTATTTTTCTGTCCGATTTTTTTCTTTCGTGTGTTGGAACCAGCTTCACAAGAATGTTAGCATTTGTAACAGGATTATTTCCCGAACCAATCGTTGTGAACAGGAGCTTTACTTCGGGAATGGCTTTGACCAACGTTTCGACTTTTTCGCAGATCAAACTTGTTTGCTCAAGTGAACTGCCTGGTGAAGCATTGACAACAATATTAAACTCGCTTCGATCTGTATCAGGAAAGAACTGCGAACCGAGCATTCCCATCAAAAAAAAGCTGACAATAAAAATTGCTATTGAGCCAAATACTGTTGTTTTTCTGTGAGACAGCGACCATCGTAAAGCTTTTTCATATTTTCCATTCAGCTTATCAAAATTGTGATTGAAAAAATATAAAAGCCGGTTTAAAATATTTCCTTTGGGAGAAAGTTCTTCATCCTCTCTGTGAAGCCATTTTGAAGACAGCATTGGGGTGAGTGTAAAGGCAACAAATAAAGAAACAAGAACTGCGACGGATATTGTTATGCCAAATTCATAAAAGAATCTTCCAACGATTCCAGGCATAAATGCTACCGGCACAAAGACAGCGACTATTGTAAACGTTGTTGCCATTACTGCAAGTCCAATTTCCTCCGAAGCAGATTTTGCAGCCTCCAATGGTGTTTCGCCTTGCTGCATATGTCGATAAATATTTTCAATTACCACTATTGCATCATCAATTAACAATCCGACTGCAAGTGATAGTGCCAGTAAAGACATCATATTTAGTGTAAAACCCAAAGCGTACATAATTATAAAACTTGCAATTATAGATGAAGGCAATGCCAACCCGCTGATTACTGTTGCTCTGAAGTTTGCGAGGAACAGATAGATAACAAGAACCGCTAACAATCCTCCATATATAATATCAAACAAAACATCATTTATGGAATGTTCAATAAAAATAGAATTATCCTGTGCTACGTTTATAGAAACGCCTTCCGGAGTTTCTGTCAGCATTTTCTCAATTTGTTTGTTCACAGATTGTGCAACCTGAACTGTATTGCTGCCTGATTGTTTTATAATGTTTAGTCCGACAGCAATTTTACCATTAACTCTGGTTAAGCTGGTTTGTTCTTCAATTCCATCAATGACCGTTGCAACATCGGATAAATAGATTGGTTTGCCTTGTGGCGTGGCAACAATTACTTTATTAAAATCCTGAACGCTGTTGTATTTACCCATAGTTCTTACAAGCAATTGGCGGGATCCTTCTGTTACATTGCCTCCGGGGATCTCTACGTTCTGGTTTCCGATGCTCATAATTACATCCTGAATAGAAATGTCGTATGCTCGTAATCTCGCAGCATCAACTTCTATCTCAATTTCTCTTTCCGATCCGCCAACTAACTGAACAGCACCAACGCCGGGAATATTTTCTAATCTTTTCTTCACAACATCTTTAGTAAATGTTGTTATATCTTTGTCGGACATATTGCCGGAAACCGACAAGTTCATTATTGGAAAACTTGCCGGGTCATATCTTTGTATTATTGGATCTTCAATTTCTAAAGGCAATTCAGCACGAACGGCTGCAATTTTTTCACGCACATCCTGAGCTGCATCTTTCCCGTCTATTTCAAGCTTAAAAGCTATTATTACAATAGAAACATTTTCCTGTGAAGTTGATTGGATATAATCAACACCTTCCACGGGATTGACAGCCTCTTCGATAATTTGTGTTACATCCGTTTCTATTTGTTCGGGACCGGCACCCGGCAAAACTGTTGTAATGACAACGAAAGGAATATCAACATCAGGATAAAGGTCAACATTAAGCATTAAATAAGAGAAAAGTCCAAGTACAATCAAAGACATAATCATCATTGTTGCAAATACAGGTCGTCTTATTGATACATCCGCTAATTTCATCTTCTATTCCAAAATTTCTTTTTGATGTGTTTTAATAATTTAATTATTTGAAATAACCACAACGGTCCCGTCTTTAAGATTATTCATCCCGAGAGTTACAATTTTATCTCCGACGTTTAATCCGGACACAACTTCAATAAGTTTTCCGTCTGTGATGCCGGTTGTTATTGTTTTATAGTATGACTTGTTATCGTTTATCAGATAAACTCCGTTTGTGTTATTTGATTTCACGACTGCAGCGAGGGGAATGACACGTGCGTCTTTCTTAGTTTTAAGATTAACATTTACCCTGCAAAACATTCCGGGCTTAAACCATCTGTCATTTGTGTTTGAAAAGATTGCCTGCATTTCAAATGTGCGTGATTGAACATTTGCAGATTTAGAAAGCTGGAAAATTTTTCCTGATTGAATTACATCAGGATTCATTTCTGAATATATCTGAACTTGTTGTCCGGTATAAAAACTTGGTACTTCGCTCTCGCCAACATTAAACTTGGCTTTCATTCTTGATATGTTTGCTACTGTAGCCATAACAATCGCAGGGTTTGCAATCTCACCTATGTTTACATTTATTGCAGTAACAACTCCGGAAATTGGAGAAGTAATTTCGACTGTGTTCTTTGCGGCATCAAAATTTGCTTTTGCAACTTCGAAACCTGTTTGAGTCTGATCCAATGCTTGTCTTGATACAGCACCCTCGTTGAATAAATTTTTCATTCTTTCATAATCTTTTTGCGCATTAAGAAAAACAGCCTGCGATTGATAAAATTGTGAGGAAGCTCCGCCTTTGTCCAGTTCGAACATAACAGTTCCTGCCTGAATATGTTCACCGACGCTAACTTTTATTCCCACAATTCGCTCAGGGATTTTTGAAACAATGTTCGCTTGCTCTTCGCCTTCAAGTGTACCACTAAACGATCTTGATATGTTAAGTTCACTCAACTTAACTACTTCTGCTTCAACAGATACTGTGTCAGTATATTCGGTTTTGGGTGGATTGCTCTCCTGCGCTTTTTCCCCGCAAGCATTTAACATAGAAACTAAAACGAGTGACGAAGTTACTGTCAGGGCTGTAAAATGATTCTTAAAAAATTTTTTCATATAAGATTAGGTCTCCTTTATCAAACAATTAAATTTTTACTTTTGATCATCATTGAAATAAGAAAGATATAGCGGATTTGTTCTGCCAAGAAGCTGATCAAGTTCATATTTTGTAATCAGATATGAATGAACCGCCTGCACTCTGTTTAACTTTGCCTGTCTGAGGTCCTGGTCGGCGTTTTGTAATTCAAGCTGGCTGCCTGCTCCTTCGTTGTATCTTACCTTTGAAATATCGTACGCTCGCTGTGCAAGTTTAACTGCACGTTCCTGCACTTCAATTAAAGATTTTACTCTTTTGATCTCCTGAATTTTAGAATTTACTCCGAGTATTGTAAAATCCTTTAACTGTTTTAGTTGTTCTTCTGTTTGCTTTACTGTAATTGTTGACTGTTCAACCGCATTTTTAGTGCGGTTTCCCTGCCAGAGATTAAATGATAATCTTAATCCGACAAGTGAGTAATTATAGTTTTGGAATGCCCATGAATCTGAGGATCCGGCGTAAGTGTAATTACCAAAAGCTGCCAGTGTTGGCCAATATTCGGAAACATCTAACTGAACAAATGCTTCATCAACCTGTCTTTTTAATTCCAGACTTTTTATATCAAAGTTAGAATGTAGTGCTTCCTGAATTAGTTCTTCCTCGTGGCTAATATCTATTGAGTCAAGCTCTATCGTTCCCGATACATCTATCTCGGCGGATTGGTTAACACCAATAACCATCTTCAAACCATCTTTTGATGTTATTAAAACATTTTCCATTTTAAGTAAAACTGGTCTGATATTTTCAACCCGCACTTCAGCCTGAAGCATATCAAATTCTGAAACCATTCCCTGGTTATAGAGAGCTTTAACATTATCAAAATTTTCCTGAGCGTTAGTAAAGCTGCCTTCTGTAATGTTAAGAACTGCTTTTGCCAGAAGAACACCATAAAATGCATTCTGCACTGATAAAACTGTTTTAGAGACTGTGTTATCTAACTCTGCTCTGGAAAGGTCATAATAAGTTTGCGTTGCCCCGATTCCTTCAAACACTGCGGAGCTAAATAAAACCTGCGTCAATGTAACCGAAGCTGAATAAGAATTGTCCAGCGCAAACGACTGAAGTGTGTTTTCAACAGGAAGAAATTTACTTTCATCCCTGGGTATCACATTTTCATCGAAGAGAATGCTGTAGGTCGCGTTGGTAAGTAGTGCCTTAAAATCCGGGAATGGCATTTTTGGTTTTTTCAAGTAATGAGAAAAATCCGCTGCAATATCAAAGCTTGGTAGTGCATACCCAAATGCTTCTCTAACAGCAGCGGTTGACTTTTCCACATTTAGAGATGAAATTTTTATTTCTCTGTTGTTTTTAAGAGCCAGTTGAATTGCATCATCAAGCGTGAGAATCTGCGGCTGTGAATATCCAATATCAGACAAAAACACAAGCAGCGTTATTAAAAGCAAAAAATATTTTTCCATTAGTTACTCAAAATTGATTTTTTAGGAAAGACTAAGTTAGTCATGAATATTTTGTTCATGATTATTATTGAAGAAAAGTTTTGGCTGTAAATTTAACTAATCCTTTATAAAAATGAGTGTAATACGATAGAATTTATTTAAGAATCTTTGTTCAGCGGTATCAAAATTAACAGACGGACAAATACTACATTTTGACAAGTATCACACAGGAGCTAGAAATATGGGTTTTAGACTGTGATGTTTGAGCATTAAGCAAATAATAAATTGTTTGTCAGAAGGGGTTTGAAAAGGATATTTTGAAAAACTTTAGGTATTCGTTTTAAAATTTGTAATACAGGTGATTTACAGCATATTCAGATTATGCTTTAATTGTTCTAATTTAATTTAAACCTGTTTGAAACAGATCTATTAGCCTTGAAAGTCCCGATGCTTTCGAAATTGATTTTAATGGTGGTTCATTTAAATATTTTATTCTTACTTGATTGATAGTTTCGGTCTCGAATGATTTTATTTCCCCAATCTGTTTTAAAGAAAGAATCAGAATTATTGTTTTTAGTGTGGTTGCTTTTACACGTATTGTGTTGGGCGAATGTCTTCCGGGATGAATATGAATATATCGTTCAGGATTTTCACCAAGCCGAAGTATCCAGACAGATTTGTCTTTCATCGGTAGAAGCCGATAATCTTTGTCGTTCACCGAAAGCCATTTAACATATTGTTCCAATGAAAATATTTTTTTCTGTTTTAATGAACTCATAACCTCGTTTGAAATTTCTTTAGGTGAAAGATTTCCCAGATACAGGTCCATTTGAGATCCGCCAATTTTTGAAAGACATGAAGTGAGCGCTTCTACATCTTTTTTGCTTTTGATTTGTTCTATTTGGTTTTTTATAAACCCGGCGTGATGTTTCCAACAATTAAAATTTATTGACTGCGGGATGAAACCGTTTATGTCCATGATCTTATCAAATCACAAAATTGATTGCTGAGTGCTTTGATAAATTTTGAAATATCAGATTGCGTACTATTTCCGATGGAACAATGACGTTAACATTGAGACTAAAATATTTCCCCCTGCGGCTGATATTAGATGGGGTAAGATCATATTCAAGATCCTTAACGATCTCTTCAACAGCAGTTATCATCTGCTGGATGTTTGTCCCGATAATTTTATAAGACCATTTGCACGGGTAGATAATTTGTGGTTTGTTATTTTCGCTATCAAATATCATTTGCACTTTATCTTTTCTCTATTCTGTTCTGTTAAATTATAGATTTTTCATTATTAAAAATCCTGGTTTTCTTTTTCCTTTCCAATGACTCTGAAAATAACAACTTATTCTTTGTTTACTATAAAAACACCGGTCGTGATAAGTACTCCGCCCAATATCATCATTAGAAAAATTTCCTCGTGAAGAAAAAATGAAGCAGCGATAACTGTAACAAGGGGCTCAAAGTAAAGGAATGCGCCAACCTTTGCTGACTCCATATCTCGTAATGCTTGCGCCCAGATTACATAAGCAATCCCTGAACAAAATATTCCCAGAAATAAAATCGAAATCCACCCGGTCGATGAGAGATTAATTACTGAGTCAATGACCGTAGAATTAAGATTGAATGGAATAATTATCAGTACCATCATAATAAATAAATACAGAATTGTCATAAGCGGTGAGTAAGTGAGTGATATTTTTTTATTAATCATAGAATAAACACCCCAGGTAAATGCACTTCCCAGAACAAGTAAATCTCCCTTATTTTGTATCAGCCCGATATTAAAAATATTTCCTTTGCCAATCAGAAGTAATAGACCGGCAATGGCAATTAAAATTCCGGTGATTTGGAAAATTGATATTCTCTCTTTGTAAAATATTAATCCAAGAATTGCCATAAAGATCGGAGCTGTCCCAATTATCCAACCTGTGTTAGATGCGGTTGTGTACTGAAGTCCTGTGACCTGTATCCAAAGATGAAAGACTGCTACAAGCGCAAGAAAAAGAATCCAGAGATGGTTTTTAAGATTGACAGCAAAAGATCGTTTAGTAAAAATCGCTATTGCCGAGAGAAGAAGGCTTGCTAAAATCAACCGAAGAATTATTATCGTGACTGGCTTTAATTCATAAAGCAATGTTTTTGTTGCAACGAAGGAAGTTCCCCAGAAAATTACTGCCAGCAGAATTTGCAGATATTGAAAGGCTTTAATGCTTTTCAAGATTTACTAATTTGATTTTTCCGTTTTCTTCGCGGAGGAATAATTCTCCAGATCATAATTTATAACTTTGCCTGGCATATTAACTCTTGCTATTTCAACTTCTGCATCATTGAAAAATTTTGTTGCAAGCGTATCATGATAATCAGAAAAGACAACAACCCTTTTAATTCCGGCTGCAATTAATGCTTTTGCACAGGTCGTGCAGGACATATTTGTTATATATGCTGTTGCGCCTTTAATATTAATTCCATGAGTTGTTGCCTGAACAAGAGCGTTTATTTCAGCATGGTTAGTTCTCACACAATGATTGTCAACAATCAAACAGCCAACTTCATCACAATGAGGTTGACCTGGTAATGAACCATTATATCCTGTTGCGAGCACAAACCTGTCTTTTACAAGAACACACCCACAGTGCATTCTCGGGCATGTTGCTCTTTCAGAGGCAAGCATTGCAAGTTTAAGAAAATACTCGTCCCATGAAGGTCTTCCGTTTGAACTCATATAATTACAATTATTAATTTATAGAATAGAAAATTTACGAAGTGAAATTTAACTGATTTTTAAAATAATACAAGAATATGAAATGCTTTTACAACACAGATATCCCCAAATATTCAAAGATATTTTTAAGAAATGTAATGGAAGCCGGAAAATTGTAACTCGTTCAACTAATAAAATTATTGTTAATCAGTATTTCTCTTGCATACAAGTTCGCTGCATCCTTAGCAGAATTTTTAAAAGTAATGAACACTTCTTTGCCTTCTTTTTTCAGTCTATCAAGATTTTTTCTGTCCATTCCTCTTGAAATTACAGCACTACAATCATTAAGTGGTGAAAAAATTTCGGTATCTGTTTTCACAGCTTCATCTGTTTTAGTCTCGCGGTACTCAAGGTTGTGTATCCTGGCATCTATGATCTCATATACAACATATCCTTTCGTCCGGAGAAACGGAGATTTTATTGTTACTCCATCATTGGATTCGATTGCAATTCTCATCGCATGATCCCTCCTTTAAATAATTGATTGTTGTTTTAGTTGTTCTTCCTCAAATTGAATATGACCTTCTTAATTTGGGTCTGGCTTTTTTTGCAAATCTTTTGTGAGATATTGCTCTGTAAATTTTTTTACTGCTGCAAATCGGGCATTGTTCGGGTGTTAGTTCGCCTGATCTGATATCCCAATAATATCCGCACCCTTCGCATTGATATTTTTTTGATCTCATAACTAACCTCAAATAACTTTGTAAATCAGTTTTAATTAAATCATAATGGAAAAGAACAATGAGTTGTGTTCGATGAAACTTAAGACCAGTTTCATTATTATCTCAACTACAAGATAACATTTTAAATCTAATAGTCAAGTGAATTCTGGAGAAACGAGAGGGCGGAAGTAATAATAACCGATAACAAAAAATTATTTAGCGGACTAAATCATTTCAGATCATCTCCGAAAGCAGTTCCTGACGCGGGTTTGCAATGATAACTTTGTTAACGAGCAATCCTTTTTCAGAAACAACTTTTGCCCCGGCATCAACTGCGCTTGTGACCGCCGCAACATCACCGGTAACACTAAAAAAAGCTTTGCCACCAAGAGCCATTGCCAGACGTAATTCAACCAGCTCAACTTTTGCTGATTTAACAGCGGCATCTGCAGCTTCAATTAGTGAAGCAACTGAATATGATTCTACTATTCCGAGTGATTCAAGCATTTGTATATTATTGTGTCCGGCTATCGCTGGAAATATTGTCGGATGAACATTCGGAATTACAAATTGATCAATCACTCCAAATCCGATTATGTTCACGGCATTATCAACTGCCGAAGTTACTGCTGCAACATCGCCAGCTATCAAAGTCATATATTTTCCGGAACAGATAGTTCTTGAAATCATTAGTTCTACTTCGGAAGTTTTAAGCATAATGTCTGCAGCTTGTATTCCGGAAGCAATGCTTCCCATTTCGATTAATCCGATTGAATTTCTTGTGATCATTTTAACTCCTTATGACTCAATAAAAATATTTTCTGTCGTTACTTCTTTAACTTTCCCGTTTATTGACGAATGAATATTCGCTCCCAGTTCACCCTCGGGAACTTTACCGATTAACTGTCCGGCATCCACTTTATCGCCTTTTTTTACAACAGGCAGTGCTGGTTTTCCAATATGTTGTTGAAGCGGAATTCTGACTTTTTTAACTGATATATTTTCCGGATTGAATGGCGCTTCAACATCATAATCCTGAAGCTTTAATTTCATTATTAATTGTGAAAGAGGAACTCTTCTGCCATCTTTAATCGGATGAACTTTCACCGGTTTCTGCTGAATGAATTTTACATCAGCTTCTCTCATCTCAATTTTTGCTTTATTACAGACTTCTTTGGGATAAAGATCTTCTGGGCAGGCATAGAGAGTGCAAAGTCCGCAGGAACAGCAAAGTTCTGCCATCTGATTCCATACGGCGGCACCTGTTTTTGTAAAACCAAGTGATCTCATAACTTTATGCGGCTCAACCTGATAGCCGAGTAAATAGCGCGGACAAAACTCGGTGCAATAACTGCATTGATCGCATGCAGATTTTCCAATCCGATGCCAGTTATGTTCCGGTTGATTTTTTCTTTTGATTAGATAGTGATCCTTTGGAAGAACAATAAGTCCGGCTGTAGTTTTCTTAACAACTTCATTTAAATCAAAAGTAAGATAGCCCATCATCACGCCGCCAACAAATATTCCAAAATCTTTTGTTTTGATTCCGCCAGCAAATTCAAGCACATCTTTAAAGCTTGTTCCAATGGGAACAAAAAACGAAGATGGTTTTTTTACCGCTCCGGCAACACAAATAAATTTCTTTGTAACCGAAATATTTTTTTGAGCAAGAGAAATGTTGTAAAGTGTTTCCACATTATTAACCACGCATCCAATATCAAGCGGAATTCCTGCCGGAGGAATTAATCTGCCGGTTGATGCATATACTAATTCGAATTCATCTCCGGAAGGATAAAAATCACCGAGTTTTGTTAATTCTGTTTTCCCATTCAGGTGTTTGCTTATTGCCAAAATTACCTTTTCATTTTTTTCTTTTATACCGAAAAAACTTTTTTTTGCTGAGGTGCTCTCCATCAGCAATTCAAACCCGTGAACAATTTCTTTTGGAAAGTTTAACATTAGTTCATAATCTTTATGAATAAGTGGCTCACATTCAGCACCATTTGCAATAACAAAATCAACTTTGTTTTTCGCTTTTATGTGAGATGGAAATCCAGCACCGCCTGCGCCGACGACTCCTGCGTTTAATATTTTTTCATGAAGTGTCATTTGCAATATTTTAAAACCATTCCTTTTAACGTTTCAATCCACAGTGGATGATCATTTAAGCTTTCAACAAGTTGAACTTTTTCCCCGCCGTGTTCTTCAAATAATTTTTGATATTCAACACCAATCTCAATTAGTGTTTCCAGGCAATCGGCAACAAATGCCGGACTGAAAATCAATAATTTTTTCGCTCCTTTTTTTGCCTGGTCAACTATCATCTTATCAGCAAAAGGTTCGAGCCAGTCCTTATCTAATCTTGATTGAAAGCAAACAGTATATTTTTCTTTTGATAGATTTAACCTTTGGGCAATTAGTCTTGTTGTTGCATAACAAGTTGCTTTGTAACAAAATTGATTTGCATCGTTTATTTCCGTTTCACAATTGTGCTTTTCGCAGCCGGCTCCATCTTTATGAACTTTATCAACTTGCCGGAGAGGGAGTCCGTGATAGCTGAATAATATATGATCATAATCAGCAGGTTCATATTTCTTCGATTGTTCAACAATGGCATCAATATATCCTTTGCCATCATAAAACTGGTTGACGAATTTTACTTCGGGAATAACCCACCACTTGCTTACAAGCTTCATTACTTTTTCGATAACCGATCCGGTTGTTGCCGAGGCATATTGTGGAAATAGTGGTATAACCAAAAGTTTCTCATAATTTTTTTTGTAAATATCTGCGAGGACATTTTCAATTGACGGATTTTTATATCTCATGGCAAGGTAAACATCAAATTCATTTCCAAGTGCGTTTTGTAATTTCTCCCGAACAGATTTTCCGTAATAAAGTATCGGTGATTCTTTTATTCCATTAGGTAATCCATTATTCGCCCAAAGGTCCTGGTAAACTTTTGCCGACTTTGGGGCACGAAACGGAACAATAATTAAATTCACAAGTATTGTTCTGGCAATTGCAGGCATATCAATTACTCGTGGATCATTTAAAAATTCAAAAAGATATTTTCTTACATCGCCTGTTGATGAGCTGTCAGGTGTTCCCAGATTTATAAGAAGAACGGCTGTTTTATGTTGCATAAGTTAAGGGGAATCCATTTGTATAAGTTTCAATATGAAATTTAACAAGTCTTGAATTGAATATTAAATAAAAAGTTATTTAACGCTTGGTTTTTCATTTCGTCTGACGCCCCAATTTCCTGAAATCTTTCCGCACGATTGCTGAAAAAATATTTCCTGATTTAAGGCTATAATCGCAGGAAATTAATTTTTATTTGGCTTCTGCCTTGAAAAAAAGTCAGATTATTTTAAATTGGTTTTGCCATCTGTGATTTTCTGAAGCTACGGTAAATACCATAAGAATTAATAAAAAAACGAGGTGAACATGACATATAAATCCTATATGCTGCACAATTATAAAAGTATTCCACAGGTTGCAAATCTTTCTGATGAATTAATTGAAGCAATTGATGTGGTTGGATCTGTTCTGCCGTTTAAAACAAATAATTATGTTGTTGAAAATCTTATTGATTGGAAAAAGGTTCCTGATGATCCGATTTTTACTTTAACTTTTCCCCGTAAAAACATGCTTCGTGAACATCACTACATTATTATAAAGAATGTTATTTCAAACGGCGCATCAAAAAGTGAAATAAAGGAAGCCGCAAATAAAATCAGGCTGGAACTTAATCCTCAGCCAGCAGGACAGCTTGATCACAATGTCCCGCAAATGAACGGAGAAAAAGTTTTCGGCATGCAGCATAAATACAGAGAAACTATTTTGTTCTTCCCGGGGCAGGGACAAACCTGTCATGCATACTGCACTTTTTGTTTTCGATGGCCGCAGTTTGTAGGAATGGACGAATTGAAATTCGCATCAAAGCAGGCGGAGATTCTTTCAGAATATATTTCTCAAAATCAGGAGGTAACTGATGTCCTCTTCACTGGTGGCGATCCATTAATTACGAAAACCAAAATTCTTGAAACATATATCCGCCCGCTTCTTGAAAGTAACTTAAAACATCTCCGTCATATCCGTATCGGGACAAAAGCTTTGGCATACTGGCCATTCCGGTTTCTTGCAGATGATGATGCTGATGATTTATTGCGGCTTTTTAGTGATGTAAAAAAAGCCGGGAAACATCTTGCCTTTATGGCTCATTTTAATCATCCGGTTGAACTAAAACCTCCGGCTGTTAAACAAGCAATCGACAGAATTTTAAAAACCGGTGCAGTTATAAGAACGCAATCTCCAGTACTAAAGCACATAAATGATTCACCGAAACTTTGGGCTGAGATGTGGCAAAAGCAGGTTGCTCTTGGATGCATTCCTTATTATATGTTTGTGGCGAGAAATACCGGCGCAGATCATTATTTTTCTCTCCCCCTGGTTGATGTCTGGAAACTGTTCAGAGAAGCGTATCAATCTGTTAGCGGGATTTGCAGATCAGTGCGTGGACCAAGTATGTCCTGTCTTCCCGGTAAAATGCAGATACTTGGAGTTAATGAAATTGGCGATGAAACGGTTTTCACAATGCGATTTATTCAAGGCAGAGGATCTGATTGGGTGGCTAAATCTTTCTTTACCCGGTTTGATGAGAATGCAACGTGGTACACCGATCTCAAGCCTGCATTTGGTGAAGATAAATTTTTCTTTACGGATGAGCTAAACAATATTCTTAAACCTAATGAAACCGAAATAGATTTCGAATAATTATATGCATAACCAAAATTCTTTTTTTGATCTAAGCCTTAATCTTAATGTGCGGGGCATGTCCCTGTCAGCAACTCTTTACATTAATGAGTTATCAAATAAACTTAAGGAACAGGGGACAAAAATTTACAGGTTCGGACTTGGTTATTCGCCATTTCCGGTTCCCCAAATTGTTGTTGAGGAATTACGTGCAAACGCATTTCAGAAAGATTATCAGCAAGTAAAGGGTCTGCTTTCATTGAGAGAAGCCGTTGCAGATTATCATTCAAGAAGAAACGATCTTCAATGTAATGCTGAAAATATTTTAATCGGGCCCGGCTCAAAAGAATTGATGTTTCTTCTTCAATTTGTTTATTACGGAGATATACTTATTCCAACACCAAGCTGGGTTTCTTATGCACCGCAGGCAAAAATAATCGGAAGACAAATTGTGTGGATCAACAAGAAAGAAAATCACAGATGGAGATTACTGCCGGATGATTTACACAGAATTTGTATGTCTGATCCTTCACGACCACGTTTGGTAATTTTAAACTATCCTTCAAATCCAACCGGTGTTACATACAGAAAAGAAGAATTGGAAGAACTGGCTTCGGTAGCAAGAAAATTCCGTGTTATTGTTTTATCGGATGAAATTTATGGAGAACTAGATTTTAGTGGAACCCATACTTCGATTGCCAGGTTTTATCCGGAAGGAACTATTATTTCGGGAGGTTTGAGTAAATGGTGCGGCGCCGGCGGCTGGAGACTTGGCACATTTACTTTTCCTGATTCTCTAAAGAATTTAATTGATACAATGGCTGCGGTTGCAAGTGAAACATTCACCGCTACCAGTGCACCAATTCAATATGCGGCTGTGAAAGCTTTCAAAGGTGGAATTGAAATCGAAAGATATTTGTGGAATGCAAGGAAGATTCTGAAAGCACTTGGTGAGAAAATTCGTGGTGTTCTTACTTCTGCTGATATTGTATGCCCTGAGCCCGACGGTGCGTTTTATCTTTTCTGCAATTTTAATAATTATGCGGACAAACTCAGAGCAAAAAATATTTTTACCAGCGCGGAGATGACTACAAAATTACTTGAGGAAACCGGCGTTGCTATTCTTCCCGGTAGTGTTTTTGGCAGACCCGAATCAGAATTTACTGCAAGACTTGCTTATGTTGATTTTGATGGATCCCGTGCTCTTGCCGCAGCAGAAACTTTCAGTCCCGAAGATCAGATTACAGATGAATTTTTGACCATCTACTGCTCGCCGATAATTGACGGTGTAGAAAAAATTGCTGCCTGGATAAAATCAATTTAAGATTATTCTGTTTCCATTCGTTTATATTCTGTTCATTGATGGATATTTATCCTTAACTTTGCAGAAAAATTTTCAACAAACTCTCCGGAATGTATGATCAAAAAGAATATGTTTGTTTTGTTTGAGTTGATTCTACTTTTCTTTACACTGCAAACCGTTTCTTCTGCACAGGTTGTTAATATTAAAATAATCGAAACAAGCGATGTCCACGGTGCTTTATTACCTTTTGATTTAGTTAACAATATTTCAACTACAAGTTCACTTGCCCAGGTTTATACTTATGTACAATCGCAAAGAAATAAAGAAAGCCAGCAGGTAATTTTGCTTGATAATGGTGATTTGATTCAGGGAGATCCAATTTCTTATTACTATAATTTTATTAATGAAACCGGACGAAATGTATTCGCCGATGCTTTAAATTTTATGAACTATGACGCCGCAACAATCGGAAATCACGATATCGAAACGGGTCATGAAGTTTATGATAAATTCAGAAATGAAATTAATATGCCCTGGCTTGCAGCGAATACAACGAATATTAATACCGGGGAAACGTACTTTGAACCTTACACAATTATTGAGAGAAGCGGTATCCGTGTTGCCGTTCTTGGGTTAACGACGCCCGGCGTGACAAGCTGGCTGCCCGAAAAACTCTGGTCGGGTATTATGTTTGAGGATATGATTGAATCTGCTGAAAGGTGGGTTGAGATAATTAAGGAAAAAGAAAAACCTGACCTTCTTGTGGGATTATTTCATTCTGGTGTTGATTATACTTATGACGGAGAAGATGAAAACACTTACAAAAATGAAAACGCATCACAGCTTGTCGCCGAGAGGGTTTCTGGTTTCGATATTGTTTTCGTCGGTCACGATCATCAGGGATGGAATTTTAAAACAACTAACGTCAGTGGAGACAGCGTTTTAATCCTTGGTCCAACCTCAAGGGCAAGAAATATTGCCGTTGCTGATATTCAATTTGAATATGACCGCTCGTCATCAAAATGGATCAGAAAAAACATCGCGGGCGAAATTATCGAAACTAAAAATTATAAACCCGATGATTCTTTTATGAATAAGTTCATGATGAATCTTAACATTGTAAAAAATTATGTGACCAAACCAATCGGACGGTTTACAAAAAGTATTTCGTCAAGGGAATCTTTGTTCGGACCATCTGCGTTCGTCGATTTAATTCATAAAATACAATTAGACATTACAAACGCAGACATATCGTTCACTGCGCCGTTGTCATTCGATACTGAAATTGACTCGGGCTGGGTTTATGTGAAGGATGTTTTTAAACTATATCACTATGAAAATTTTCTATATACTATGAAACTATCCGGCGAAGAAATTAAAAACTATCTCGAATTCTCCTACGGCGGCTGGTTCAATCAAATGAAAAATGAAAATGATGACCTGATTCTTTTTAAAAAAGATGAAAACGGAAACATTAAATATTCTGACAGATACGGAATACCTGAAACCGAAGAAAGATTTTATAACTATTCTTCCGCAGCAGGATTAAATTATATTGTAGATGTTTCAAAACCAGCAGGAGATAGAATAACAATAAACTCTTTATCGGATGGAAAATTATTTTACCCCGATTCTATTTATCTGACTGCGATTAATTCTTACCGCGGAAGCGGAGGAGGAGGTCACCTAACCCGCGGAGCGGAGATTCCTCTGGAAGATTTACCAGGTAGAATTGTTTCATCAACAGAAAAAGAATTCCGACATTCAATGATTCAATGGATTGAAGAAAATAAAATAATCACTCCTGAAATCATAAGTTCATGGCGAGTCGTTCCTGAAGACTGGTGGAAAAAAGGGAAAGAAAAGGATTATCAAATACTATTTAAATAAAATAATAGAACGCAGATGACACTGATTGGGCTGATTTACACTGATTTTTTTATCTGCTTAACCTGCGTCACCTGCCTACCGTCAGGCAGCTCAGCGTTCGATTTCTTATAAGGATTAAATTTTATGAATACAACTAAAAGCAAAATATTATTTGAAGAAGCAAAAAAATATATCCCGGGTGGAGTTAACTCTCCCGTCCGCGCATTTAAATCAGTCGGCGGCGATCCGTTATTTATAAAGAAGGGAAGGGGTTCAAAGTTCTGGGATGCGGATGGAAATAAGTTTATAGATTATATCGGAAGCTGGGGACCTCATCTGTTCGGACACAATCCATCATTCATAATAAAAGCTTTATCAGAATCTATAAAAAACGGAACGAGTTTCGGTGCGCCAACTTCACTTGAAGTTAAAATGGCAAAAATAATTACCGAACTTGTGCCTTCAGTTGAAATGGTGCGAATGGTAAACAGTGGAACAGAAGCAACAATGAGTGCAATTCGTGCTGCGCGTGGTTTTACAGGAAGAGAAAAATTTATAAAGTTTGAGGGATGTTATCATGGACACGCAGATTATTTTTTAATCAAAGCTGGTTCCGGTGCTTTAACTCTCGGTGTTCCAACTTCTCCCGGTGTTACAAAAGGAAATGCGGCAGATACACTGCTTGCTGATTACAACGATATTAATTCAGTAAAAAAATTAATCTCGTCAAATAAAAAGCAAATTGCTGCAATTATAATTGAACCAATTGCCGGGAATATGGGAGTCGTGAAAGCAAAAGATGAATTCATAAAAGAGTTACGTGCAATTTGCGATGAAGAAAAAATAATTTTGATTTTTGATGAGGTGATGACGGGATTTCGTGTTGCTGCAGGTGGTGCGCAGGAAGTGCTCGGAATAAAACCAGATCTTTCCACTTTCGGAAAAATTATTGGCGGAGGTTTACCTGTTGGTGCTTTTGGCGGGAAGAGAGAAATAATGGAAAAGATTGCACCCGTTGGACCTGTTTATCAGGCAGGAACTTTAAGCGGAAATCCTCTTGCAATGGCTGCTGGTTATGCTGCGCTTAAATATATTAAGAATCATCCGTCGGTTTATAAAACGCTCGAAAAGAAATCTGCATATCTTGAAGAAGGTTTCAAGGAAAATCTGAAAGCGGCTGGAAAAAATTATGCAATGAACAGAGTTGGTTCGATGATGTGCATGTTTTTTACTGAACAGCCGGTTGATGATTTTAAATCTGCGGTGAAATCAGATACGCTTCTTTATGGAATATATTTTCACGAAATGCTGAAAAGAGGAATTTATCTTGCACCGGCACAGTTTGAAGCTTTGTTTGTCTCAACTGCTCATAGCAAAGAAGATTTGGATAAAACGATTAAGGCACATAAAGAATCACTGACAGAAATATTAATTTAAGCTAAAACATAAACGCCGATTTTTATCGATGAAGCCAAAAATAATTCTCGAGACGGGAAAACATCACAATATCAACGTGGTGTTTTTAAGATTCCCGAAAGATGCCGGGTTAATTTCTGCAGTTAAAACACTTGGTGTTGCAAGATGGAGTAAAACCAAGAACAAATGGTTTATTGCTAAAGACAGATTTGAGTTAAGTAAACTGATTGGTGCGCTAAATGATAAGGCAATTATAGAAACTGCTGGTTTAGCAGAAAAGCCCTTGTTTAAAGTTTCTGCAGAAGTTGAAAAGAGTTTATCTAAACTAAAGTTGTGGATGGAACACAAGCGATACAGTGCATCAACAATTAATACATATCTGGATGCCGCAAAATCATTTTTAATGTTTGCCTTTCCCAAGCCGGTAAAAGATTTAACAAATGATGATGTGGTACGATACGTTAATGAATACATCATAAAAAACGGACTGAGTTTTTCATATCAAAACCAGGTTGTAAATGCAATTAAACTTTTTTTTAGAGAAGTAGAGCACAGCAGCTTGGATGTTGATATTATAGCAAGACCAAGACGTGAATATAAGTTGCCAAATGTGCTTAGTAAAGAAGAGGTCTCTTCAATTCTGAAAGCCCACACAAATGTAAAACACAAAACTATGCTTAGTTTGATTTATGCCTGCGGTTTACGAAGAGGCGAGTTGCTGAATCTGAAACTAATAGATATAGATAGTAAACGGGGGCTGTTGAATGTTAGGCAGGCAAAAGGAAGAAAAGACAGAATTGTGCCTGTTTCAAATAAAGTGATTGAAATGCTGCGTGAGTATTATAAAATGTATAAACCAAAGAACTGGTTATTTGAAGGACAAAACGCCGGCGAAGAATACAGCGAAAAAAGTTTACAGAATGTGCTTAAACAGGCATTAGTAAAAGTTAAAATTAACAAACCTGTAACACTGCATTGGTTAAGACATTCTTATGCAACACACTTGTTAGAATCAGGTACCGATCTAAGGTTTATACAAGAATTACTCGGTCATAAAAGCAGTAAAACAACCGAGATTTATACACATGTATCAACAAAAAGTTTACAAAAAATAAAGTCGCCATTTGATGATTTATAAAAAAATTTATTTAAGTTTGGAAAAATAAAGTCTCACGTTAATGAGACCTATACAGCTAATTGTGGTTGTATTCGTCTGACTTTGTGAGACCTATAAACGAGTTAGCGTTCATTGTAAAAAGACAAAACAGACGACAGAATGACAAAGTTATTTTTGCTGCATAAAGACAAAAAAGGAAACGGAAACCCACCGCACATTCAGGCACATTTGGCTTTGCCCGACACAAAAGCCAACGCTTCGCAAAGCCAAAAGAGCCTTCATTTTGCTGACCCACGAAAAAAATAATGAAAGCTTGTAAAGTGAAAATATTTATGTATATTTGTCAAATATTGACAAGTTAAATTTTACAAGTCTATGAAAGCAACTTTCGGAGAATATATCAGAGAACTAAGAACCGATAAAGGGTTAACATTAACAGAACTTGCAGCACTTCTTAAACTTGATTCTGCTAACTTGAGTAAAATTGAAAACGGAAAACGTGAATTTGACGAGAAGCGGTTAGATAAATTAGCAACTGCATTTAGCCTTAACCTTGAAGAATTGAAAACGGAATATTTTAGTGACCAATTTGCCAAGAAAATGTATCAATACAATTGTTCTCCAAAAACATTAATTGTTGCTGAAGAAAAAGTTAATTATTTAAAAAGTGTAAATGTGAAACAAGCCGAAATAAAATTCTAACTATGAACAAACCATTGACATACATAAGTTTATTCAGCAGTGCTGGGGTTGGTTGTTACGGCTTCAAACAAAACGGATTTGAGTGCATTGCGACAAATGAAATACTAACAAAACGCTTAAAAATTCAAGCATTCAATAACAAGTGCAAATACGACACGGGTTATTTGGACGGAGATATTTCAACGAAAGAAATCAAAAATAAACTTTTTTCTGAAATCGAAAAATGGAAAATTGAACACAAAATTTCCGAACCTGACGTAATTGTAGCTACACCACCGTGTCAAGGAATGTCTGTTGCAAATCACAAGAAAAATCAAGAATTGACAAGAAATTCATTAGTTGTTGAATCAATCAAAATCACAAAAGAAGTCAATCCAAAATTTTTCATTTTTGAAAATGTAAGAGCATTTTTGAATACAACTTGCACCGACATAGACGGAACAGAAAAAACTATCGAAGAAGCCATAAAAATAAATTTAGGCGGACACTACAATATACTTTTCAAAGTCGTAAACTTCAAAGATTATGGTTCGCAATCAAGCAGAACAAGAACACTTGTAATTGGTGTTCGCAAAGATTTACAGAACATTAGTCCGTTTGACATTTTTCCAGAAAAACAAAAACCAAAAACGCTACGTCAACTTTTTGCAGGTTTAGAAAATATAAATGAAATGGGAAAAATATCTGAAACCGATATTTTCCATTCATTTAGAGAGTATGATGCGAAAATGGTGCGTTGGATTGAAAATTTAGAAGAAGGACAATCGGCTTTTCAAAACACGGAAAAAGACAGAATACCGCACCAAATCAAAGATGGTAAAATCGTTTTAAATGAAAGTAAAAATGGCGACAAATATGCACGTTGGTATTGGGACAAAGAAGGTCCGTGTGTACACACGCGAAACGATATTTTGTCAAGCCAAAATACCGTTCACCCATCAGAAAACAGAGTTTTCAGCATTAGAGAACTAATGATGATGATGAGTATTCCTGCATCTTTTCAATGGACATACCAATCAACCGACAAGTTGAACAAAATGAGTTTGCTTGAAAAGAAAGCGTTTTTGAAAAAAGAAGAATTAAACATTAGACATTGCATTGGCGAAGCAGTTCCGACAGGTGTTTTCGGCAATATTGCAAAAAGAATAAAAGAAGTTTTAAATCAAAAATTTCTTTCAACAACTGAAATAAACAACATAATTAAAAAAGAAGAATTGAGTAAAACAGAAAATTTACTTTCGTTCATCAATTCTGATTTTGACAAGTTAGGACTTGAAAATATTTATCAAATTTCGGAATACGCAAATTCAAGTCGGCAAGAAAATTCGGCTTTTTTTACACGAAAAGACATTGCATTTTCAGTTGTAAAAGATTTGCCCGAACTGAAAGGAAAAAAGAAAATCAGAATTTTAGAGCCTTCAGTTGGTATTGGTAATTTTATTCCATTGCTTGTTGAAAAATACGAAGACAAAGACGAAGTAATTTTTGACCTTGTTGATATTGACAACAATTCTTTTGCTGTGCTGAGAAACATTTTAGCCAAATTAAACTTGCCTAAAAAATTCAAGTTTAATTTCATTAATGCTGATTTTCTCACACACACTTTTAAAGAAAAATACGACATTGTTGTAGGAAATCCGCCTTACAAAAAACTAACTAACAATCAAGAATTGTTATCGCTTTACAAATTCAACGCAAATAACAATGAAACAAATAATTTGTTTTCGTTCTTCATTGAAAAAGCAATTACGTTAGGAAACTTCGTTTCCTTAATTATTCCGAAAAGCCTTATCAATTCACCCGAATTTAATATCACAAGAGAAATTATCAAAGGTCAAAATCTTTTAAAGATTTGTGATTATGGCGAAAAAGGTTTTAAAGGTGTAAAGATTGAAACAATTAGTTTTTTACTTGAAACTTCAATAAAAAAACAAAGCGATAACATTTTAATTGAAAGTTACATAACGGAAACTGTTGAAGAAAAGCAAAAAAAATATTTGTTGTCTGATAAATTTCCGTATTGGTTGATTTACCGAAATGAAGAGTTTGACAAAATTTCGGAGAAAATGACATTTGATATTTTCCAAAGTTTCAGAGATAGACAAATCACAAAACAAATAACGAAAAACAACGGAAAATACAGAGTTTTAAAATCACGCAATGTTGGAAATAATGAAATAAAAGAATTAAAAAATTACGACTGTTATATTGACGATACAGAAAATTTAGCTGTCGCCAAATTTCTAAATCGTGAAGATGTTGTTATGATTCCAAACCTCACTTATTATCCTAGAGCGAGTTTTTTACCAAAGAATGCAATTACTGACGGTTCGGTTGCTTTATTAACTTTGAAAAATGGTAGCCGACTTCCGACAGAAAAAGATTTGGAATATTACGGGACAAAAGAATTTGAGAAGTTTTATCGTGTTGCACGTAATTACGGCACTCGTTCATTGAACATTGATAATAATTCAGTTTTTTTCTTCGGGCTTTTAAAAAATATAGAATAAATGACAGAACTTGAAAAGTTGCTAGAAAGCAACGATTACGACATCAGAAAATCCAATGATGCAAGATTTATGGACCAAAAATGCACTCCAGATGTAGTTTGTATCATTGCGGATTGTGTTTTGAATTTAAGAGAAAACGAGCCGCAAAAAGAGTTCATCGTGCAAGACATTTGGGATTCTCAATACTTCATCAAAAACGTAAAAGCAATTTTCAACAAGCCGTCTGCAACCAATCCAACAACAAGAAGCGAATATGACAAATTTATTCAGCAACCGTTAAGACTTTTGGCGTATGCAGGTGTTTTGGACATTGAAAAGCGTGGAACTAAAAACTATTATAAAATTGCGAATTTGTCTGTATTAGAATACATATCATTGAAAGACCGAAACGCCTACAAATTTCTTTATCAGTACTTTGTAAAGGTTTTATCCGATAGTGGTTTGCTCAAATTTTTTGAAGATTACAAAAATAAATATGAAAAAGGAAATTTGACACAAACAGATTTTGAAGATTTGCAAAAGCGTTTTATCAAATTTATTATCGGAAATACTGCAATCAACGGAGAAGTTGAAGTAAGAAGAATTTATCCAAAATTGCTGAATATTTACGCATGCGAAAACAATTTGCCAGGTTCTATTAAAGGACGAATGTCTGAAAATGAATTTTACTACACAGACTTAATGTATAATCGAAAAAATTGGCGTGATTTATCAAAAGACAAAACCATTTCGCGACAAGAAGCAAATGCAGATAGCGAACAAAACGTATTGCCTAACACAGCGTTTAACGCTTATTTGGTTCAAAAAGCTATGAACCAAATAAAGAAAATGTATTCTGAAAGCGAAGTAAAAGACCAATGGGCTAATGGTGATGCAACACAAGTTCATCACATTTTTCCGAAAAGCAAATTTCCGCAACTTGCCCATTATTTGGAAAACTTAATTAAACTAACAGCAACCCAACATTACACGAAAGCACACCCGAACAACAAAACAGATGCGATAAATTTAGATTACCAACTTATTTGTTTACTTGCAAAAACAGATAGCATTGAAAAATCATTAAAGAAAAACGAATTGTATTACAGAAAGGAGTCTTTCGTTTATTGCATTAATACAGGTCTAAGTCAAGAACTAAAAGCGGATTTAACTTTTAGACAAATCAAAACAGAATTAGCTACTATTTATAATGAAAACTAAAAACTATTCTTATGCCACAATTAGTATTTGGAACAATTCAGCAAATTCAATTTGCTTCTGATAATGAATTTTTTGAAGCACTTGGATTTTTATCGAAAAATGATGGAACAACCTCAATTCATTGGGAACACAATGAAAATCAAGGTGCTTGGGGTAGTGAAGGTCGAATACATTGTTATCAAAACATAGCGAGTTTTCCTAATTATTTCAGAAATGCTTTTACTGCGGGAGTTGGAAGAATTATTCACAGAATTAACTGTAACGAATACATTGAATATATTGCATCAAACTACGGTTTTCAACTTGGACATAATCAAGATATAGCATTAATATTATCTACAATTCCAGCAATACATATTGTTGATTTTAATCGTGGTTTAACTTTATAGCCCACGCTTTGTAGTCAAGCACATTTGCAGGTCACACAAGCCAACGCTAAGACCAAAACCTGCAAAAGAGCTTGCCTACCCCAACACACGGCAGACAGAAAAGATGCAGCAAAAATGAAAGAAAAATAACGAGAAAAATGAACAACGAAACGCTAACAAAGGCTATATGCAATAAGGGTTTCAGTGGTAATTCAAGCATTCTGCCCCGCATAAACTTTCGTTTCGGCGGACAGAATAGTAGCCCGCAATCCCTTACTGCACATAGCCTCAGCCGTTAGCGGTCATTGTAAGACAACACCAAACAGACAAAGGAAATCACGACAAATAATAATTAGAATATGCGAAAAGTAATTGCTGCAATCAATATGACACTTGATGGAGTGTGCGACCACACAGTTGGAATAGTTGACGAAAACCTTCATCATCATTATTCAGACCTTGTAAATAATGCGGGAGTAATGTTGTATGGTCGGACAACATACCAACTAATGCAATTTTGGCAAACATTATTGACAAATCCTTCAGACCAAAAGTCAATGAACGACTTTGCGTTTTCAATAAACAAAATTGAAAAAATGGTTTTTTCCAACACGTTAAAAAATACTGGATGGGAAACAGCAAAAATTGCAGACAAACCTCTTGACCAAACAATTTTAGACCTCAAACAACAATCGGGACAAGACATTTTGATTGGTAGTCGCGGTTTAATTATTCAACTTTTAAATAGCAATCTCATTGACGAATTTCAAATTTGTATACATCCAATGGTTGAAGGAAAAGGTTTGAAATTGTTTGACCAAATAAAAGACAGAATTATTTTCAACCTCTTAAAGACAAAATCTTTAAAATCAGGCGTGACAATTTTTTATTATGAACCTATACAAGAAAAAACAACGAACCGCTAACACGGGTTTTGCGTCAGGCGGGCTGACATGCAAACTTGAAGCTTTGTGCTTCTATTTAAGTTCAGTGGTTATTGACAGTTTTGTACTCCGAAATCCGCCATTGCGCCAAGCGCCAAAACGTTAAGCACCATTCTAAAACGACAGAAAACTAACGATTTAATCCGGAAATTTTGTAAATTTAAAAACAATTTAAGACTAAAAAGTATGTTTAACACAATAGAAATAGACAGAAATAACCTGACAATAATGGGTGTGAAATTTTCAGACTTGAAAACTTTAGAAAGCACTGCAAATGCTTTAGGAAGCAATATGTTTGAAGGTTTTAACCCAACTCCAAAAGGAATTGAAATCATTCGGGACTATGTTACAGGAAAAATATCACTAACTGAACTTGTGGTATTTGCCAAACAAAAAGCCTATGTCTAATTCCTACAAATACATAGACCCTGACTACACCTACACAAACCCGAAGACAGGAATTTTACGGAATTTACAAGACATTGAAGACCCTGATGTATTGCTCTTTGTTGAGAGTGGTGCGGTAACAAAACGACTTCAAGAACTTGACGAGAATCCGATAAAAATCAAAGGAATTGACAGTCTTTTTGAAATTCATAGACATTTGTTTCAAGACATTTACGTTTGGGCAGGAAAAAAGCGAATTGTTGAAATAAGCAAAGACGGTAAACAGTTTTTCCCTACTTCACATTTTGACAACGCCCTTAGATACATTGACCAGTTGATTGCAGAGTTCAAGAAAATTCCGAAAAACAACAATAAACAGTTGGCCGAAAAATTGGCAGAAATTCTAGATAACGTCAACTATTTACACCCATTCAGAGAAGGAAACGGACGAACACAAAGAGAGTTTTTAAGACTGTTGTCATTGGAAAAAGGGTTGACTTTAAATCTCAACCCGCCAGACAACGAAAGTATTTACAAAAGATATATGAAGGGAACTATTGAGAGTGACGTAGAAATCTTGAAAGAATTGATTTTTGAACTTATTGACACAAAGAATGAATAAAAGAACGGTGCATAACAGCACCTACACACAAGTGGCGGTTCGGTGGTAAAGTCAAGTTTTGTGCTCCTATCAAAGTTTGTGCTTGGCTGACAGTGAATTACTCCAAAATCCGCCACTGCGTCAAGCGCCAAACCGTTGTGCGTCTGCCAATTAATTTTCCTTTTTCAAGTTTTATGTTAAACAAAATAGAATTAACAGGATGAATAGAAAATATTTAATGATAGCAAGTGCAATTGTTATGGGAATTATTGGTTTACTATTGCTGTTTATGCCTGGCGAAACGTTCATATTGCTCGGTCAACCAACTATTGACGCATTGTTGCCTTTCATGCAATTAGCAGGATCGTTATATCTCGGTTTTGCAATTTTAAATTGGATGGCGAAAACTATACTTATTGGTGGAATTTATGCAAAGCCATTAAGTCTTGGGAACTTTACACATTTCTTTATTGGTGGACTAACTTTGATTAAGATGGCTATGGATGGAAATTCGACAAGTGTTTTTATTTGGGTTTTAACTGTGTTTTATATTGTATTTGCTGTAGCCTTTGGTTTTATTTCTTTTAAGAGTCCAAAACTGCAAGTAAAAAATTAAGCCCCGAAAAAAATAGCAGCAATATAGAAGCTGCTAAACAGCTAATATTTCTTTAACTATCGACATTGGCAGATATACTAAACGTTATTGCCGATAGGGCACACCTTCATTATTGTCTTAACGGTCATTAATAAAATTCTCTCTGATAAAAAATATAATCCGTAACTGCTGGCGTTCCGCCAAGTGCTCTTACTTTCTGAGCAATCTGCCCGCGATGATATGTTGAATGATTTATTATGTGAGCAGCAATATCTAAAACGGTGTTTACAAATTTTTCTCCCTTTGTGTTTTTATAATCGATTCTTTTTTCAAAATCAATGTCACTGAATCCTTCAAGAAGATTAATCCATTCAGCCGTAATTTCTGTTGATAGCTCAATACATTTCTGTGTTGAATATTTTTCCCACGGATTAAGATAAATGTCTCTTAACAGAGTTCTGCTTAACCAAACTTTTTGCGACGAAATAATATGCGAAAGAAGCTCGTTTAATCTTTCATCTTTTTCTTCAAAACCTATAAATGACTCTGCTGCTTTTTTTGTTGCCCAATCGTTGTATTTAAACTGATGTATAAAATGATCTTTAAGCATTTTGCTTTAATCTAATTTATTATTTTTCCCGCAGGTAATTGCCGTCTGCTATTTTTCTCGCTGTTAAATATACAAGCTTAACTATGCTTTTATATAAAGACAGATTAAATGTTTCTGGCAGGTCAGTTGGAAGATGCAAGTGATCATAGCTGTATCGGGAAACGAAATATAATCCTGGAATATTCTTTTCATAAAACGGAGTGAGATCCGCTCCACCGCCGCTCCAGGTATCGTTAACCATAAGATTTGAATTTGTCCGGTCAATTTCATCCGCAAGTTTCCACAATTCCGGAGAACTTTTTCCGTTGCCGACCTGAATACTGTCTCCATATCCAATACAATCGAGGTTCAACATTGCAATTATTTTGCTGGTATCAATCCCTGCCTTTCCGGCAGGCAGGTTTAAATTCTCAACAAAAAACTTTGATCCTAAAAGGCCTTGTTCTTCTGATGCAAAAAGAACAAACAGAATATTTCTTTTGGGTTTCAATTCGCTTTTCATAAAAGCTTCAGCAAGCTGCAAAACACCCGCTGATCCGGAAGCGTTGTCGTTTGCACCCGGAAATAAAAGCCCCGCCTGCGAACCGACATGGTCAAGATGTGCGCCTATTATCAGATACTCTTCTTTTAGTTCCGGATCCGTTCCCTCAATGAGTCCGACTACATTCATAGTTTTTGCATTCTTCTCATAATTTGCTTTAACTTTAATATCCACTTTGCTTTCGGTGTGAAAAGAAAATTGTGCTTTATTACTATCAATCTTACTTTGACATTCATTTATTGATACGCCTGTTCCGGTCAACAAATCATTTGCAAGATCAATTGAAACATGTAACTGCGGAAAATCTTCGAGCTGATCTCCGTCTCCGTGCAGTACGCTTCCTATAAGCGGTTGCGGTTTGGAGTCGTTTGGACGAGAAACAAATAAAATTCCTTTTGCTCCATGTTTAAAAGCAACCTGTGACTTTTCTCTTGGATTTTCATTTCCCCATTGTTGATCGTTTATTTTCCAGGAAGGATTTTGTTTGAAAACTAAAACTACTTTGTTTGTTACGTCTATATCATGATAATCGTCATAACCAAGATCCGGTCTTGATATACCATATCCACAAAATACAACCGGCAGGTTTAGATTTCCCGATCCGGTAAATCCTCTGAAGACATAATCTTTTCCATGCTGAAAAAAATAAAGTTCCTTTGCTACAACCGCTTTAAAAACAACCGGCGTATCAATCTGGTTATATTCTACATTTAAATACTGAAAATATTTTTCATCTCCCGCGGGGATTAGTCCTGCTTGTTCAAACTTATCTGCTGCAAACTTTGCTGCTTTCTTGTATCCTTCACTTCCGGGAAGTCTTCCGTCAAATTCTTCTGAGCAGAGAGTTCGGACAATAGAAAGAAGGTTTTCAGACTGAACAATTTCAAGTCCAGCATCAGTATTCTGTCCATATCCGCTTTTGCTATTCAGAAATAATATTAGAAATATTATCAGATACCGTTTTCCTGATGGAGATTTTAATTGTGATGTGAGTATTGATTTCATAATTTTTCAGATGAATAATAAAAAAGGGACTTCGCCGGGTCCCTTTTTCAATAATAATTGTTTGCTATTATTGTTCTTCTCCGTTTTCGTCTTCGGGCACAACTTTGGCGATATCAGCTATAGAATCTCCGTCTTTCAGTCTTATTACTCTAACCCCCTGGGTAGCTCTTCCCATCACACGAATATCTTTCATACTTTGTCTGATAACCATTCCTTTTGTTGAAATAATTACCAGCTCATCGTTGTCATTTGCTTCCATCATCGCAATCAATTTCCCAATCTTGTCACTCGTTTTTACTGTTATTACTCCTTTGCCGCCGCGGTGAGTCAGCCTGTAATCGTTTACATCAGATCGTTTGCCATATCCCTTTTCAGTAACAACAAGTACGCTCATGCCCTGGCGTTTAATAACAAGTAATCCAACAGCTTTGTCACCTTTTCCAAGACGAACTCCTCTTACGCCTGTGGCTGTTCTGCCCATATTACGCGCATCTTTTTTCATGGAATCTTACAGCAAAACCGTTTCTTGTTCCAATCATAATATCGTTAGTTCCATCTGTCATCTTTACTTCAATTAGTCTGTCATTCTTCTTCAGGTTAATCGCATTTATTCCGCCCTTGCGAACATTTCCGTATGCAGAGAGAACTGTTTTCTTTATCGTTCCGTGCTCGGTTGCCATAATAAGAAATTTGTCATCGCTGAATTCCTTAACGGCAACAAATGCCGTTATCATTTCTTCTTTTTCTTTTTGAAGAATATTCAGGATGGATCTTCCACGCGCTGCTCTTCCGCCTTCCGGAATTTCATGCACCTTTAACCAGTAAACTCTTCCTTTGTCTGTGAAGAAAAGAATATATTGGTGAGTTGATGCGATGAACATATGTTCTATGAAATCGTCTTCTTTAGTTCCAGCACCAGTAACACCTTTGCCGCCTCTTCCTTGTTTTCTGTATCCGCTAACAGGGAAACGTTTAATAAAACCGCTGTGAGAAATTGTAACAACAACGTCTTCTTCTGCTATTATATCTTCGAGTGAAAAGTCTTCATAATCGTAAACGATTTCTGTTCTTCTTTTGTCCGCATATTTTTTCTTCAGCTCAAGAAGTTCTTCGGTGATAATAATATTTCTTCGTTCTTCGCTTTTTAATATGCCTTTTAATTTTTCGATGAGCTTTATGGTTTCTTTATATTCATCTTCTATCTTTTGTCTTTCAAGTCCGGTCAGTCGCTGCAATCTCATATCAAGTATCGCTTTTGCCTGAATTTCGCTCAGCTTGAATTTCTTCATCAGATTTTGTTTTGCAGTCTCAACATCTTTGGATTTTTTGATGGTCTGAATTACGGCATCAATGTTATCCAGCGCAATGATGTATCCTTCAAGTATGTGTGCTCTTTTTTCTGCGGCGTCAAGCTCGAATTTTGTTCG
This sequence comes from Ignavibacteriota bacterium, assembly GCA_013285405.1. NCBI lineage: Bacteria > Pseudomonadati > Ignavibacteriota > Ignavibacteriota bacterium. The sequence goes on along the minus strand of CP053446.1, from coordinate 1,390,417 downwards.
GCGAATCAGCACGTCCATTCTGTGTTCAAGAAAATGCTGAAGCATTTCTTTTAGATTGAGAACTTTTGGAACACCTTTAACCAGTGCAAGCATGATAACACCAAATGTTGTCTGCATTTGTGTGTGAACGAATAGCTGGTTGAGAACTATCGGCGGCTGGGCGTCTTTTTTTAATTCGATTACAACACGTAATCCGTCTCTGTCTGATTCGTCTCTTATATTACTAATGTCGTCAAGCTTTCCCGCGCGAACAAGCTCAGCCATCTTTTCAATGAGGTTGGCTTTGTTTACCTGATATGGAAGCTCAGTAATAATAATATGTTCGCGACCATTTTTCTGTGTTTCAATATTTGCTTTTGCGCGTACAATGAGTCTTCCCCGACCTGTTAGAAATGCTTCTTTGACTCCTGCATAACCATAAATTATTCCTGCCGTTGGAAAATCCGGGGCGATGATGTTCTTCATCAGTTTTTCTATTGTTATGCCGGGATTTTTTATCAGCGCGACTAAACCATCAACTACCTCGCCAAGGTTATGAGGAGGAATATTCGTTGCCATTCCAACAGCGATTCCGCTGGACCCGTTTATTAATAAATTTGGAAGATATGATGGTAATACGGTTGGCTCCTGCAGGGAATCATCAAAGTTAGGAACAAAATCAACCGTATTTTTGTCAAGGTCACGATACATTTCTTCTGAAATACGTGCAAGCCTTGCCTCTGTATATCTCATTGCTGCTGGTGAATCGCCATCAACGGAACCAAAGTTACCCTGTCCATCAACAAGCGGATAGCGCAACGAAAACTCTTGTACCATTCTTACCATAGAATCATAAACTGCTGTGTCTCCATGTGGATGATATTTACCAAGAACTTCTCCAACGATTCTTGCAGATTTTTTATATGCTTTGTTATGAAACATTCCGAGTTCGTGCATTCCATAAAGCACTCTCCGATGAACTGGTTTTAATCCGTCTCTTACGTCTGGTAATGCACGTGCAACGATCACTGACATTGCATAATCTATGTAAGAGGATTTCATTTCCTCTTCAAGAGTAACGGGTACTATTTTTTCAAATATTGTTGCCATAAAACTTTATTTCTTCTTTTTTATTTGCTTTCTGATTTCTTCTAAAAATTCTAAATCTGCTAAATCTTTTTTACGTCCTGCTGCTTTTTTCATAGCTATAAGATTATCAAGAGATGGAACAAACACCTGAACTTTTTCTATTTCTACATTCACCTTGGTTTTCCATACTTTATTAAAATTTACACCTGCTACGAATGGGTGAATATCTGTATCTAAAACATATTGACGAAATAATGTTTTCTTTTTTGTCAGGTCGTCTAAAGTTAAATCTTCAAGTCCTTGATAACCGACACTATAATGCTTTTAATAGTCTTTTAATATTTGTATTCGTTGGTTCATAAAAAATATCTATGTCATACGTTGATCGTGCATAACCATGTGCAGGAAAAGCCAGTGCACCAATGACCATAAATTTTACTCTATGATCTTTTAATGATCGAAGGAGTTTTTGGATAGTCATATTTTTTAACTGTTTCCATTGTTCGCTTTATAAGCATCATCATTCTTTTGTATCGCTGCTTTTCTGTTAGGCTTAAATTAAACGCAACTTCAAACTCCAGCTCTCGCTTTGGATCGTCCTTGTCAAGCTGCAGGATATATATTTTTCTTCTTTTCATATTTAATTAAACATCCAGATTAGCGTACTTAGCATGTTTTTCAATGAATTCTTTTCTGGGTTCAACATCGTCGCCCATAAGAGTTTCAAAAATTTTATCCGCGCTTGCCGCACTTTCAAGTGTCACCTGAAGTATTGTTCTGGTTTCCGGATTCATTGTCGTTTCCCAAAGCTGTTCCGGGTTCATTTCCCCCAAGCCCTTGTATCTGGAAATAACAATTCCCTTAATTTCTTTTTCTTCTGTTATTTCTTCTCCAGCAGTTTCTTCTGTTTTTTCTTCGACTTTCTTTTTATCTTTTTCCTTTCCATCAACCTTCAGTCTTTTTATTATCTGATCTCTCTCTTTCTCGTCGTATGCATAAAATTCTTCTTTCCCTTTTTTAACTTTATAAAGAGGTGGTTGTGCAATATAAACTTTACCAGAAGTAATCAGGTCTTTCATGTGCCTGTAAAGAAAAGTGAGAAGCAGTGTTCTTATGTGGCTTCCATCAACATCGGCATCAGTCATTAAAATTACTTTTCCATACCTGGATTGAGAATGGTCGAACTCGGCACCAAGTCCAGCCCCTATTGCTGAAATGATTGCTCTGATTTCATTATTCTCGAGAATCTTATTCATCTTGGCTTTTTCTACATTCAGAATCTTTCCTCTCAATGGAAGTATCGCCTGAAACTTTCTATCTCTTCCTTGTTTCGCTGATCCGCCCGCTGAGTCTCCTTCAACAACATATATTTCACAATGTTCCGGATCGGTAATACTGCAATCTGCGAGTTTTCCCGGGAGATTCATATTGTCCAGCGCATTTTTTCTTCTGGCAAGGTCGCGAGCTTTTCTTGCTGCTTCTCTTGCTTCTGCAGCGCGCATACACTTTTCAATAATTTTTTTTCCAACAGGTGGGTTCTCTTCAAGAAATTCAGCAAGCTTTTCACCAACGAGTGTTTCAACTGCTGACTTTGTTTCGCTGTTACCAAGTTTGGTTTTAGTTTGTCCTTCAAATTGGGGTTCTGCAACCTTAACGGAAATTACTCCTGTTAATCCCTCTCTAAAATCATCACCGGTCAGGGTAATTTTTCCTTCTTTAACAAGTCCGTTTTTATATGCATAATTATTGAGCGTCCTGGTAAGAGCAGTTTTAAAACCAACCAGGTGAGTTCCTCCTTCGTGCGTATTAATGTTGTTTACGTATGAAAAAATGTTTTCTGAATAGCCATCAGTATATTGGAAAGCAATTTCAACAGGGGTGTTGTCTTTTTCGCCTTCAATATAAACTGTTTTATGCAGCGCCTGTCTTGATGAGTCGAGATACTTAACAAACTCAATCAGACCTCCCTTAAAGTGAAAAGTTTCCTCTTCGCCCCCGTTTCTATCGTCTCTGATTTTAATTGTAATGGTTTTGTTGAGGTATGCAAGCTCTCTCATTCTTTCAGCAAGAATATCAAAACGGAATTCTGTTGCTTTAAATATTTCAGGATCGGGAAAGAAAGTTGTTGTTGTGCCTCGTTCACCGCGTTTCGTTTTGCCTATCTCTTTGACAGGTTTAACGGGAATTCCTCTTTTATATTCCTGAAAATATATCTGCCCATCTCTTTTAACTTCCACTTTCAGCCATTCGGAAAGAGCATTAACCACTGAAACACCCACGCCGTGTAAACCACCGGAAACCTTATATGAGCTTTTATCAAATTTTCCGCCGGCATGCAGAACGGTCATTACCACTTCCAGAGCAGATCGTTTTTCAACCGGATGCATATCTACCGGAATTCCTCTGCCGTTGTCTGCTACCGAAACAGAGCCATCTTTATTAATTTTGACCTCTATCATATCACAATATCCCGCCAATGCTTCATCAATACTGTTGTCAACCACTTCGTTAACCAGATGATGAAGACCCCGGCTGCTTACGTCTCCGATGTACATTGCTGGTCTTTTTCGTACAGCTTCGAGTCCTTTAAGAACATTAATATTTTTAGCACTATATTCTTCTTGTTTGCTTTTTTTTGTCATCTGTTATCCAATAAATCTTATTTGATTAATTCTTTGTTCATTAAAATGTTTATTAATGTTTTCTATTATTTCAAATTCTTTAAATTTAAGTTCGTTTCTCCATGCCGGATTTTCAACTTTTAGTTTTAAAATCTTTTTCTCGCATGATAATGGAACCGCTATCTTTTCCAGGTTGGGAAATATTTCATAGAATTGCACAATTACATCCGAAGATTCTACCAACTCTCTCATACCAGCAAGAGATATTTCCTTCATAAAAACATCCTTTAAGCTTCTAAAACTATTACGCATACGATATGTCTCCTGTGTCGAATAGTTTTATAATTCTGCTGTCCTTTCCCATGCTCAAAAAAGAAAAATTTCCAAAATCTGTTAATGTTATAAAAGCTTGTTCTACTTCTTCTAAGTAGTAGCTTATTGCTGATGCACGTTCAGCGTCCAGTTCTCCAAAAACATCATCAAGAAGAAACAAAGGTGATTTTCCTGTTCTGTCTTTCAAATAAAAATATTCTGCAAATCTTAATATTGCCTGAAAGGTTTTGTTCTGTCCTTGTGAGCCATAGTTCTTAATACTTATTCCATTAATACTGAATATGAACTCATCTTTGTGCGGACCAACTAAACTTGTGCCCCGACGTATCTCTTCGTCTCTTCGTTTCTCCAGTAAATCATAAAAATCTAATTCCTTGCCTTCTGAACTTTTTCCTTCAAGAAAGTAGTAATGAATCGCTGGTTCTTCCTTTTTATGAAGAATTCTCAAATAAGAGTTTTTTATATATGAATCAAAATTTGTCACAAAATTTTCTCTGTGTCTAATTATTTCAACGCCGGACTCAACCAACTTCTCGTTCCATGCCTTAAGCTCTTGTAAATCATTTCTATTACTTTCTCTAATTCTATTTAAGAGAAAGTTGCGTTGTTTAAGAGTTCTGTTGTAATCTATCAACAGATTTAGATATGTTCTGCTGGCTTGAGATATTACAGAATCAACAAACTTTCTTCTTTCTGCTGAGTAACCTTGCGTGATCGAATGGTCAGAAGGAGAAATCAACACAACAGGGAATTTTCCTATAATTTCTGAAAATCTATTAATTAGTTTTCCGTTCAATAAATATTGTTTTTTATTATCACTAACAGAATAAGTAAGCTTTGTTTCGTCTTCTGTTCTTCCTGCAAAATGTCCTTCAATTGAAAATCCTGGAGCTCCAAATTTTACCGCCTCCGAGTCCGTGGATGTTACACAGCTTTTTGTTGTGCTTAAATAATGAATTGCTTCCAGGATTGTTGTCTTTCCAACACCATTTCCACCAACAATATAGTTCAGCTTATCAGAAAAATCTATCCGGGCTTCGGTGTGTTTTCTAATGTTTCTCAGGCTAACAGAGGATAAAGACATTTTAAGTGTTTAGTCGCACCGGCATCAATAATAACATCAGGTCTTCTCCTTCCTGTTTTTTACCTGGTTCAATAATGCAGGCTTTAGTTGGAGAATGTAGTTTAAATATTACCTCTTCATTTTCTACATGAGATAAAATATCGCTCACATATTGTGTGTTGAACCCAATGTCCATTTGCTCTCCATTATACTCGCAGGGAATTTTTTCAACTGCATTTGAACCTAAATCTATATCCTCGGCAGATACTACAACAAGATTTTTGCTTATTGAAAACTTCACCTGTTTGGAGCTCGAAGAAGAAAACAACATCATTCTTTTTATAGTAGATTGCAATTCGTGTCTTTTCATTTTCAATATGTTTTCGTTTTCTAGCGGAATGACACTGCTGTATGCTGGATATTTTTCTGCGATAAGTCTTGAGCTGAATTCAACATCTCCAATAATAAATGAAATATGAGATTTGCCGGGATAAATTTTTACATCGGTTTCACCAAGAAGTTTAGACAGAACTGAAATCGCTCTTTCGGGAACGATGTACTGTTCTTCAGAACCAGATTTAATATTTTTATATATTAATTTTACCAGCCGGTGTCCGTCTGTTGTAACAAACCTAAGCCCCTCCGAAGTAAATTCGAGCAACGTTCCTGTCATAGCTGGTCGCATATCTTCTTTACTCATAGCAAATGACGTTTGATCAATTGCTTTTTTTAAATCTTTCCCGCTCAATATTATTTCTTTGCTCTTTGATATTGTTGGCAACTCAGGAAAATCTTCTGAAGAAGAATAGGATATATTGTAAACACCATTTTCTGTTGTCAATTTTAGTTTGTTGTTTCCGTTTGTACTAAAATTTATTTGAACATCTTCCATTGACCGTATAACGTCGTAAATCAATCTTGCCGGTATAACTAAGCTTAAATTCTCAGTAGCAGTGACGTTTATTGACGATTTGAGAGAAATTTCAAGGTCAGTTGCATAAATAACCAGCAATCCACCTTTTATTTCAAACAAAAAATTCTCCAATATCGGCATTGGAGTTCTTGCTGGAACGGCCGGAATAATTTTGGAAAGTATCTTATCGAGTATTTTACTGTTTACTTTTAATTCCATTAATTGCTCTCCTATTAAAGCACAGAAAAATACTAAAAAAGGAAGGTAATAACAATAATTACAAGCACACCAAAGTGTGCTTGTAATCTAAAAGAAAGTTAAAAACTTAGAGGAGAATAATAATTATTTTTGTCTGATCTAAGGAATCGGATTAGGAAGACCGCCCTCTGTTAAATCATCAGAGGTGGTAACGCTTGCATAGATTGTATATGCACCTTCTTCACTAATAACACTTGAGTATATAATCAAAATCTTTGTGCCTGCGTTTAGAATCAAGGTTCCTGTCAGCTCACCTTCAGAACTAAAACTCGTTGATCCGGCAGGAATAGAAAATACCGTTTCATATTCGTATTCGCCTTTGTCTATATCTTGTAACTCAACTGTTTGACCACTTGGAACACTTATCTCAGTGCCTCTAAAACTCAGATACACATCACCAGCAGCCTTGTTTTGTAAGGTAATTTTATTGATCGGTCCATCTGAGCAGCTTAATAAGCTGAGTGATAAAAGAACCGCAGCAATGAAAATAGCTTTATGTTTCATAATTTCTCTATGGATTGTTATTAATTATATTGGCTTGTAAAATCAAAAAATAGACCAAAATGCTTTAGAAATCTTAAAATGTTTCTTCTCAATTTATCAGATATGAACACACAATTAATATATTAATAGATAATTTATTACTTATTAATAGTAAATATTACCGTGTTAGTATGTTAATTATACAATAAATGTTGTTTTTGTAAATACTTATAGAAAGACCGAAGTAAAAATAATGTTAATAATTTATTGAAAAGATCAAAATATAAATACAATGGTGTATATCGTAAAGTTTTCAACAAAGCAAGGCTCAGAAACTAACATGTTGCTAACAGATTAAGAAGCAAGTTCAACCTTGTTTCTTATATCTTCCAAAATATTATTAAAAGTTGCGTCCTTGCTTTTCATATCTTCAATGGTATTACATGCGTGTATTACAGTAGAATGATCTCGCCCCCCAAAATGAAGTCCAATAGTTTTAAGTGAAGACAAAGTAAGCTCCTTAACAAGATACATTGCAATTTGTCTTGCAAGAACAATTTCCTTTTTTCTTGTTTTATCCCTGATTTTATTATCGGCAACACCAAGTTGTTCACAAACAACTTTTGTTATAGTCTCAATAGTCAAGGTGTTTGTTTTTCGGTCTGTTGCAATTTCTTTCACTGTCTTTTTAGCAAGCTCAAATGTTATTTCTTTGGAACTAAGGGAAACGCTGGCTAAAAGTTTTATAAGACAACCTTCGAGTTCCCGGATGTTTGAAGTTATGTTAGATGCGATATACTCCAATATTTCATTTGATACACCCATCCCGTATGTTTCAGCTTTTCGTTTGAGGATTGCTATTCTTGTTTCCAGTTCCGGTGGTTGAATATCTGCCGTCAAACCCCACTGAAATCTCGAGATTAATCTTTCATCAAGACCTTTCAGATCTTTTGGCGGTTTATCACTGGATAAAATAATTTGCTTTCTGGATTGGTGAAGTGTGTTAAAGATGTGGAAGAAAAGATCCTGAGTTTTTTCTTTTCCAATTAAAAACTGTATGTCATCTATAATAAGCACATCCATACTTCTGTAAAAATTGGAAAACTCATTTACCTTATTTGTCTGAATTGATTCTACAAACTCAACAGTAAATATATCTGAAGAAAGATATATAACTTTTTTTTCAGGGAAGTTCTTAACAATTTGGTTTCCAATTGCCTGAATGAGGTGAGTTTTACCGAGACCAACACCGCCGTACAAAAAAAGCGGATTGAATGATGTTCCACCAGGATTATCACTTATAGCTCCTGCAGCAGCCCGCGCAAGCTGATTTCCTTCGCCTTTGATAAAATTATCAAAAGTATATCTTAGATTGAGGTTAGACTCAAAATTATGTTTTGGCTTTTGCTTTTCTGCCATCACGCTAAGAGATGCAGGAATCCCATTGCTTTTGGTTTCAACTATCGGAATGTCTTCCGCAATAATGTAAGAAAGCTTTGCCTCCTTGCCTAAAACATCCGTAATGGAGCGCGTAATGAGACCGTTGAAATGTTCATCTATCCACTCCCAAAAAAATTGACTTGGAATTTGAACCTTCAAAGTAGAGTCGCTAAGTTCAAGCGGTTTTATGGGTAAAAACCATGTATTATAAGTCATCATAGAAACATTTTCCTTGATCTTAAGGAGACATGATTTCCAGACATTTAAATGGCTGGTTATAGCTTCCTTCTCTTTAATTTCTAATTGTTCCAATGACACTTATCCACAGAGTTTGGTTTAATAAAACATAATATTGATACCGCATAATTTAATATTTATCCGAGTTAAAGAAATTCTACACACAACTTATAAACATCAAACAACTTGCGATAAACTCTTGTAAATTAAAGCGTTTTAGCTTTTAGTAATAAATTTATGCACATGATTTACAAATCAAAGTTGAGATTTAGCATAGCGCCATTTGTGAAACGTTTCCACAAACGACGAAAATTCACAAGTTATCAACATTTTGAAAAGCGGGCCGCTCACTCAAAAAATAACAATTGAATATGTTCAGAACAAATTAATTTTACATCTTGTAAAAATCTTTTTTACAAAGAAATTCACTAAAAATAATTTTCTTGATAATAACACCATATCGGGTTATTTTTGGGCTCTTTTTTAATGAATATGGAGAACCAAAATGAAAAGAACTTATCAACCAAGTAATACAAAAAGAAAGAACAAACATGGATTTAGGGAAAGAATGAAAACAAAAAATGGGAGAGTCGTTCTTTCCAAAAGAAGAGCGAAAGGAAGAAAAAAACTGACAGTTAGTGACGAATAATAATTACATGTTGTTGTGAAAGTAAAGGGAAAGAATTTTGAAACGCTGAAAAGAAAAACGGATTTTGAACTTGTTTATAGCAAAGGTAAATCGTTAAAATTAAAAAGTGGTTTTGTCAGAGCCTCTTACGTATTTATTGTTGAAGGTGAAAAAAGAGTGATGAAAGTCGCAACAGCCGTTGCATCAAGCCTGGGTAACAGTGTATGGCGGAATAGATTTAAGAGGTTGATCAGAGAATCAGTTAGACTTGAGATAAAAACCATTTCGGAAATTCTAAATAAAAACAAAACAAACCTTCTCATTGTTTTTTCACCGCACAAGATTAGCCAAAAGAACAAAAAAAAATTATTTCTTAATGAAATTCAGCCGGATGTTGGTATCATTTTAAAATATATTACTTCAGAAAAAAGTCATGGTTGACTATATAATAAATTATATAAAAGGATAGAAAAGAGACAAAGGATCTTGGATAAAAATACAACAATAGCATTTGTACTTATTGGAGCCATATTAATAATTTGGCTTTTCCTTAATACTCCAGAGCAAGAGAAACAAACACCGGGTACAAGCGACACAACAAAAGTAATAGATCAAAAACCAGAAGAATTACCTAAAACACAATCCGAAGAAAAAACCCGGCAACGACAACAGAACACAACAGTCGAAGATTCATCTCTTGGTAGATTTTCCAACGCATTTACAGATACCGGACGCATAATTACAGTAGAAACAGATCTTGCTATTTATGAAATATCAACGAGGGGCGCCAATTTTCATAAGATATATCTAAAGAAATTTAATAATTGGTATTCAACCGAAGATAATAGTAATAACTTTTACAAGAAGTCGGTACAGTTGATAAACTATTCTTTAGAGAATGCATATAACATATCGTTTGTCAGCACCGAAGGAAAAGCTATAAATACGTCAACACTAAATTTTAAGACCACGTCTCAAAGCAAACTTACGGTCAGCGGAAACGACTCTCTGATAATTAATTTCAGGATGGAATTAAATACTTCTGGCGCGATTGAAAAAAAATACATATTTAATGCTGGTAGTTATTTAATAGGAAGCGAAATAACCTTTGAAGATTTTAATGGGATAATTACTGATAATGTTTATGATATATCCTGGGAATCCGGATTAAGATCTGTGGAAAGGAACAGCGTAAACGAGGCGGGGTTTTCAAGTGCAGATGTTTATTATGGTGACGAAAAAGTTGTGGTAGATGCACCCGGCGATGGCGAAAAAATAACAAAGGACTTTAATGGCAAGGTTGACTGGTTGGCGGTGAGAAATAAGTATTTTACTGCGATTATGATTCCATCTGACCCCAGTCAGGTAGAGGGAGCCTATATAGAAGGGCAAACATTTCCAACAAAAAGTTTAGGACTTAGAGAAATTTATAATGTACACCTCGTTATGCCTTTTAGTGGAAACAAGCTTGAGAAAAGATCGGTTAGTATATATGTCGGTCCTGTTGATTATGACCTGCTGAAAGAAATAAACACAAATCTTACAGCACTTGTTGACTTCGGAACATTTTTTGGACTTAAGTTCATAGTAAGACCAATAGCAGAATATCTTTTACTTCCGTTGTTCAAGTTTTTAAATGACTTCATTCCAAATTATGGGTTTGTAATAATTGTATTCTCTTTAATAATCAAGATTATCGTTTACCCGCTGACAAGAAAAAGTTTTCAATCGATGAAAAAAATGCAGCTACTGCAGCCGAAGATAACCGAACTTAAAGAGAAATTTAAAGACGACCCACAGGCAATAAATAAAGAAACCATGAAATTATATTCAACATATGGAGTAAATCCCGCCGGAGGTTGCCTGCCGATACTTTTGCAAATGCCAATTTTTATTGCATTGTGGGGATTGTTCCAGGCAGCGATTGAATTACGCCAGCAGCCATTTATTTTTTGGATAAACGATCTCTCGGTTCCCGATGTTATTTTCGATCTTGGTTTTAAACTTCCTCTTTTTGGAGTTCGGGAGATTAGTGGACTTGCATTGCTAATGGGAATTACAACCTTTGTTCAGCAAAAGATGTCTATTAAGGATCCAAAACAACAGGCACTTGTTTACATGATGCCGGTCATGTTAACCATTTTGTTCATGACGTTTCCTTCAGGATTAAATCTATACTATTTTATGTTCAATCTTTTTTCGATTGCTCAGCAATACTACATAAATCAGAAGAAAGATAATGTTGAATTAGTTCCGGTAGATCCTTCTAAGAGAAAGAAAGGTTTTATGCAGAGACTAACGGAAGCGGCTGAACAACAATCAAAGCAACAGCAAAGGAACAGAAAGTAAAAGAAACATAAGGGCGCTCCAAAAGTTACCTCGTCTTTAAAATCCTTTTCATAACTTTGAATCGTGAATATTTTTAAGAAAATATTTTCTGTCGTTTTCTTACTGCTTCTTACTAACCTGAACGCACAGGAAGTAAAAATTATTTCGCTTCATACTAAAATTAAAAAGCTTCCGTATGGACTTTCCCAAAAAATCCCATCATCATACCCGGAAATAGGAATTGCGATGAGCGGCGGCGGTGCTCGCGGTCTTGCTCAAATAGGAATTCTCAAAGCGCTTGATGAAGCGGGGATAGATATATCCCTTTTAGCAGGAACAAGTATCGGAAGTATTATTGGCGGCGCATACGCTTCCGGCTATTCTCTCGAGGAAATGGATTCTATAGTGATGAATACGGATTGGGACCAATTGCTGTCATTTAACAATCCTTCGGAAAGAAGAGAACTCTTTATAGATCAAAAGATAAATGAAGACAGATCTCTTTTTACTTTGAGACTTGATGGATTTAGTCCGGTTCTACCAACATCATTTAATGAAGGACTTCGGCTTTCTAACTATCTTACATTGTTATGTTTATCTGCGCCGGTGATTCCTGTAAATAGTTTCGATGATTTACTGATAAAGTACAGAGCAGTATGTACAAACCTGATCGATGGAGAACCGGTTATTCTTTCTGATGGATCTCTGGCGAGGGCAATGAGGGCAAGTTCAAGTGTATCGTTTCTTCTCGCACCTGTAGTTATCGATTCAATGACACTTGTCGATGGTGGGTTAGTAGCTAACATTCCGGTTAACATCGTGCTGAATTTAGGCGCAGACTATGTAATAGCTGTAAACACAACAAGCGACCTGAGAGACCAGAACGATTTGGAAGTTCCCTGGAACATTGCTGATCAAACAGTAAGCATTCCAATGAAAAGGCTTGAACAAGCGGAACTCTCGAACGCCGATTTTATTATTAAGCCCGATATTGATAACGAGACAGCAACTGATTTTACCAACATTGACTCACTAATTGCAAAGAGCTATTCATATACAAAAAAACTTACACCCGCTATAAAGCAGCAAATTGACTCAATGATGATTTCGAATACAGCAATGGATTTGTTCTGGATAAAAAAACCGCTTCTTCCGTTAAATCCCGGAGAATATGAAAAAAAATATTTAGACAAATATTCTATGATGGATTCCGTCTCGAGCTTTGAAATTTTCAAAGACATGACGGAGCTTTACAAAACAGGATATTTTGATTCGATGTCGGTTAGAATTGAAGAAAACGAAAACACAAATCAAATAATATTTCAATATTCAGTTAATTCTTTAATTAATGAAATTGAAATTGTTTCAAATGGAATTGTTGATTCAGCAGGAGCATCTTACCTGATTAATACTCTCCGCGGGAAACCATATTCGGGGAAAATTATTTATAATGTCGTAAGAAAGCTGATTGTTGATTTTAAAAGAAAAGGATACATCCTGTTTGAATTGAGGAGCTATAACTTCGACACAACTTCCGGGAGACTCATTCTTGAGTTTGATGGTGGGATTATTTCCAAAGTGAAAATAGGCAGCGAAACAAGCAAAACGGTTATTAACCGGGAGTTTAATATAAAGGAAGGCGATTATCTTGTTTATTCTGAACTCGAGAAAGGTCTGACTAAGCTCAGAGCAACGGGTTTGTTTGACGACATTAATTTAACGGTAGAAAAAAATAATTCTGAAACAGTTCTTAATCTGGATGTTAAAGAGAAAATTTCCAGCTTGTTGAAGATAGGTTTTTTGGTTGACAATGCTTACAACGCACAACTTGGTGTTGATATAAGAGATGTCAATCTTTTTCACACAGGTACAGAACTCGGACTTTTTCTTTTCGGAGGCACAAGCAACAGAGCCTATATTCTCGAACACATATCATACAGAATCCTTGATACTTATTTTACTTATAAACTAAATGCATATTATAAATTTAGTGATATAGATGTTTACTCTCATAAATTTTCAGAGACAGGAAATACTTTTTCAAGCGATTACAAAGGAAAATACAGACAAATATTTTATGGTGGATCTCTTTCTATCGGCTCACAGCTTGAAAAATTTGGCAAGCTTATTTTTACAGGCAAATACCAAATTGATGAAGTCAAAAACAAAGAGGGCAATACCATAAGCCCATATCAAACTAAAATAGTAAGCCTTAAAATAGAAGCCATCGTTGATAACCAAAATAAATATCCTTATCCAGAAGATGGGTTGTACTTTAATGGATTTTACGAAACAGCTCAAAGTTTTTTAGGCGGCGATGAAAGTTATCTATTATTCAATTCTGAATTGAAATACTATATTAAGTTATCTGATCAACATGTCCTTTCACCAAAAATACAGATTGGTTTTGGAGACAAAACTCTTCCCATCAGCGAGCAGTTTATGCTTGGTGGACTATATTCTTTTTTTGGAGCCAACCAAAACGAGTTCAGAGGCAGACAGATATTTTTAACTTCAGTTATGTATCAGTATAAGCTTCCTTTCAAAATTTTCTTTGATACATATACCTGGTTTAGATACGATCTTGGTTCAACCTGGGACGTACAGGAACAAATAAGATTCAAAGATTTAAGACATGGAATTGGCGGAGCAATTTCATTTGATACACCAATCGGGCCAGCAGATTTTGCTATGGGCAGAAGTTTTATAATTAGTCAGGGACTAACCAAAGATTCCTTTGTGTGGGGAGACATCATGTTTTATTTTTCTATAGGTCATGCAATTAACTTTTAACTTCGCTTACTTTTTGCAAGCTTGTAGAGCTCAAGATACTTTTCCGCAGAGCGCGTCCAACTGAAATCCAGTTTCATACCATTTGTTTGAATTTTCTTCCATGTATTTCGATGTTTAAAAGTATTAACAGCACGCTCGACAGATTTAAATAATGCAAAGCCGGAATAATCGTAAAAAGAAAATCCGTTACCATCTTTAAAGCCAAAATGATTTTGTTCGTCCCAATCTTTCACCGTGTCGGCAAGCCCGCCGGTTTTTCTAACAATTGGAACGGTACCGTACTTAAGACTATAAATTTGATTTAGCCCGCAAGGTTCATATCTTGAAGGCATCAGAAACATATCAGCCCCGGCTTCTATCAGATGTGAAAGTTCGTTATTATAACCTACATAAGCGCCAACCTTTCCGGGAAATTGATTTGAAAGCCATCTGAAAAGTTCTTCAAACTTATCCTCGCCGCTTCCGAGAATTATCCATTGCGCTTCAAGATTCATCAAATCATTAATTGCATCAGAAAAAATATCGAACCCTTTTTGAAGCACCATTCTTGAAACAATTCCTATCAGAGGAATATTAACATCAGGCTTAATTCCAAAGTGATTGAGCAGGTATTTTTTATTGAGATATTTTCCTCCAAGATCATTAATAGAATAGTGATATGGAATATGTTTATCGGTTTCCGGATTCCAGATGTTATAATCAACACCATTAAGTATTCCGTATAAATCTTCTTTTCGCTTTTGCAACGTAGTTTCTAACCCCGCACCATACTCGGGAGATAAAATTTCATGAGAATAAGTATTGCTTACAGTATTTAAAATATCGGCAAATGAAATTCCGGTTTTTAAAAACGACACTCCGCCGTTCTGTTCAATTGGACTGCCCGAATAAAACAATCTTTCCCTGATCTCTGCGCTGAACAAAACTGATTTAGAAAACAATCCCTGGTAACCAATATTGTGAATTGTAAGAAGAGAAGCAGTGTGATCAAAAAATTTATCCCAGCTATAATTATCTTTGATAAATAACGGCAGCAAACCTGTTTGCCAATCATTGCAGTGAATTACATCCGGCGCCCACTGAATACGCTGAAGAGTTTCAATTACAGCCTTTGAGAAGAGAATAAACCTTTCGTCTTCGTCCGGATCATTTGTGTAAATGATGTGCCTGTAGAAGTAATGTGGACAATCAACAAAATAAACATCAATTTCGGTTCCAGGTAATTTGCTCTGATGAATATGTACGGACCTGATAATACTATTTATCCGAATCGGCATTTCGCCAATATCCCAGTTATATTTTAATCCGTGTCTGTTCTCATCAATAAGTGAATATTTCGGAATGAATATCTTTACATCACATCCAAGCTTAACAAGCTCCGCTGGCAGCGAACCAGCAACGTCCGCCAAGCCACCGGTCTTTGCATACGGAACACATTCTGTTGTAGCAAAAGCAATTTTCATTTAGTCACTTTCATTTATTCTGAAAGAAAAATTTTAAGATAAAAGTAATTTTTTACGATATGAATAATAAGATATATTGAATTAAATTTCATTCTGTATTATCAACTTTTTTTGGTGTGATCATGAAAAAAATCATTAACGATCTTGCTGTTTTTATATCAGGGGAGGAGAATTTAAAATCAATAATTTTTGTTCATGGGTTTCCTTATGATCATCAGATGTGGCAACCGCAAATTGAAGAATTAAAAAAAGATTATTTTTGTGTCTCCTATGATATTAGAGGTCTCGGTGAATCACCTGCTAACGATGGACAATTTACAATGGAGTCTTTTGTTGACGACCTGGAAAGAATAGTTGATGAATTGAAACTTTACAAACCGGTTCTTTGCGGGCTCTCAATGGGAGGTTATATTTCATTGAGAGCTATGGAAAGAATTCAGAACAAATTTTCAGCGTTGATTTTATGCGACACCAAATCTGAAGCAGACAATAATGAGGGAAAATTAAAAAGAGCCTCCGCAATAAAACAAATAAACTCAGGTATGTTTGGTGAGTTTGTAGAAACTTTTGTTTTGAATTGCTTTGGCGAAAAGTTTGTAAGAGAGAACAACGCAGAATATAGAAAGGTCGTTGACCGTTCTAAAAAAAATAGTCCTAACGGAGTAAAAGGCTGTTTGCTTGCAATGGCAGGAAGAACAGACACAACCGAAAACTTAAAAAATATAAAATTACCAGCGCTTATTATTTGTGGAAGCGAAGACAAACTCTCGCCACCCTCTGTGATGAAATCAATGTCAGATAAAATTCCCAACGCAAAATTCGCACTCATTAAAGAAGCTGGTCACATGACACCTATTGAAAAACCTTCGGAAGTTGGCAAAGCCATAAAGGAATTTCTTCTGGAAAATAATTAAATGGTACCGGCTTAATGCACCATCACAACCATTCTGATTTAATTGTAATTCTGATAGACTCTCTTGCAGACACGTATCTGATGATACCGGTTCTATTTATTCTGTATTTCTTTCTTGAATATTTCTCACACTCAAAACAACTCGATGTAATTTCAAAGCTTAAAATATCCGGCCCTCTTGGTCCAATTGCCGGCACATTACTTGGAATTATTCCGCAATGTGGAATGTCAGTATTTGTAACCACACTATTCCTTTCAAAAAGAGTTACGCTTGGAACTCTTGTTGCAACGTACCTGGCTACATCTGATGAAGCAATCCCGGTATTATTGGCCCACCTTGATCAATCGGAAATGATTTTATATATAATAGGACTAAAGTTATTAATCGGATGTGTATCAGGGTATGCGGTAGATTTTATTTTTGGCAGCAGATTATATGACGGGCCATTACCAGAAGTTAAATCTTCTCATGCAGTAGAAATTAAAAACGAACTGGAAAAGACGATTTATAAGGAAATAACATTTCATGCATTAAAGCGGACAATGCGAATATATTTTTGGGTTTTGATAATAACGGTTGGCATATCGTTCAGTCTGAGTTTTATTGACACAGAACAGTTTATTAAATCGATGCAGAAACATCAGAACCTTCAGATTCTCATTACAGCAATTTTCGGATTGATTCCAAATTGTGCGGCATCAATTGCAATAACAGAAGCATTTTTGCACACAGGATTATCTATCGGCGCAACCATTGCCGGACTCAGCACAGGTGCCGGTTTTGGACCAATTGTATTATTTAAAGATGGAAAATTTAATGTTGCGCTCAAAATTTTATTGATATGTCTTGCTGTCGCGGTACTATGGGGTTATCTTATTAATTATTTTCTCTGATTTACGTTTTTATTCTTTCGCAATCGACCAATGTGATAGAGACAGGGATTTAAGGCGATGAATCGTCAATAAAATGAAACAGAATAATCAACAAACTTCCCGTCTTTATAATTAAACTTTGCACTAAAAAACTTTTCTTCAAACAACCACGGAATAAAAATTTTATCACCATCCCAAAGATTAATTTCGGTTAGCCTTTCATTCGGAATCCATTCCAGTTTTCCTTCCGGAGAATCTATCAGTTTTCCGGTAAAATCTTCTGCGATAAAAAGGAAAACGTACCAATCATCTTTTCCATCAAACAAAGGAAAACTAATAAATCCTTTCATCTTTAATGAATTGACTTTTAATCCACATTCTTCTTCAATTTCTCTGATTGCACATTCTTCGGGTGATTCACCGTGTTCAAACTTTCCACCGAGCCCATTCCACTTTCCTTCGTGGTAATCATTTTTCTTTTTATTGCGAAAAATCATCAGAGTTGAATTGTTTTTTTTGTCTAACAGATAGCAGAGGGTTGCAAGTTTCATATTCCACCAAATTAAATATTTTTGCTGTCCCAAAATAATGCTTTGAATGAAAAAAGCATTTGCAGATTTAAATAGAAATTTTATTTTAGCTCGTAACAAAAAAATCATTTGCAAATAAAAACAATATTGCAAATATTAAATTGTAAATTTGAAAACAACTTGAACAAATAATTTTAATGCGGGAGAAAAGCCAGATGGCGCCGAATGAAAAAGTATTATTAGAAGAAACTCTTGAGAACGAATTTGTAAATCTGCAACTTAGTCTCGATGATGACCCATATACTCTTAATGCAGCAAAGCGTAAAAAGAAAGACGAAGACGAGGACGATGATTTTGACGATGAAGAGGACGATTATTATGAAGAAGAAGAAGACGAAGACGAAAATCCTTTTGATGCAGAACCTTCCGAAGATGATTTAACAGAAGACGAATTTCCGGACGATGAAGATGATCTGTTCGACGAAGAGGATGATGAAGATTCTTATCGGTAAAAGTTAATCTCCAAGATACGGTTTCCCAAGTAAATGGTTTTTCACATAATCAGTAACACCTTCCTCCAGACTGCGGATCGGGGCAGTGTAACCGGCTTCTTTAATTTTATTCATATTTGCCTCGGTGAAGTACTGATATTTTTCACGCAAGTGTTCTGGTAAATCAACATAATCGATTTTAACGGGTTTACTTTGCGCTTTGAAGATGGACATCACGAGATCATTCCATGTTCTTGATTTTCCTGTCCCAAGATTGAATAAGCCATTAACTTTTGGTTTATCAAGAAAGTACAAAGTCATATCAACAGCATCTTTTATATAAATAAAATCCCGCAACTGTTCTCCGTCCTTGTATGCCGGATTCATTGATTTGAAAAGCTTAACTTTTCCTGTATCGCGAATCTGTTCAAAAGCTTTGTGTACAACCGAGCGCATATCTCCTTTGTGATATTCATTTGGACCGTAAACATTAAAATATTTCAAACCGACGATCTTATCCAACGCCCCGGTCTTCTTTGCCCACAAATCAAAAAGTTGTTTTGAGTAACCATACATATTTAACGGACGAAGAGTTTCAAGATTATTTTCATCATCAGCAAATCCTAGCGATCCATCTCCATAAGTAGCTGCTGATGACGCATATATAAATCTAATATTTTTTTCGAGACAATATTTTGCAAGTTCTTGTGTGTAGAGATAGTTATTTGAGAAAAGATGATCGGCATCTATTTCTGTTGTTGAAGAGTTTGCACCCATATGGATAACAGCAGAAATTTCAAACGAAAAATCCCGCTCAATGATCATAGAGATAAATTCATCCTTATGAATAAAATCATCAAACTTTAACGAGACAAGATTTTTCCATTTATCGTCTTTACCCAACTCATCCACTATTCTAATTCTATTTTCACCGAGCTGGTTAAGTTTCCAAACTATTGCGCTTCCGATAAATCCCGCACCACCAGTAACTACTATCATTTATTAATATCCTGAATTTTTGAATAACATAATTTAGCCATATTTACAGGTGTTTTAAAAAATCTTCACAGGAAAAACATGGAGATATTGTTTACTCCATTGACAATACTACTATTATTTATATATTTGAACCACTTTTAATTGTTCTTATGAGCACAAAGCTCGTCAGGCGAAGCCTGATAAAATATAATTCTTATCAAGAACGGCGTAGGGAACAGGCCCGCTGATGCCGTAGCAACCGATCCGGTAATTGCAGGATGTCAGGTGCTAAATCCTGCCCGGCAATTGCCGGGAAAGATGAGATGAAGAATATTTTTATACCTCTTCATTTTATCCGAAGAGGTTTTTTGTTTTAAATCTTATCCTGAACTTGTTTCAGGATCTTGATCATATTGGAAATTTACCATATAAAAAGAGATGCCGAAACAAGTTCGGCATAATAAAAAATGAAACTAACAGTCAAAGCATTCAAAAAGTTATTACAAGAAAAAATTCTCGTTATAGATGGCGCAATGGGAACGATGATACAACGTCATAAATTAACAGAAAAAGATTTCCGGGGCGCAAGATTCAAAAATCATCCGCACGATCTTAAAGGCAACAACGATCTTCTTTCTATCACTCAGCCGGAAATTATAAAAGGGATTCATCGCGCATACTTTGACGCCGGTGCCGACATAATCGAAACAAATACTTTTAATGCCAATACAATTTCACAGTCTGATTATAACCTGCAGGAAATAGCGTATGAAATAAATTTTCAATCTGCAAAAATTGCAAAAGAAGTTGCGGAAGAGTTTGATAGAAAAGACAAAACAAAATATCATTTTGTTGCCGGAGCCCTTGGACCGACCAACAAAACACTTTCGCTTTCACCGAATGTTAACGATCCCGGATTTCGTGCTGTTACTTTTGATCAGGTTGAAATTGCGTACTATGATGCCGCCCGTGGATTGGTTGATGGCGGCGCTGATATTTTATTAATTGAAACCATATTCGATACTCTCAATGCTAAAGCAGCAATATTTGGTGTTGAAAAATTAATAAGTGAACGATCACTTGATATTCCGGTTATGATTTCCGGAACTATTGTTGATCAGAGCGGAAGAACATTGTCGGGTCAAACAGTAGAAGCCTTTTATATTTCTGTTTCTCATGCAAAAAATCTTGTAAGTGTTGGTTTAAATTGTGCGCTTGGTGCTAAACAGATTCGACCCTTTGTGCAGGATCTTCATAATGTGTCTGATAAATTCTTATCGGTTTATCCTAATGCAGGCTTGCCAAATGAAATGGGTGGTTACGATGAAACACCAAAAATAATGGTAGCGGTTCTTGAAGATTTTTTAAAAAGCGGATTTGTAAATATAGTCGGAGGCTGCTGCGGAACAACCCCGGATCATATAAAAGAAATTGCCAGCATTGTGGGAAATTATAAACCCGGAATTCCAAAAAAGCTGGAACCATATTTACGATTGAGCGGACTTGAACCCGTTGTTCTTCGTCCCGATTCCAATTTTATGAACATAGGTGAGAGAACAAACGTAACCGGTTCAAAAAAATTTGCACGCCTTATCAAAGAAAATAAATTTGATGAAGCACTTTCTGTTGCCCGCGATCAGGTTGAAGGCGGCGCACAGGTTCTCGATATTAATATGGACGAAGCGATGCTCGACTCAGAAGTATCAATGATAAAGTTTCTTAATCTTCTTGAAGCGGAACCAGAGATAGCAAAACTACCGATAATGCTTGATTCATCTAAGTGGACAGTGATTGAAACCGGATTAAAATGTCTTCAGGGAAAAGGCATTGTTAACTCAATTTCACTGAAAGAGGGCGAAAATGTTTTCAAAGAACAGGCGAGAAAAATTTTAAATTATGGTGCGGCGGTTATCGTTATGGCTTTCGATGAAAAAGGTCAGGCGGATACTTTTGAACGAAGAATCGAAGTTTGCAATCGTGTTTACAAAATCTTAAAAGATGAAATTGGCTTTCCCCCGCAGGACATAATATTTGATCCAAATATTCTTGCAATTGCAACCGGAATAGAAGAACATAATAACTATGCTGTTGATTACATCGAAGCAGCAAGATGGATAAAACAAAATCTTCCTTATGCAAAAGTTAGCGGCGGCGTAAGCAATCTTTCTTTTTCTTTTCGTGGTAATGATGTTGTTCGCGAAGCCATGCATTCTGCATTTCTGTATCACGCAATAAAAGCAGGGATGGATATGGGGATTGTTAATGCTGGTCAGCTTGAAGTCTATGAGGAAATACCTAAAGAACTTCTCGAAAAAGTCGAAGACGTAATTTTTAACAGAAAACCGGATGCAACCGAAAGACTGATTGAATTTGCCGAAACGATAAAGAAAAAAGATCGTTCCTCAATTGATGGAGAAGAAAAAAAAGATGAGTGGCGAAAGCTTCCCATTGATGAAAGACTGAAACATGCTCTGATAAAAGGAAATGTTGATTACATTGACGAAGATGTTGAAGAAGCCCGACAAAAATATTCTCAACCTATTGAGGTAATTGAAGGTCCTTTAATGGCAGGTATGAATGTGGTTGGCGATCTGTTTGGCTCAGGAAAAATGTTTTTACCGCAAGTTGTGAAAAGTGCAAGAGTGATGAAGAAAGCGGTTGCATATCTCATTCCATATATTGAAGCAGAGAAGACTAAAAATTCTAATCCTCGAAAACGGGGTCGTGTACTGATGGCAACAGTTAAAGGAGATGTTCACGACATTGGTAAAAACATAGTTGGAGTTGTGCTTGGTTGTAATAATTATGAAGTTATTGATCTTGGAGTTATGGTTCACACCGAAAAAATTCTTCAGACCGCTATCGATGAAAAAGTAGATGTAATAGGAGTTAGCGGACTAATCACACCATCGCTTGATGAAATGGTTCATGTAGCAAATGAAATGGAAAGAAGAGGAATGAATCTCCCTCTGCTTATCGGTGGCGCAACTACATCGCGCGTACACACTGCAGTTAAAATTGCACCTAAGTATAGCGGACCTGTCATTCATGTTCTTGATGCTTCACGCAGCGTTCCTGTTGTATCGAACCTTCTGAATAAAGATGCCGGCGTAAAGGACAAATATATCCAGGCATTTAAAAAAGAATACACTCAACTAAAAGAAGATTATGAAAAGAAAAAATCAGACAAAAGTTTTATCTCCTTAGAAGAAGCACGAAACAACCGGCTTAAAATAGATTGGTTAAAAACAAAAATAAAAAAACCGAACAAATCAGGATTAACAGTTCTTAAGAATTATGATCTTTCAATCCTGAAAAATTATATAGATTGGACACCATTTTTCATGACATGGGAACTGAAAGGGAAATATCCTTCTATCTTTGAAAGTGAATCGGTTGGAAGCGAAGCCAAAAAATTATTTGACGATGCTAACAAATTGCTTGAAAAAGTAATTAATGAAAAACTTCTTACGGCAAATGGAATAGTTGGTTTGTTCCCGGCAAATTCAGTGGGTGTTGATGACATTGAAGTTTATTCTGATGAAACACGAAGCGGAGTTAAAAGAGTTCTTCACACGATAAGACAACAAATGCAAAAGTCGGCGAATGAACCAAACATTGCCCTTGCAGATTTCATCGCACCCAAAGAAACCAATGTTAAAGATTACATAGGAATGTTTGCAGTTACTGCCGGGACAGGAATTGAAAAGTTGATTGAAAAATTTGATAACGAACACGATGATTACAATAGTATTATGATAAAAGTAATTGCTGACAGGCTCGCCGAAGCATTTGCTGAACATCTTCACGAACTTGTCAGAAAAGAATATTGGGGATACGCTTCAGATGAGAACTTTTCAAATGATGATCTGATTAAAGAAAAATATTTTGGTATCCGCCCGGCGCCAGGTTATCCAGCACAACCGGACCATACAGAAAAGCCCATTATATTTTCGCTTCTAAATGCAGAACAAAATTCAGGAATAAAATTGACGGAAAGTCAAATGATGTATCCTGCCGCAAGTGTTTGCGGAGTGTATTTCTCTCATCCGGAATCGAAATATTTTACGGTGGGAAAAATCAGCAAAGACCAGGTGCTTGACTATCATCGTCGAAAAGGAATGAGTGTTGAAGAAATTGAAAGATGGCTGAGCCCGATTTTGAATTATTAGCTCTTGCCAAATCACCCACGGTAGCGGGACAGTATCATTTTTTAAGACTGGCGTTTCATAATCAGCGTAATTCATTGCAATGTCCGAACGTGAACGAATAATCAAAAATCTTTTTGGCAAAATCGCTTTCCTCGCATAACTTTGCTCTTAAAAAAATTCCAATTAGAACAGGGATCATCCGTATGTCAGAAAACTCTCCCGATAAAAAGCCAGGCATTTCTTCCTTCTCTAAAAACTATTGGATAGTTATCCTGATGGAATTTTTTGAACGAGGCTCATACTATGGAATGATGAGTATCCTGTCTGTTTACATGACTGACCAGCTTAGCTTTTCAAAAGAAAGTGTTGGAGTTATAAAAAGCACGATTCAGCCGTTGCTTTATATTCTTCCAATACTGTCTGGTGCGATAGGGGAAAGATTTGGTTACAGAAAAACTTTGATCTTTGCGTTTATCTTTTTAGGAATTGGATATTTTCTTACAAGCCAGACAACAGAATATGCAATGGTGTTTGCAAGCTTGATAATTATGGCTGTTGGTGCCGGCGCATTTAAGCCGATGATATCAGGAACTATTGCAAGAGAAACGAATGAAAGTAACAGCACGCTTGGTTTTGGAATATTTTATTGGTCAATTAACCTCGGTGCATTTTTATTCCCGCTGATTCTTGTTCCATACATAAAAAATACTTTCGGTTGGCAATATGTAATGGTTGCTTCTGCAATTGCAACAACGGCAATGTTAATACCAACACTTCTCGTTTATAAAGAACCAAAAAAACCAGAAAACACAAAAACTATTTTAGAAGTTTTGAAAGGAGCAGTAATGGTTTTGTCCGATGTCCGCTTCATCGGTTTGATTATTATTTACTCCGGCTTCTGGATTCTTTACTTTCAGCAGTTTGATTCCGTTCTCTGGTATGTACAGAAATACGTAGATGCAAAGGCACTGAATAATTTCATCAATGGTATTTTTTCTTCAGTTGGAATAAATCTCAACTGGAAGTTTGATGTTGAACACGTAACCGTAATAAATGCCGGGACAATAATCTTACTTCAGATTTTAGTTTCAAATATTGTGAAGAACACAAAGGCACTTCCTACAATGATTACAGGCATTGCAATGGGTACAATCGGGATGGCAATTCTTGCTATTGATACAAGTATCTGGGTTTTTATGCTGGGGATAATAATTTTTTCTATTGGCGAAATGACAGCACATCCAAAATACATAAGCTATGTTGGATTAATTGCTCCTGAAGACAAGAAAGCACTTTATCTGGGTTATGCGTTTTTATATGGTGTGCTGGGAAGTTTTATAGGCGGAATTCTTGGCGCAAATCTTTACGTTCATTTCGTTGATAAACTAAATCAGCCAAGAACATTGTGGATTATTTTTTCTATGATAGGGTTTGTTACGATTATAGGATTACTTTTATACAATAAGTTTTTTGCACCGAAGAAATACTGACCATAAGTATGAGTTCATCATCGAAAGGTTGTTTACCATTTAAATTTTTAAGGAGATTATTTATGAATTATCCACACGCAAAAAATCATTTTAAAGTAGAATGGGGAGGAAACAACATCGGGTTTATGGAAGTCAGCGGACTTTCAATCGAGCTTGATGTAGTTGATTATCGCGAAGGCTCATCACCGGAAAGTTCTGTTAGAAAAATGCCGGGATTAAAAAAATTTTCAGATGTGGTGCTGAAACGAGGAATAATTAGAAACGATGCGGATTTTTATAGATGGATTAATACGGCAAATTTTAACCAGGTTGAAAGGCGCGATGTTGTAATTTCTCTTCTGAATGAACGGCATGAGCCGATAGTAATTTGGAAACTTAGAAATGCTTTTCCCTCGAAGCTTGAATACTCTGCACTGAATGCTCATTCAAGTGAAGTTATAATCGAGTCTCTCACCCTTACACATGAAGGGCTGATCGTCGAGTATATTTAATCCGGAAAATTTTTTTATGGTTTGAGGTCAGACACATCAAACAACTTTTTATTTCCGAAAGGATCTTCTCTGTCTTGATCGAAATTAGGACGATAGAAATCCTGACTTTCCATCTCCTGAATCCAGCCATTTTCTAATTCGTACTTATCAAGCAGATCTGCAACACGGTCAAACTCAGAATTTCTCACCGCCCGATTTAAAAGAATGTTTTTTTCTGCACGATTAGTTGGGAAATATTGAGCCATCAATGAAATATGAATTTTAGAATCCAGTTCAGCGATGAACTTAAAAACTTCTTCTGAATCGGCTAGGCCATTCGGAAGAACAAGGTGACGAATAATTAATCCTCTCACAACAACTCCGTTTTCATAAATAAGCGCACTGCCAACCTGTTCGTACATTTCTGTAATTGCCTGACTAACCTTGTCAAAATAATCAGGCACTTTTGAATAACGTCTTCCGTAGTCATTATTACCATATTTGAAATCGGGCAGATAAATATCTACGACATCTTTGTAAAGCTTTAGTATCTCCACCGAGTCATATCCGTTTGTATTATAAATTATCGGAAGTGTTAAACCTTTATCGATTGCAAGTTTAATTGACTTGAGAATTGGAACGGCAAAATGAGTTGGCGATACCAATCCGATGTTGTGGCAGCCCAAAGTTTGCAGCTCAAGCATAATTTCAGCAAGTCGTTCATGTGACACTTCGTTTCTAATTTCAGTTTTTGGATTCTGACTGATGACAAAATTCTGGCAATAGTCGCAACGAAGGTTGCAATTACCAAAGAAAATATTTCCCGCACCATTCGTTCCTGATAAAACAGGTTCTTCGCCGAAGTGTGGTGTGTACGATGAAACAATTGGTAAATCTCTGCTTTGGCAAGTCCCGAGCTCATCGTTAGTTCGATCAACAAGACAATTACGCGGACAACTCGTACACTTTTTTATAATTTCGTCTGCACGAACAAGTCTATAAGAAAAATTTTCAGAAGAAATATTTTTGTAAGACGGAACGAATTTCATTAAAAAACTCTTTGTAATTGAGGTTATAAAATTAATACGTAGAAAAAATATCGCAGAAAAATTAAGTGAAGAATATCAGCACGACAAAAAGATTTCATCAATATTTATATAGCTGTGGCAATATGAAAAGCCCGTTAAAAAAACGGGCATTAAAATCGGATTTAGAAACAGATTATCGTTGTCTGTAAGAGGATAAGATGGATTGTATTGAAGGATTATCCATAGGAATCCCCTGGATATTCAACACAATGATATCCATTGCATTAATCAACTTAACATATTTATTGAGCTGATCACTATAGAAATCATCTATCCTTGAAACTATATTGCCGATAGTCGTAGAACCAATATTTGAATAGGACCTAAAAGTACTTAAGACTTTATCATTATAATCAGAATCATCCAGTTCTGAATTTTTTAAAGCATCTCCAAGCACTCTGTCTGCCCAATCAACTCCATTCCAAAATGCCGTAGCATAGGCGATTTTTTCATTATAAGATAATTCTTCCCAGTATGTTCCATCGCGTGCAGTTTGAGATTGGACAATAGCTGAGGAAACAAAAATGAGAACAAAAATGGTAAAAAAAAGATCCTTCATATATCCACTTTCTATTAGTTTAAAATATTTAGAATGATATTACTTAACTAATTTTTTAAAGTCAATTTGTGATTGAAAATATTTTCATCAGTTTTTCGTAAAGAAGGTTCTTTTTAACAGATTTAATTTTATACTGACAACTAATATACAAGCCATGAAAAAGATTATGAACGATAGTTAAATGTAAATTGAAATTAATTCGGTTAACTTGCTTTAATCTTCTTCTAGTACAAGCTCTTTTATCTTGTCGAGCTTTTCCAGTACTCGGTTTAAGTTAGCTCCATCGAGCTCTATTGTATATTTTTCCAGGACAGAATATTCTTCTTCACTTAATTTTTTCTGATCTATACATTCATCTTCTTCTGAACAATATATTTCGATAGCGGCACTGTCATCTTCTGCATAGTCAAAATCAACATCTTCAAAGTAACATACAAGAGTCGAGATATCATCATAAATAACCAGTGCTTTGTGTTCGGTATCTATGTTGAAAACAATTTTATGAGAATTGTATTTGCTTAACTGATCGTTTACATAATCAAGATTTTCTCTCAGAGATTGTGAGAATGAAATTGAAGATATAAAAATCACAAGAAGATAAGTCAGAAACATTGATTTCATTTTTCACTCATTATTTGATTGAATATTATGATAAAAAGCGCAACAAAATTCTCGTTTATAATTATTTGTTCCCAAACAATCCGCCTAGTAAATCAATTCCTTTACCCATAATATCACCTTCGGGAACTTTACCATCCGGGGTTAGCTTATCAACAACGTCCGGCAGCAGTTTTGAAAGCTGTGAAGTCAATGCACCACTGTCCATTCCAAGTTTTGACGCGAGATTACCAATTGTATCTTTTCCTAAAACATTCTGCAGTTGATCGCTGGTAACGGGAAGATTTTTTCCCGTGCCAACCCAAGAACCAATTACATCATCCAAACCCTTTGAAGAAAACTGACCAATAAGATTTTGCAATCCACCCTGCCCGCCGAGCAGTCCCAAAACTGTTGACATCAGGTCATCTTTTTGGTTTTCGCCTCCAAGTGCCGATTGAATTGTGTTTAATATATCCATCTTAAATTCCTTTTTTTTATTATACTGAATATTGCAACGTAATTTATACATTTTGAGATAAAATATTTGCTTTATTGTCAACAGCAAATCAGAAAAAATTCACTGGAATCAATACCTGGTTAAAATTCTTCGATTATTAAAAGCCATTGAGTATTTTTAATTATTGATTTCAAATATTTTCGCAACTTAATTATAAATTTAAATGAGCATTAAAATAAACTGGACCAAAATTGACGAAGCCCCACAGCTCGCAAGTTATAGTTTACTGCCAATACTTAAATCCTTCACCAAAGGAACGGGGATTGAGTTTGTTGAAAAAGACATTTCGCTTGCCGGAAGAATAATTGCAAACTTTCCCGATAATCTAACTAAAGAACAAAAAATTCCGGATAACCTGGCAGAACTTGGAGAGTTAACACAGGACTCAAGCGCAAACATTATCAAGCTTCCCAATATCAGCGCTTCAATCCCACAGTTAAAAGCAGCGATAAAAGAATTACATGATAAAGGATATAAA
This sequence comes from Ignavibacteriota bacterium, assembly GCA_013285405.1. NCBI lineage: Bacteria > Pseudomonadati > Ignavibacteriota > Ignavibacteriota bacterium. The sequence continues at coordinate 1,361,651 of CP053446.1, read as the reverse complement.
ATTCCTGATTATCCGGAAGAACCAAAATCAGAAGAGGATAAAAAATTAAAAGAGAGATTTGCTAAAGTGTTGGGCTCTGCTGTCAATCCTGTGATAAGAGAAGGAAACTCAGACAGACGGGCATCCACATCTGTTAAAAAGTTTGCACAAATGCACCCGCACAAGATGATGAAACCCTGGCCAGCATCCGGTTCAAAATGCCGCGTAGTAAGTATGAATCAAAAAGATTTTTACGGCTCAGAAAAATCTATGACTATTGATAAAGATGATATTGTGAAAATTGAGTTTGTTGATGCAAATGGAAACGTATCCCTTTTGAAAGAAAATCTTAAACTTCTGAAAGGGGAAGTGATTGATTCTGCAGTAATGAACGTTAAAGAACTGAGAAAATTTTATTCACAGCAAATTGAAGAAGCAAAGAAAGACGGCGTTCTGCTTTCACTTCATCTTAAAGCAACAATGATGAAAATATCCGATCCCATAATGTTTGGTCACGCAGTTTCTGTTTATTATAAAGAACCACTCGAAAAACATGCTCAAACTCTTAAAGAAATCGGTGCAAATGTTAATAACGGGTTGATGGATATTCTTGAAAAATTGAAAAAACTTCCCGAAGAGAAAAGAAAACAAATTGAAGACGACGTCAACAAAGTATATGATTACCAGCCAGAACTTGCAATGATTGATTCAAGAATTGGAAAAACAAATCTTCATGTTCCAAACGATGTAATTGTTGATGCATCAATGCCAAACGTTGTGCGAGATGGCGGAAAAATGTGGAACAGAAAAGATGAGCTCCAGGATTGTATCGCAATGATTCCGGATCGCTGTTATTCAACAATTTATCAGGCAATTATTGAAGATGCGAAAAAAAATGGACAGTTTGATCCGGCAATTATGGGCGCAGTTTCAAATGTAGGATTGATGGCGAAGAAAGCCGAAGAGTATGGATCGCATGATAAAACATTTGAGATAAAAGCAAAAGGAGTAGTGCGCGTCATAAATGCAGAAGGAAAAATTTTGCTTGAACAACAGGTTGAAGCCGGAGATATTTATAGAATGTGTCAGACAAAAGATGAAGCGGTAAAAGACTGGGTTAATCTGGCAGTAAATAGAGCAAAAGTTTCAAACACACCGGCAATTTTCTGGCTTGATGAAAACAGAGCACACGACAGAGAAATTATCCGAAAAGTTAAAAGGTATTTATCAGAACACAACACAACAAACCTTGAAATCAAAATTCTCAAACCGGTTGATGCAATGAATTATACTCTTGAGAGAACGAGAAAAGGATTAGACACAATATCAGTTACGGGAAATGTACTTCGCGATTATTTGACGGATCTCTTCCCAATACTTGAGCTTGGCACGAGCGCGAGAATGCTCTCAATAGTTCCATTATTAAAAGGTGGTGGTTTGTTTGAAACCGGTGCCGGAGGTTCTGCACCAAAACATGTTGAACAGCTTCTGAAAGAAAATCATTTGAGATGGGATTCTCTCGGCGAATATTGTGCGCTTGTTCCTTCTTTAGAAATGGTTTATGATAAAACTAAAAATGAAAAAGCAAACATTTTAGCAAAAACACTCGACAAAGCGATTGGTAAGTATCTTGAGAATGGAAGAATGCCTTCGCGTAAAGCTGGCGAGATTGATAACAGAGGAAGTTCGTTCTATCTCGCAATGTATTGGGCAGAAGAGTTATCAAATCAATTGCAAGATGCAGAATTTAAATCACGCTTCAAAAAAATTTACAATGAACTTTCAAACAATGAGCAAAAGATTGTAAGTGATTTGATCTCTGTTCAGGGAAAACCTGTTGATATCGGCGGATACTATTTGCCGGATGAAAAAAAAGCTTCTGCAGTAATGCGTCCTAGCGAAACATTTAATAAAATAATTGATCAGAGTTGATTCAACTGCGTCGAGACAAACTATCCTTAATCTGTCATTGATAAGAAAAAAAATTTTTTCTTAAAGAAGCACAAAAAAGCATCAAATGCTCAAAGAATTCTATCTTGAGTACAAAGCATTTTTCTCTGGATGACCAATCTTTTCTTCAATTCTATTTCCAACTCAAATAAAATTTCTGCGAAAACGAATGAAAATCAAGCAAAATGAATTAGTTACTTGACAATATGCTATTATTATGATATCATTACAATAGCATTTTCAAAAAGGAGTAAAACAATGGAAAAAATCGTAGAAAAGTCAGCAAACAAACTAAATGGATTTTTGATGTTATTCATTTCCATCGCATTGCTGGCACTTGCAGTGTATTTATTAATTAGCGGAATTCAAAATGAAAATCCCGAGGTGCTGTGGATATTCATTCCGCTGCTAATCATATTTTTCTTATTAACATCCGGGTTTATGGTTATTCAGCCAAATGATTCGCGCGTTCTGATATTATTTGGAAAATATACTGGCACAGTCAGACAATCAGGATTTTTCTGGGTCAATCCCTTTACAGTTCGGAAAAAAGTTTCACTACGAATTAGAAACTTTAACAGTCAGAAAATTAAAGTGAACGATCTTCATGGAAATCCGATTGAAATCGGGGCAGTAATTGTATGGAAAGTTATTGACTCAGCAAAAGCAGTATTTGATGTTGAGAATTATGAGCAGTTTGTTGACATTCAAAGTGAAACTGCGATTCGTCAGCTTGCATCAGAATATCCGTACGATGTTGAAGAAGAAGAAAAGTCTTCACTTCGCGGAAGTCCGCAGGAGATTGCAGAAAGTCTTCAGAAAACTGTTCAAACTCGTCTTGATGTTGCGGGTGTTGACATTATCGAAGCACGTATTTCATATCTTGCTTATGCACAAGAAATTGCGCAGGCCATGCTACGCAGACAACAAGCGCAAGCTATCATTGCAGCAAGGACAAAAATAGTTGAGGGCGCAGTAGGTATGGTTCAAATGGCGTTGAACGCATTAAGTGAACAGAAAATTGTTACACTCGATGAAGATAAAAAAGCAACAATGGTTAATAATCTGATGGTTGCACTTGTTTCAGAAACCGAAGCTCAGCCAGTAATTAATACGGGCACGCTGTATCAATAATAAATTTGACATGAAAAAGTTTTCTGAATACCTGGGCGAAGATCTAAAGATTTTTCAAAAAAGTATCTGGAAAAGAGATTTTGAGCTTCGATCCGGCGAAGAATTAATTGCAAGATTATTTTATCCAAAATTTTTTAGTGATCTGGCGGAATTAAAAATTGGCAACGAAGAATATGAGTTTTACAGACCTAAATTTTTTAAACGTGATGTTGACATAAGAGTAAAAGGATATCAAAATCCAATTGCCAACTTTAAAAATAATTTTTGGGGAAGGAAAGGTGTGTTAGTACTCCCCCGTGGAATCAGACTAACATTTAAGTTTGGTTTTTTCAGAAAGCAAATCGAGATATATCTTGGCGAAAGTAATTTACTTGTTACCATTCACGGCAGCATGTCAATAAAAGAAAGAAGCAAAGTAATCATAGAAAAACGAGCTGAAATAATAGATGAATATCCCTGGATAATTATGCTTGGCTTTTATCTTGCACAGCTAATGAAAAGGAATTCAGCGGTTGGGAGTTAGTGATCAGAAAGAAGGAATGTGATGGCTGAAAAGAAAAAATTTCTGTTAAGAATTGATGAAAATATTTATGCTGCTCTTGAGAAATGGGCAGCGGACGATTTACGAAGCATCAATGCGCAGATTGAACATCTACTAACGCAGGCACTTAAAAACTCAAACAGACTGAAAGTTTCAAACAATGGCGAGCCGACAAATCCTCCACAAAACGAACCTGGCGAAAATTGAACTTATTTTCTTCTTCTTGTTGAACCGCCAAGCCCGAGCACACCAAAAATTCCTCTTGCTAATTCTTTTATAACAGTATTACCGATTTGTCTTGTTGTTGTGCTTGTTAATACTTTCTCGAACGTGCTTTTTTCTTCCTTCGATCTTCCGCGTGGTTGTTTGGGAGTTTCGTACTTGGGCAATGTGAAATCTGTGTCCTTTGCAGATGCTTCAAGTTTTTGATTCAACATCTCATAAGCGCTTTCTCTATTAATCAATTCGCCGTATTTTGAAACGAGTCTTGAATTTTTGACTAATCCATCGATTTCATCATTAGTAAGAACATCCATTCGTGATTGAGGAGCCCGAAGAAGAGTTGCAGCAAGTGGAGTTGGAATCCCTTTTTCGTTTAAAACAGATATTGCTGCTTCACCGATTCCGAGAGATGTCAACAACTCGTCCGTTTTATAATATTCAGAAAGCGGATAATTCTCAGCGGTAAGTTTTATCATTTGTCTGTCTTTTGCAGTGAATGCTCTGAGAGCGTGCTGAACTTTTAATCCAAGCTGCGATAGGACGCTTGCCGGAACATCAGTTGGATTTTGTGTGCAAAAGAAAATTCCCACACCCTTTGAACGAATTAATTTTATAATCGTTTCTATTTGCTCGAGCAGAGCTTTTGAAGCCTCCTTGAAAATTAAATGAGCTTCATCAATAAAAATGACAAGTTTTGGCTGCGGCAAATCCCCTTCTTCTGGAAAAGAGGAATAGATTTCCGCAAGTAGAGAAAGCATAAAAGTTGAAAACAATTTTGGTTTGTCCTGTAAGTCAACCAGACGAATTATCGAAACAACCCCTCTGCCTTGTTCATCAGTTCTGACAAGATCATCAACCTCAAAAGATTTTTCTCCAAAGAATTTATCTGCACCCTGCTGCTCAAGTTCGATAACTTTGCGAAGTATTGTCCCCACAGAAGTAGTTGAAATGCTTCCATAATGTTTTTCAACTTCCTGTTTTCCTTCGTTAGAAATAAACTGTAGTACCCGTTTAAAATCCATTAGATCAAGCAGGGGAAGCTTGGTATCATCACAGAATTTAAAAATCAAAGACACAAAACTTGACTGCGTATCATTTAGCTCAAGAATTTTGGATAAAAGCACCGGTCCAAACTCCGAGACAGTTGCACGCAGACGAACACCTTTTTCATCGGAAAGAGAAAGTAGTTCAACAGGAAAACCAACCGGATTATAAGATAAACCAATTTTGTTATGTCGCTCTTCAATTTTTGGATTGATGGACCCTGGTTTTGCAATTCCGCTGAAGTCTCCTTTTACATCCATTACGAGAACCGGAATACTTTTAGAAGAAAGCTGCTCGGTAATTACCTGCAGAGTTTTTGTTTTCCCGGTTCCTGTGGCTCCGGCGATCAAACCGTGCCGGTTCAAAGTTTTAAGTGGAATGTTTATAAATGAGTTGATTATACATTCGCCTTCGAAGATTGTCCCGCCAAGAGTGAAATAATCTTCTTTAAAAGAATATGCGGTTTTTATTTCTTCGATAAATTTTTCTTTTGTGTTCATTGATTGAAAGAATAATAGATAAAAATTATTTACTTAAATTTATTAAATAAAAATTTGTCAATCGAATGAACTGGTACATAGAATTAGTAACGACTCATCCAATTATTACAGCAATGGCTCAATTTGCCGTTCTCGGGACATTTGGCGACATTATTTCGCATTGGATAGTCAAACGGAAAATAATTTCTCCGTATAATTTTAAAACCCTAATGCTCAAAGTTATTGAGTGGTGTATTTTGGCGGTACTGATAAAATATGCATTCGTGGGCTTTCAAGGATTTGTTGATGAACTGATTAATCAGAACTATCTTCCGCATCTCAGCGGTTTTAGCAGATCATTTGCCGTTTCAACTTTAATGAATTTACAATTTGGTCTGTTCCTGGTAATAATGCACAGACTGCTGGATAACATTATTGCTGGAAATTCAAACTGGAAAAACATTGATAAAGGATTTTATTCCTTGCTCTGGTTCTGGATACCAGCACACACAATTACGTTTATTCTTCCGAAAGAATTTCAGATTGGATTAGCTGCGCTTTGGTCACTGGCTTTAGGAATTATCTTAGGCTTTTATAACAGGAAAACAACATAGACTAAATATACAATGGTAGAAAAATGAAAATTATTAAACGCTGCCCCTGGACATCAGATGACAAATTAATGATTAAATATCACGATAAAGAATGGGGAGTTCCTCTTCACAACGACAGAAAACTTTTTGAATTTTTAATACTAGAAGGATTTCAGGCAGGATTAAGCTGGAAGACAATTCTTTATAAAAGAGAAAACTTCAGAAAAGCATTTGACAGCTTTGATTATAATAAAATTGCAAAGTATGATAAAAGAAAAATCAATTCTCTTTTGAAAGACGCCGGAATTATCAGAAACAAATTGAAAATTAAAGGTGCGATTGCAAATGCAAAAGCATTCATACAAGTACGAAAAGAGTTCGGAACATTTAATAAATACATCTGGGGTTTTGTCAATGGGAAACCAATTCAAAATAATTTTAAATCATCGACAGAGATTCCTGTCAAAACAAAACTTTCAGACCATATCAGTGACGACCTGAAAAAAAGAGGATTTAAGTTTGTCGGCTCAACAATAGTTTACGCGCATATGCAAGCAACAGGAATGGTGAATGACCACCTGAAAGGTTGTTTCCGAAGCAGGCAGCTCATTAAATAAAAGCTAAATAAAAAATTATTGGCACAGCACTTGATTTTTTTTTGGATATTTATTTACTTTGCCAGTGAAATAACTCCTGGCAATGCCGGGAACAAGTATTAGTTGAATCTGCAAAGGAGTTGTGGGAGATGTGCCTGAACTATTTCACTTTTATTAACACACATTTCATTGTTGTGTTAAATTGCTTTTCTTTTGGAGCCTGCTATGCATAATCAATTTCTTTTAATATTTGTAATAATTTTTAATTTGAGTATGTATTCTCAGGTTGTAATAAAAGATGAAATTATTCTTTATGAAACAGAAAACCCAGATGCAGAAACACTGACGATGCCATTTTATGGGAAAGTGAGTGGCGGCGTAAATTGGGGTGCAATCTGGTGGGGCTGGTTAAAACAAGTTAAAATAGAAGCTGGTGGACAAGTGGTTATCAAAAGTTGTCCGGTTACTTGTGCTGCTTGCTACGTTACAGCTAGTTGGGCGATAAATAATTTACCACTGGGAACGCCGGTTACAGTTACGGTCTATTCTCATTGCATAAATGGGCAGTTGGTAGAAGCAGAAACCAGATTAGTAAATACAGGTATGAATGAATACAACATAGAATATTATAATCCCAATCAACTGCAATGGTATATTGCTACCTCAATTAAATTTATACCAACCACTCCGACTTTTTGTGGTGAAGTGCCAGAATGTGAATATTCTTCATTGCCTAATTTCTTTTTTAACGAAATTGAGAGTAATACATACACTTTACCCGGAACCCAAACAATTGTAGAAACTTGCACAACCGATATTGCAGGAGGACAAGCAGGAGGAATGAAAATGACTCCGTGGCATGTTCCAGAAGGGTATATTTGGAATGTTAATCCTTGTGCGAATCCGGAAAATGGGGATATTAAATTCCCATTTGAATTTATCGGTGGTGGAAATACTAGTGTTGTCCCTTATGTTTATTTAGTCGGATTGTGTGATAATAATAGCTCACATCAAGTTATAAAGAGTAGCGACAATATGATGGAACAAATGGAGAATGGTGAAATTGAATCTGAGGACTATTGTAATTTACTACATGATATTTGTGCTCATTATGGTTCAGATCCAAATAATCCTGGTTATATACCATTGATAAAATTTGTTCTTGAGGATGTTGTATTATCTCATGAAAGAATGCACTTTGAGAGATATGAGAGAGAATTTCAAGGACTATTACCGCAATTACAAGCAACTGTATCGGGATTAAATATGTCTTGTCAACAATTTAATGAGTATCCAAGTGAAGAAGAAGCTATAAATGTAGTTAAAGGATGGTTGAAAAATATTTTTGAAAGTTTTGGCAGTCAAGTCGAAGCAGAACTTAATATATACGGTAGAGATAATATTGAAGAAGAGATATTAACTTCTAGAGCACAATGGGATTTAATAATTGCTTACTATAATAGACTTACAGAATATTTGGGCCTCAATTATTGTCCGCAAATTGACGCTTGTGATAACCTAACAAGGGCTTTTTGATTGAAAAAGTATTACTTAATGAGGAACAATGAAATGAAATTATTAATTTTTGTTTTTTTACTGTTCAGTTTCGAAATTTTTTCACAATCTTTACTTGATAAATTGGACAGTGACAATTTTGAGGAAAGGTTTGAGGCACTAGAAATTATTAAAAATCAACAACTAATTGAATATATACCTGAATTGGAAAGTAGAGTGTTTAGCCAAGAAACATATTTACTTCAATATAGTTTTATCGAAGCATTAGACGCATTAGAAGCCCCAAACACTTATGATCTTATATTAACTTACTATAATAATATTAATACATTTGAACCATTACCACCTTACAACAGCTTGGAGAGCAAATTAGAATCAAAAGTAAGAGCAATGTGGTTATTATTTAAATTTGGTGACTATTCTAAATCGGAAGACGTATTTGATTATTTGAATAATGAACCAAACTCCAAAAGATATATGATAGTTATAAATGATCTAAAATTCATTTATGAGAATGTTCCTGCGTATCAGTCTCAAGCTCTCGACTGGATTTTAAACATTCTAAATAATATTTTAAACGAATTTACGTTTAGAAACACAGCTCTTGTGATTTTAAATCAAATTAATTATTCTGAAACAGATGCCCTTTGTGTAAGTATATTAAATGATTCAAATGAAAATCCAGATTTAAAATACTCAGCTCTTAAAATACTTTATGATAGAAACTATCCAGAACTAAGAACAATACTTAGAAATAAAGTCTTAAATGACCCAGACAATTTCATAAGATTTAAAGCCGGCAGTGGTTTACTTCAAGTATATGGCGTACCCTCAGACCTCAAATTGATAATTGATTATTATCCAACAGAGCCAGATGGAGATACGAAAGGATTATTTCAAATAGTAGTCGCAGACTTCGTCCCCCCAAAACCAGAACTAAATTGGTCTGAATTAATAACAAAACTAATTACTTATACAAATGAAATGTACTCGTATCAATGGATAGCAAACACACAATCGAGAGATTATTATATAACAAAATTGAATTTGCTTAACAGTCAAATTACATCAGGACGATATAAAGATGCTTGCAACACGCTAAATAAAGACTTACTTGTCACGATAGATAAAGATCTGACAACAAATAAAATTACAACAGAGGGGTATAAATTTCTTCACTATTACTGTGTATATATAAAAGAAGAGTTTCCAGGGCCATTACCTTGTCTGTAAGGTATATAATAAAGGAGATGCTATGCTGCTTAAAAGATATTTTCTATTTGTTCTTGTTTGTTCTGTAGGTTATTCTCAAACAGTTTATGAACTATTACCTGGCTCAAAGAATAATCTGGTTGAATTAAGTTTTTCAAATAAATTAAAAAGTGAAAATCAATCAGTAAGCGTTATTGTTCGGCAGACACCTGAATGGATAGAGTTTAATAATGATCAGGTAAATATTGAGAACTTAAAAATCTTACAGAAACAAACAGCACAGTTTTCATTTAATGTTTCAGAGAATGCAAAAGTTGGTGAAGAAGGAAGCATTACATTCAGAATTTCGAACGGTAGTGGTGGGGTAATTACTAAAACCTATAATATTAGAATAATAGCACCAGAAGTTTTTGAAGTCTATCAGAATTATCCAAATCCATTCAATCCGACGACAACAATAAAATACTCAATTCCGCAGGATGCGTTTGTCTCTATAAAGATTTTCAACGTGCTTGGTGAGAAAATAACAGAGCTTGAAAACAAAGAAATGAAAGTTGGGATACACGAAACAGAATTTAATGGAATTAATCTCAGCAGTGGATTTTATTTTTACATAGTTGAAGCAAAAGGAATGGACGGCACAAAATATTTTGATTTGAAGAAGATGATTTTACTAAAATAATTGCTAGTTCAGGTATTGAAAAAAGAAAGCGTCACCTTGTGTGGCGCTTTTCAGTTTTAAATTGAATAATATAACTATTTGAAAGAATATAAAGTCGAAGTATTAATAAATTAAAATATTTCTGGCACAGCACTTGATTTTTTTTTGGATATTTATTTAGTTTGTCAGTGAAATAAATCCTGGCAATGCCGGGAACAAGTATTAGTTGAATCTGCAAAGGAGTTGCAGGAGATGTGCCTGAACTATTTCACTTTTATTAACACACTTCTTATTGTCGTGTTAATTTGCTTTTCTTTTGGAGCCTGCTATGTTTAAACGATTTCTTTTATTATTTGTAATAATATTTAATTTGAGTATGTATTCACAAGTTATAATAAAAGATGAAATTTATCTATCCGATAGTTCGGTGATGCAGGAAAACACAGATAATCCTGTTACAGTAACATCACCATTTTATGGTAGGGTTTACTTTCGGAAAGAATGTATGTATAATTGGATATCAAAGGTAAAAGGAGAGATAGTTGTTGGTGGAGATTCACAACTATTTGGCAATTACAATTGTGATTGTGAAGGTGGCGCCTCTTGTTTTGGTTGCATTGGTTACTGGTTTCATAATTTTTACAATAAGCCAATGGGAACAGATGTTACGGTAAGCATTCAATACTGTTATGATCATCAATGGATTGAAGTCCCGCTACAATTTGTTTATGTAGGAAATGATCAGTATGACTTATATGGTATGAATCCTATAGGGGGGTTCCAATGGGAATCTATGGGATATGTAAAGTTTATCGAACAAACACCGCCAGATTGTCCAAATGCAGACGGAAATTTTTGTGATGATCTATTTTATATTGAAAATCCGGAATTTGAAATTCTTGAACATACTTCAGCGTATACTTCTCACGAAAAGTTATGTGATGAACCAACAGATGTTGCATATACTTGGTTAGTGAACACCCCTGCAGCTAAGGTTTCAAATCTATATTCTTTTACAAATGACAGCTTGATGGTTTGTTTTAACAGAAATCTCCAGAGATGGAAATTTCAATTGAACCCAGAAAAGATAAATTTAAATATCGTAATTGATTTGTGCTACAGTAAAATTATTGATAGAGGTTGGGTTATTGTAGATGATACATCCGATTTGAACGAAATAGTTTCAAATGGTGATTGTGAACTGGCATTACAATCCTTTGAAGGTCATAAATATTATGGGTACAAAATACCAGACAAGGGTTATTTACTTAAGGAAGTAGTAATGCTTCACGAAGGAATACATAAAATGAATTACGACAAATACGTTCAAGATTACAAATATTTCTTTTACAATACTATGTATGCTTTGCAAGATTATCCTTGTTCCTATTTTAGTAACCCAACTCAGGCTAAAGATTTCGGTAAAATATTTTATGAAACAGGCTTTGCTGATTTTTGGGACAAGCTTGATGAGCAATATGATATGTTTTATGGTCTTGCGGGGAAGACAACTTTTTGGTCGAATAAAAAACTTCGAAAAGAAAGAGAAGTAAATGATTCCAAGGAAGTACAGGAAAAAATCAAGGAATATATTGATCTATTAAACCAAAAATGTAATAATTTAAAAGGATAATATTAGATGACTTTTAAAATTAACATACTAAAATTAACACCGCTCTTTGTTTTATTCTATAGCCAGGTAATAGCCCAGACATCTGAAGAATTAATAAATGCTCTCTATAGTGAAAACCCATTAGATGTTACATTCGCGATTGAAGCAATAAGCGAGCAACAAATTTATGAAGCATTGCCAGCAATAAATGAATTGTTTGAGAGTCAGCCCCCCTTTCTTCAATTGGCCTTTTTACATGCCCTACTTGTTTTGGATGATGCAGATGTTGAAACCAAGGCACTCTATGTCATTTCGATTGCAGATGAATATGCAAATTATGACCCACCATTCAAGTACGACCCACTAGATGCTAAGGCGAAGGCAACACTTGTCTTGATTGAAATGCAAAACTATTCAACTGTAAATTACATTTTTGAAAGAATAGAGAGAGACCAACCAAACTATGATGGGCTTTCACTAACTGTCTTGGAGATAATATTAAATCAGTATTATCCATATGAAATGCAAGCTCGAACAGAACTGGAAAATATATTGAACTCATTGCCTTACTCTTCTAGCGAAAAATATGAAGCATTTTGTATATTGATCGATAAATATGGATGGCAATTTCAAGATCAAATCCTAGATATTTTTGTCAATGCGGACTATTTACCAATTAAGTTGAAAGCATTAGAGTATTTAATTCAATTCAATTATTCAGAATTGAATTCTTTGCTAAAAGAAAGAATAGAAACTGAAGAATATTGGTCACTTAGAGTAGATATCGCAGATAGTTTGCTTCAAAAATTTGGAGAACCATCTGACCTAAAAACTGTAATCGATTACCAGCCAAACGAACCCAATGAAACAGCCAAGTCTCTTATTGGTTTCTCGATAGAGGAATTCATTCCTCCTAAACCAGCATTAAACTGGTCTGGATTAATAACAAAGTTGATTTCATATACAACAGAAATGTATCAGTACGGATGGGTAGCAAACACACAAACAAGAGATTATTATATCACAAAATTGAATTTGCTTAATAGTCAAATTACATCAGGACGATATAAAGATGCTTGCAGTACTTTAAATAAAGCTTTGCTTGTACAGATAGAGAAAGATCTGGCAACAAATAAAATTACAACTGAAGGATATAAATTTCTTCACTATTACTGTGTGTATATAAAAGAAGAATTTCCAGGGCCATTGCCTTGCTTGTAAGTTTTTCAAAAAAAAGGAGATGCTATGCTGCTGTTAAAATATTTATTATTTGTTCTTGCTTGTACAGTAGGTTATTCTCAAACGGTTTATGAACTATTGCCCGGCTCAAAGAATAACCTTGTTGAATTAAGTTTTTCTAATAGATCAATTGGTGCAAATCAATTAGTAAGTGTTGCTGTTCAACAGACACCCGAATGGATAGAGTTTAATAATGATCAGGTAAATATTGAGAACATAAAAACCTTACAAAAGCAAACGGCACAGTTTTCATTTAATGTCTTAGAGAATGCACCAATCGGTGAAGAAGGAAGCATCACATTCAGAATTTCAAACGGTAGTGCTGGAGTAATTACTAAAACATATAATATTAAAATATTAACACCAAAGATTTTTGAAGTTTACCAGAACTATCCTAATCCATTTAACCCAACCACTACGATAAAATATTCAATTCCACAGGACGCATTTGTTTCGATAAAACTATTCAATGTGCTTGGTGAAAAAATAACAGAGCTTGAAAACAAAGAAATGAAAGTTGGAATACACGAAACAGTTTTCAATGCAAATAACCTGCCTGCCGGCAGGCAAGGCCTCAGCAGTGGCTTTTACTTTTACATAGTTGAAGCAAAAGGTTTAGACGGCACAAAATATTTTGATACTAAGAAGATGATATTGCTAAAATGAAAAAACATTTGAGAGCAGACTTTATTTAAAACAAATTCTTCACCAGCCACTTATGCAACGGAAGCATTTCTTTAAATATTTTGTAAATAATATCTACAGCCTTTCCGCCGCTGATAATTTTCAAGTTAGAACTTTCGAACCAGGCATAAATTCCTTCATACAATAAATATCCGGGATAAAGTGTGTTCGTACCATATCCCTTCGGAGTCTTCTTAAATTTTTTGCCGCCGATTGTGTAACCTTTCTTTTCGAGAGCCCGCACTATTTGGTGAAGCTCTTTTACTGAAGCAGAGTTAGAGACCACATCACGATATTTTTTTAATAACTGTGGAGAGAACATATAAATGCCAAGCCCAACTCCGAATTGTCTCGGCTCAAGATGTAAATAAAATCCGCTGGCATCCATCTTCTTCATTTTGCCATTCCAGAAATACAGTCCTGCATTTGTTTTGTATGGAGTTTTATCTTTACTGAAGCGAACATCTCTGTGTAGCCGGAAAATTGATTTATCAACTTTTGGAATAGCGACAATATCGGGATCAATATCCTGTAATTTATCTCCCATCTCAACAACAAACTCAAAACAAGGTTCAAGAAAATCTGAATTGTAAAGATCACGGTTAGCTTCAAACCATTCTCGGTTATTGTTCTTAGAAAGTTTGTTCAGAAAAGCAGTGGTTTTTTTAGGAAAATCTTTTAATCCGGTTTTCATTATAGCTCCTTGTGAGTTCCACGAAAAAATAAAAATGAATGTTAAATTTAAGAAGACACAGCTAAAATTATTAAAGAATCTGATAAAAAATTGAAAAGAAAAAGGTTTTAAAGAAACGGATTATTTTGAATTAAATATTTTCTTGCTAATTTATAAAGAGACCAACTAAAATACTCTTCAACAGCACACTTGCCTAATGATTTAGTTGGTAATGAAAAAATTATCAGATGCTGCCAAAGCAATCCGTTCCCATCATCTGATAAATTCTCAACCGGATTAGCTCTCCGGCGAATTTTTCGCTTATAAATGGTTTATAATTTCGACCAATCCATGAATTGAAATATTTTATTAGTCGGTGAAAAAGTATAAACCTGAATCTCAAAAGAATTGAATGCAGTAAATTACAAGTATGAAAGAAATATGGAAAACCTGTCTGCTAATGGGCAAGGTCTGCCAAATGAAGTTTGCTTATACCGGCTGTCAACTGAATTATTTACAAAAAAAACAAATGTTATTAGTAAAATGAAAAAATTATTATTCTTCAGTCTTCTTTTTCTTGGACCAACTAGTAATTTATTCTCACAGAGTGGATGGACCGAGTTAACAAATCCAACTGACCAACCGTATTTCGGAGTTTACTTTCTTTCTTCCAGTATAGGTTTTGTATGTGGAGCCAATGGTGTTCTCCTGCGAACATCCAACGGCGGAGATAGCTGGGATATAATTCAACTAAATTCAGATATACTTTTTTACAAGATAGGATTTAAAGATGCTAACACCGGTTTTGTTATTGGAAGCTTTGGAGTTGCATATAAAACAGAAGATACCGGACTGACATGGACTCCGATTTTACCGGTTAACGGGATATTATCTCTTCATGATATATTTTTTCTGGATAATAACTATGGATTGATTGTCGGGAGAAGAGGTGTAGCATTAGATAGCGCTTTGATTATGAGAACTACGGATGGCGGTAATACATGGCCGATTCTTGATACTCCATTTCCAAATCAATTATTTGCAGTTAGTTTCCACAACTACTTCGATGGATTTGCAGTGGGTGATAATAACTTAAGAATAAAAACAATAAACTCCGGACAAACCTGGTCCGCTCTTCCAAATGATCCACCGGCACTTTTTTTTGATGTATCTGCCGTTTCATCATCAGATGTCTTTGCAGTTTCAACAAATGGTATTTACCTTTCAACCAATGCTGGTCAATCTTGGAATCTTAACTTTACCGGCGGGTATTTGCAAACAGTAACTTTTCTAAACAGCTCAACAGGATTTGCCGGCGGAAGGGATGGCAGAATCTGGAAAACAACAAATTCAGGGACAAACTGGTTAAGCCAGCAGCTGGATTTTTCAGAAGAGATTATGGATATCTTTTTTGTTGACAATGATACGGGTTATGCAGTTGGAAATAAGAATAACCAGGGGATAATTTATAAAACCACGACGGGTGGAAACTCAACATCGGGTGTTTCAGAATTTTCTTCAGAAATTCCCGATGAGTTTTTTGTTTATCAAAATTATCCCAACCCATTCAATCCGACTACAACAATTCAATTCTCAATTCCTGAACTATCATTTGTAAAGCTAGAAGTATTCAACACACTTGGAGAAAAAGTAACAACACTTGTTTCTGAAGAATTATTTGCCGGTAATTATAGATATGAATGGGACGCAACTAATCTGACAAGTGGTGTTTACTTATACAAAATGCAGACAACTAATTTCTCAACGAGCAAAATAATGATATTTTTAAAATAATGGAGGTATTGTGTTTAAATATATTTTCTTTTTCGTGATTGGACTATACAGCACGCTATCTTTACCACAGGGTTGGGTACAAACATCGTCAACGCCAGTAGGCGGAGGAGTAACCGATTTATTGGTGAGAGAGAATGGAGATATTCTAACAACCGTAGGATCATTTAGCTGGCCAAGTGTAGCGGGAGGAGTAAGAAAATCTACAGATGATGGACAGACATGGCAAAACGTAGCAAGCGCATACAATGGGAGAACGATAGAAGAAGCATTTGATGGAAATCTGTACGCAAGTATCTGGTTCTATCCGCAGAACGAAGGACTATATCGTTCAACAGATGGAGGAGATACATGGAATGGACCAATTTACTCGGCGGGATCAAACAACAATATCTTTTCAATTTCAGTAATGGAAGAAAGTCCGAACTATACAATCTTTGCAGGAACAAGAAATGGAGTTATGCGTTCAACGGATTCTGGGGCATCATTTCAAAATGCAAGCAATGGGATGCCCAACAATTCGTGGGTTAGAGATCTTGAAATTGATTCATCCGGAATAATAGCAGCAGCAACAACAAACGGATTATTTACTTCTACAAATAATGGAGATTTATGGGAACAAGCGACTGGAATTCCAGCTTCCGATACAACAGTCACACTATTATTTGATTATCCTCTGTCAAATCAGGATGGCAACGACTCACGGCTTTATACAGGAAGCCAGAACGGATATATTTATCAGTCATTTTTTGAGAGCAGATACTTATCGGCGGTTATTTTAACGGTATTTGGTGATGGAGAGGTTGCTTCATTCTTTGGTACTTATCTTTTGATAGAGAGCAAGAAGATTAATGCCGTAGCAGTCTATCCAACAGGAGGAGACGTAGGCGGTGTTTACGTTACAAATGATACAAGATCTGGATTTGTAAAAGAGAATGAAGGTCTTCCATCAAACCCAAAAGTTTCAGCACTTTCGGGAAGAGTAGTTCAAACCCGGAGTGGCGAGGAAGTTGAAATGTATACGGGTCTATATGAAAACAGCAGCACCGGAGCAAAAATTTATAAACGCACTTTTGTTGTCAGCGTTGAGGAACTTGATTCGGAAATCCCTGTGGATTATAAGCTTGAACAGAACTTTCCCAACCCATTCAATCCGACTACAACAATTCAATTCTCAATTCCTGAACTATCATTTGTAAAGATAGAAGTGTTCAACACACTTGGAGAAAAAGTAACAACACTTGTTTCTGAAGAATTATTTGCCGGTAATTACAAATACGAATGGATTGCAGAAAACCTGCCGAGTGGAATTTATTTTTACAAAATGAAAGCTGATAGTTATGAACAGACAAAGAAACTTGTTTTGCTGAAGTAAAAATTTATTAGAAGGTTTGATCCCCGTGTTCTGCATATTGGATGCGGGGTTTTTATTTTAAATAAATCATCTTTTTTATTTCTACGAACTCAGCAGTCTTAAGCTGGTAGAAATAGATCCCGGATACCAGCGGTCGT
This sequence comes from Ignavibacteriota bacterium, assembly GCA_013285405.1. Classification (NCBI taxonomy): domain Bacteria; kingdom Pseudomonadati; phylum Ignavibacteriota; species Ignavibacteriota bacterium. The sequence continues at coordinate 1,344,214 of CP053446.1, read as the reverse complement.
ATTCCTGTTAATGCGTTGAATTCAACTTCATATTCCCCGGCAGATTTTTCTTCATTAACAAGAATTGCAATTTCATTTCCAAGTACATCATAAACTTTAAGGGTCACTAAAGTCCCTTCTCCTTTGGAGAAGGGATTTAGGGATGGGGCAGGAATTGTAAATTTTATTGTAGTTGAAGAATTAAACGGATTGGGATAATTCTGGTATAAAATAAATTTATCTGGAATCGTTAACTCGGATTTTACATCAACAAGAGATGGATCTAGTTTTAGGATTACTCCATTCTCACCCACAGCGAAACCGGTTCTCGCATCAATAAACTGCAGATCATAAACCGTAGAGCTGTCCGGAGTTTCAAACTCACTCCATGAATTTCCATGGTCAGTTGTGAGCAAAAATTTATAACCGGAAGCTGACCATCCTTCATTATAAGTTCGAAAATCAATTGCAAATGCAAGCCCGAAATAAGGCAAATCACTAAAACTCCACGACTCACCTGCGTTGGTTGTTTTAACATATCCGATAGGAAACAATCCCTCGGGGTCTCCAGAAAGAGTAATTGCATTTAATGAATCGAATATGAAAACATCAAAAATTTCATCTACACTTACACCCTGTGCGGTCCAGTTAAATCCATAATTTGTGGTTTTCCAGATAACGCCTGCGACATCAATACGTCCGCCGCAAGCATAACCAAACTGGCGATTAAAAAATTTGAATTTATGAACAGGAAATTCTGAAACCATATTAGAATCAATTTCGGATTCACTCCAGCTATTTCCGCCATCAGAAGAGAATAAAATATCTGAACCCCCGGCAAATCCGTTCAGCGGATCAAAGAAGAAAATTGTTCTCACTACTCCAAGAGAATCAGGGAGATCATTTACTGTCCACAAAGTTCCACCGTTTGTTGTTTTCAACAATACCGAATTGAATGGAAACTGATCACGAATTGTCAGAGCCCAGCCATTATTATTATCAATAAAAAAGATATCCATTATAAAAGTCTGGACAGTGCTGTTTTGAATTCCCCAAAATTCTCCACCGTTGGTTGTGTGGATTATAGTTCCGGCTTCACCGGCTGCCCATCCTGTAAGACTATCAATAAAGGAGATAGATCGCAAAGTTCCTGTAACCGGGGATTGCATTTTTTTCCATGGCTGCGTTTGCGCAAACGAAAAGCACAGTAGTCCTAGCAGAGAACAATTAATTATTATTAGAAAAAACTTGTTTGTCATCTTTAAAAAATTTTAGCTTAAAATAAATCAATAAAACTTAGCCAGAATATCCTAAAGATAATAAGAGACTTCTGAATTATTATAAATGTGTTACTCTTTTTAATTTTAAAACAAGATATTTCACTCCTGCCTCGCCGGCAGGCAGGTCGTTCAATATGACAAATTAGAATTTTCAGAAGTCTCCTAAAGATAATATGCTAATTTACGCCCACCTTTCTAACGACGAGATTGCTTGTAAATATTACACCTAAAATTATATCGACTATAAAAAACAAATTGAAAAGTATTTAGTTTTTGCAAATCATTTTTCTTTTTTGAATTTTCAGCAGTAGATTTTTCTAAATTAATATATTCACCGGAGGAGTTGTGAAAAAGCTTTTATCAATCTTGCTATTATTAATTATCGCATTTGGTTTTTATGCTGGTAAAATAATCGATGACAAGGCAAAAGATTTATTAAAGACAATAAAACTTTCAGAGAATGATGCTAAGAATACCATATTTTCAGATATATCTTCAGGCTCATCGTTTTACTTTCCAGGTCTTAGAGAATTGAAAAACATAGCTGTAAATGATCGCATATCAAAGGTTGAAGTTGTTGGAAATTACGTTAAAGATTTCACAAAGACCGATGATTTTAAAAAAAGGTATAATGAGTTTCGTGAATCAAGAAAACCAGCTCCGCCGGAAAAACCTAAAACATCTGCAGAATTAAAAGAAGAAACTCGTGCCAGTTTAAATCAGAGTTTGGAGGAAATGAAAACTGCAAAATCGCAAATGGCGGCAGATCAGCAGGCTATGTATGACGAGACGATTAAAATGCTGGAACAGCAGCTAAAGGATGTTGATAATCCGGACAATCCGATGTTCAGTCCGCAAATGGATGAATATTCAAAAATGGCATACGATCAGCAGTTGGAACAACATAAAAAAGATATTGCAGATTGGGAAGCAAAATATCCTGTAAATAATCCGAAGCCGCTTATCAAAACATGGCTTGAATCATTTCTTGAACAAACAAATGGCGTTGATTTTAATGCTCAGACAGCCATTGATAAAGATCTAACCAAATTTGTAAAACAAGAGTACGAATACAAAAATTATTTATGGAAACAATGTTACAGAGCCGGAAAAGAAACAACCGAAGCTAGCCGGGAGTTTGCACAGAATTGGCTGAAAGAGCTAAAATGATTTTCTTTCTGATTGATCAAATTTAATGAGCCAAGTGAGATAATATTCTGTGGAGTGGATTGTTTTAGTTGTCTGGCTTCTGATTATCAACGGAGGGCTTAGCGGTCAATATCTTTTAAACTGGATGGGGAACCAACCCGATTTTACCGGAGGAAAAAAAATTGATGTCTCTCCCGGGGTTATGACCTGGTGGAGAGAACTATCAAAACTTGCCTGGGCAGCAGTTGCAATAACAATAGAACTGCTTCGTGGGAAAAAAGCTAAATTCCTTTGGCCGGGTTCTTTGTCGCTGGTTACAATTATTATCTGCGCGTTCACCGGAGTAATTGAAAATATCGGTTTCTTTTATTTACCACGATATTATTCACCACATGTATTTGCGCCGTATGTAAGTATTTATCTTGCATTTCTTCCATTCTTTGGAAAACTTTTATTTAATGCGCCAATCAGAAAAGAACACTGGATTGGAATTACGCTTGTGATAGCAGGCTTGTCAATGCCATATTTTCCATTTATAGTCGGGTTAAGCGAAAGCTCGAAAAATGTTTTTGATGAAACTGCGATTATCTGGATAATAGTAATTAATGGATGCATGCTTTCACAACACACTTTGAACAATAAAACAGTACAGACAGCTCTACCAGGCGTCGGACCGAATGCACTTGTTTTCTGGAGAGAGATCTGGAAAATGATATTTATTACCACAGCAATTTTTATAATGCCGATAATCGGAAATGTATTGAATGCAAATATGCCTGCTGTTGTGAACAAAGAAGAGTTTGAAGAAAGAATTCTCGCCAACACAGTTGGACACGAAAAAGAATCACTTTTGAATTTTTATACATTGTCCAACTCAGAATATACGTTGAGAGAAAATATCAGCAATGATGAAGAAGAATCGATTAAAGAAATAATCAAGTCAACCGGATACAGCAGGTTTTTCTCTTTGTTCGAAGGAAGTATTATTCCGAATAATTGGCTGCCAATTTTGTTTGTGGTAGCTGCAGGATTAACAGGATACATTTACAGTTTTGGATTTTTCAAGCTTTCGAAATTTGCTGCACATTTCTGGGTTCCATATACTAACATATACCTTGCAATCTTACCTTTTATAATGATATTGTTCGGCAGAGAAGTAACCGTTTATCAGATTATTGGGGCAGTAATCACTACAGCAGGTTTGATGATTGGAGTGATGGATTATAGTCGTAATAAAGTTGTAGAGATTGAGAAAAAGAACAAGCAAGTTTAATTTATTCCGGAGTTAAAATATTTGGTTTCATCTCCAATTAAAAAATCCCCGCATGAACGGGGACTTTGCTAACTAACACATTCTCAATCAGGAATATTTTACAAAATTCTATCTGATAAAATCGTTCAGATCCAGCTTGTCAGAAACTGACAGATAACCATCTCTTGATTTAAAGTCATAAGTAACTTCATCTGTTTTTCCTTTCAAATATTTTTTCATCTTTTTAAATATTGTTCCCGGAAATATTTTATAGGTAGTAAAAAAAGCAGTCTTTATTCCGTTAAGCGAAGGTAATCGATTAACAAAGTTAATCCATTCATTATCTGTCTTTGAAAAGATTAATCCATTCCCCCATCCACCTAATAATAAATAATCTGCACCGTCAAGCTTTCGAGGCTCGAAACTGTTAATCGGGATAAGTTCAGCAGCGAGACCTCTTTTGAATAAGAACTCGGCGATTTCTTCGCCAAACCTTCGAGTTGTATTGTTCTTATTCTGTATTATTATTAAAGCCTTTTTCATTTTACACCTCTGTTAACTTTAAGTTTTTATGATTTCTGATTTAAAGCTAAATCCTGCGACGTAGAAACCCCACGATTACTTTACAAGCGGATGTTTTTGATGATGTGTTGTTAATAGAAGAAAGTGAACGTTCAATGTTTTGTGGCAGATTATTCGATAAAATATTTTTATTTAGCTAATTCAATTTTAAAATAAGCTTTTAGCAGAGAATAAAATTTATCTTCGTCAGTAAATTTCTCAATTATCTTTTTGCCATTATTTGTAATAGTTAACGAGTTATCGCTTAAAGTAATCCGTCCGGACTCAGTAGCAATTGTGCATAACATTCTTGTTCTGAAATGTGAAGTCGGACTGTCTTGCTGGAACACACACATTGCGTTATAATCAGAAAGTTTTCGAGGTATTGTTGTAAAACTATACTGCTTTGAAAAAGAATCGTTATCCTTTCTCTGAAGTTCAAACAGATTATTTTCGATTTGAAAAATTCTGTAACTACCACTAATGTCATCGGTTTCTCCATCAGGAAAGGCAATCGGATTTCTGAACGAATCACCGAAACCAACATCAACCAAATAATTTTTATCTAGATGAACAAGAAGAGTCATGTGATCATACTCCGGACCTAAATCTCCAGTCTTTGAATTGAACACGCGGGCAGAAAGCATATCAACTTTGAATCCAAGCGAAGTTAACAGCCAGTAGAAGAGTCCGTTAAGTTCATAACAAAAACCTCCACGTCCGGTTAAAATTATTTTGTTGTATAATTTATTCAGGTCAAGTTCAATTCTTGAGCGATTTGGAATGTCGAGATCTTCAAAAGGAATGGAGAGAAGATGATGATTTTGAAGTTCAGTTAAAAACGCAAGAGAAGGTTCCATTATTTTTCTAACATCAATTCTATTTAAATACAAATTTATATCCATTTATCTGATAAGAACCATCTTCTTTGTTTGAATGAATGTGCCAGCTTTTCTGTCTGGGCTTCGCCCAGCCGAGACTATTAGCTGATAGAAATAAACTCCACTTGCGAGACCTTGCCTACCGGCAGGCAGGTTCTGACCTTCGTCAGAATGACCACCGAATTCAACTTCGTAACTTCCTGCGGTCTTTTCTTCATTAACTAATGTTGCAACTTCGTTTCCGAGAATGTCATAAACTTTAAGGATTACAAAAGTCCCTTCTCCTTTGGAGAAGGGATTTAAGGATGAGGCTGGGATTGTGAATCTTATTTTTGTTGAAGGATTAAATGGATTCGGAAAGTTTTGTGATAAACTAAATTCAGTTGGAATGGAATTATTTTTAATTTCATCTTTAACATTTACAATCAGAATATTTGCTTCAACCCAGGATGGATCGTTTAAATCAGGATTTAATGTTGAACCCAGAGTTGCATTGTTTGCAAAGAAAGAAAAATCTTCTGCTGTTTGTCCTGTTCCTTCATCCAGTCTCCAGTAACCAACAAGCCCACTGTCAGGAGACGAATAATATTCAGAAGATAAAATTGTGTTCATCGTATTTATGATCTGAGATTGTGATCGTGCAACATTCCAGATTCTTACTTCATCAATTTTTCCATTGAATACTCTTCCTGGAAAGCCGGGCGATTCACCAATCAATAGATTGCTGTTATTAGCATTGCCAATTGTAAATGATAAATTTGACTGAGCTTTTAGTTCACCATCAACATAAATTTTCATATTTGTTCCATCATAAGTTGAAGCGACGTGATGCCATTGATTCAACAGAACAGCATTAGCGGAAGTATTAATTTCATGCCAACTTCCGTTACCAATATTAAAATTAATAATACCATTTCCTCCACATCGTATCATGTATCCGGAACTATTTGATCCCTGATCTTTTACAATTACACTTCCTGCAAATGGCTGACTTTTAAATTCATTCACATTTATATATGCTTCGAGAGTAATTTTATTTCCTGTTATTTGCAATGAACTTCCGTTACCGCAATTCAACAGATCATCAGTTCCATCAAACTGAAGCGCAAATCCATTTGTATCTGCAATTGAAATTCCTGTTGTAAAACTCCAAACATCTCCTTGTGTAGTATAGTATTGATTTTTACAATCGATTCTCCAGTAATAGGTCGTGTTTGAATTTAATAATTCAGTCTGAAAAGAATTTGAAGTTGTGTTGAGAATAAATTGCGGAGGATTAGTTGTTCCGAGAAAAATATCGAACGATGAAGAACCGTTTCCCGGAGTCCACCCAAGAGTTGGATTGCGAACTAAAACAGTATCTCCATCTTCAGGAGAAGGATTGATTGCAATTCCCGGTGGAGAAAACCATTCGAATGAAGTTTCGGCAAAAGGAGATTCACCAAACTCGTTACCGATAGTTTGAACAAGAACAGATACTGAACTGTCTCCCGGTTCATATTTAATAAATGGAACGAAGTATGCATTGTTTGCTGTTCCGCCAAGATATGTTAATGAGCTATCCTGATTTCTTCTGAATATATTATAATAATAGACTTCACTTGTTGAATGATCCCAGCGCAATCTTAAAGTTACAAATCCTTGCTCATCAACTTTATTTTCTATGAAAAGATTTGCTGGCGGATCCGGAATGTCAATCGAGCCATTATAAATACTCATCCTTCCGATTTTGATTTGGTAGCCGCTTCCAAAACCGCCGGTAAAAAATAAAGCAACAACAGAAATTTTTTGTCCACTGAATGAACCAATATCAATAGTTTTTAAATTCCAGTCTGCGGAAGTTGTATTCCCAATATCAAAAAAAGTAAATGATGATGGATCGTTTTCAAATGCCAATCCGACTTTCATATTTGTTGAACCAATAGCTCCAGTTTTAAATGCGAGATCAATTTTTGTATCCGAAGAAACTAAACAATTTGTATGATAAAGTTTTATCAGATTATCGCTTGAAAGATTTCCGGAAATTTTTAGACAGTTCCCGCCGTAATATGCATCAGTAAAATCAAATTCAGGAATTAATTTTATTCCGCTGCTTTGAACTATCCATCGCCACGAAGGAAGAACATCCTGAAGTGACAGATTGTTCCATCCGGTTGCCGATAATTCAGGATAAGATAATTTTTCTCCATTGATGTAGAAATCATAACCTTGCCCGGTACAAAAATTGGTGACAAACGGAATTTCAGTAATCGGAGTATTATCTGGAATATAATTGGCGATACCCTTCCAGTTATTTGATGTTGTTGTGTTGCCCGGATCGTGATTCCATCCAACCCAGAAAATACTTGAACGATTATAGTAGTCTGCAAGACTTGTTGAAGAATTATAACACCAATCAGGTCTGTAAATTCCAAGTGATGTTACATGAGGAAGATTATTCGGGAAAAGTGCTGACCAGTTTATGCTTGAATTATATCCGTTTGCTTCAACATCAATTCCCGCAAATAAGTCGAACTCATTTCTGTTCAAACTCTGAGCGAGTGTTCTTGAATTGTTTAATCCGGTTGAGTTCCACCAAAAATTTAAAAACATTGTTTCGGAAACAAGAGTATCACCCCATTGAAAGAACCAGTCGTTTAGTGAGTTAAGCTGATTTTGCCAGGAGACGCTGCCATTTTCTGTCATCGCATCGTACCATTCAATTTCAAGATCAGAATTTTCCTGGAAGTAAATCATAAAATCTCTCATATTAATTGCTGTCTGAGAATTGCCGCCAGCAGTTTCCTGGTTAATGAACCATCCATCGAATCCATAATATTCTGCCACTTCAATTAATTTATCAGCAACAGGAAAAGTATTTCCATTTTTCTGGAGAAAATCATTCACCCATTGAAACTGTCCCCCGTAAACAGTCGGAGGAAAGAAAACATTTCCCAAAATTTTTACTCCATTGCGATGTGCTGCATCAATTAAAGTAGAATTTGGTGCAAGAATTAATCCTTCGCCGGCAGAACCACCCCAGAATACAAGCCGGTCAACGTACTGCCAGTAACTGAAAGAATAATAATTAATATTCAAAGAACCCTGTGAAGGATTATCACTCGTTGGTGCAAACGCTGACAACGGATTTACTCTTGCTTCATTTACTCTTGAGTTAGAATTTATAATTAATAATGTATCAACGAATTTATTTTTTAATGGAACACCGGAACGATTGTATGGTGCATCCGGATCAGTTGAAGGTGACCAGCTTAAAATTTCAAGTGGAAACCAATATGATGCAAATGGCTGATCAGAGGAATATGAAACAGAATTATTTTTAAAATTTGTCTGAGAAAAATGTGTTTGTGCCTCAAGTCTTAATTGAAACAGACTTATAAATAAAATTGCAATAGTAATTAGTGATTTATTTTTTATTATTACGATCATTCTATATCACTCCAAATCTGAAATTCTCTTAACAAAATAATAATTATTCATCTTATCACAATATTGTTTTTTGCGGAAGGTCTTCCAACAAATGACAATTCTTTGACAATATAATGACACAACCCCGCATTGTACAACATAGTTTTAGGATAGAATCAAACAAAAGAAAGGTGATTAAAATGAAAAACATTTTATTTTTAGCAATGTTGCTGTTAATCCTCTTAATAATCGGATGCAGCGAAGATGAGGTTGTTACACCTCCTATAAATGATAACGAAAAACTTAACAAACGAACTGTTGAATTGTTCAATCAGGGAGTTGAAGTTGTTGAAGCAGCAATAACCATTGACAGAGAGTTCAGTTTTGATGATAATGTGCTTCTTAAATCATTGTATAATGCCGGCTATTCCGTAAGTGATGTGGTTAAAGCCATTCACATTGCTTACGAATACAATTCAAGGTTAGCTGAACCAATACTAATTGAAATTCTGAAAAATAAAACCGAAGCCGATATTGCTGAGTTAATTTTATCTGAATATGCGGATGAATTAAAAACGCGCCGGGAAGATCTGAAATATTTTCTGCAAAAGGTTGTGAATATTGAAAGTAAAGTTCAAATTCTTAAAAATACTTTTAAGGAAAACCAAAAACTTATCCTGATAATACTTAAAGACGTTGGTGACAACTCCACAGAAGTAATTAAAGTTCTTATAAATAATTTTCAGCTAACCAAAGAAGACGTAAAAATTTTAATTCTTGAAGCCGAATGCACAGCCTCTGAAATAGCAGATGCACTACGAACAATTTATAACTCTTCGGCTTCAGAAGTTTTCCAATTTTTATCAGATAATGGTTTTCCGGTTATTCAAGTGCTAAATGTGTTAAAAGATTTATACAATCTTTCCACATTACAAATGACTCAGCTGCTTGAAGAAAAAGATTATGACGTTAGCGAAATAACTGAAGTGCTTATTGAACTTCAATATAGCTACGAACAAATTGGAATTGTACTGAAAGATTATTTCCATTATTCTGCAGAAGCTACAACTTCACTTTTAAAGCAGCTCAATGTGAATATTGAAAACATTGCGGATATTTTGATTATAGTCTATAATCTTACTATTCCTGTAACTGTTGAAATATTGTACGAAGCAGGATTCAGTATTGAAGAGATTATAGATTTGTTGTATCATCATCTGAATTTAGGAGTTCAGGAAATTATAGATTTATTATCTTACTTTAATCTAGATCCGTGTGTTGTATTAAATTACTTCAATATTCCATGTTAGTAATAGTGAAAGGAATTAAAATGAAAATATTACTAACTGGCAGCACGGGTTTTATCGGCAGTTATGTTCTCAAATATTTGATTTACGAAGGACAATCTGTGAACGTTCTGGTAAGAGACAAATCAAAAATATTTAATTCAAATCATCCCGGGTTAAATATTTATGAGGGGAATATTAATGATGCTGACGCTATTATCAGAGCAACGGAAAACTGTGATGTTATCATTCATCTTGCAGCTTTAGTGCAAACCACATCAAAACACCCAGAAGATTTTTACACTATAAATTATCGTGGAACTGAAAACCTGCTCAAAGCAGCAAAGCAGTGTAGAGTGAAACGATTTATTTTTACATCAAGTCTGTCCGCGTGTACTTATGTACCTATGCCCGTTATTGGTGAAGATTCATTAGTGAGACCTAAAAAATGTTTTAGTGATTATGCGGAATCGAAAGCAATGGCTGAACAGCTTGTCAAAGATTACTCCGATAAAAACCTGCATTATACAATAATTTATCCGGCAAGTGTGTTCGGTATTGGTTCGCTGACCGATGCAAACGGAGCGACGAAAGCTCTTTCGCTTTACCTGAAGAATCGATTACCATTTCTGATCGATTGTGGAGAACAGTTTTCAAACTGGGCATTCGTTGAAGATATTGCGCGAGGAATTGTTTCGGCAGTTTCGGGCAATTACGTTAATCAACGTTATATTCTTGGCGGCGAAAACAAAACCCTCAAAGATGTTTACGATATTGCAGACAGAATTTCGGGGAAGAAACATCTGAGAATAAATCTGAAAAGTAAAATGGCAGAAAAGTTAGTATGGTTAATTGAAACATCAGCAAAACTTTCGGGAAGTCATCCGTTGATTACTCAAGAGTGGCTGAAGTTTCTGCTTCAAAGTCAAAAATTATCTTCCGGCAAAGCAGTTCTAGAATTGAATTATAGAATTACTCCAATTGAAGTTGCGCTTGAAAAAACTTTAACCTGGCTGAAAAAATCTTCTGAAATTCAGATAAAATCACAAAGATTAAAAATCTTAACAAGCACTAAACTTGCGGATAGCGAATTAGCTGGATATTAAAAAATAATTTAAATAAAAATATTTATTCATCATTTTCCCGATCGAGATTTCCATTCCACAAATATCTTCTAGTTTCGTTTATCGAGAAGCTAAATTACTTCCTTTTAATTCTATATACTTCTGACCGGTTAAAAAAATGTTTAAACTTTAATTACTAACTAAACTTTCCGCAACTTTTTTAAGCTTTACATTTAATTTAATATCAACACCTTTTAATGCCTGAGAAACCGGGCAGTCTTTTTTTGCACCTTCAGCAAATTTGATGAGTTCCTCTTTGCTCAAATTTGGCACATCAACTTCAGTATTTAATTCAATCAGAGTGATTCTGGGTCCCTGCTTCAAAATTTCAATACTTACTTCGGCGGTTGTTTGTATTTTCTTTGGTTCATATCCTTTGTCTGACAAATCTTTGGAAAGAGCCATTGAGAAACACCCGGCGTGTGCTGCAGCAATCATTTCTTCAGGATTTGTGCCAGCACCATTTTCAAAACGTGATTTGAAAGAATAATCTCCTTCGAACGAACCAAATTTAACTTTGCCTTTACCGTTTTTGAAATTACCATTCCACTCTGCTGTTCCTTTTCTTTTTGACATGATTTATTTCTCCTATGTTTTTGTACTTTATTTATATTTAGCCATTACAGCTATTCATTCAATGTGCTTGTAATTATAGATAGAAAAAAGCACATCAAACTTTAACTCTAAAAAGTTGAAAAACTTCATATGAAATTTTTTAACCAAACACCAAAGCCTGGATTGTGTTAACCTTTCAATTTTCAGAAGTAATTCACAGTTTTATTTAAAATCTAAGATAACATATTCAAACAAATTTCAGTTAACAATGACTTAGGTCAACAAGATGAAGATTCTGAAAAACTAATTTTTAAATTAGCAGTCATTAATATTCCGCTTGTCGTACTATCGCTAATGAATATCTACTAAGAAACAAAAATTCATTTTTATTAATTCGATTCTTATTCAATTATATTTTTCAAGTTTGAATTTATTTTGTAATTCATTCGACGCAAAATAATTTTGAGAGATATGTTGAATGGATGATTTAGGAAAGGTTTTTATTAGAAATAATGAGAATAACTTTTGGATGTGGAATATGAATTACAAAAATACTAAGTTTTATTCTCCTGCGTTCTTATATAATCCATTATCTTATTATTTATTCTGTCGCATCTTTCATTGCCGAAACTGAACAAGGTCGATACGTCAGCAACTTCACTGATAACATTTTTTAACATAGATCTTGCGCGATGCAATCTGACCTTTACATTTACTTCAGAAATTGCTAAAACTTCTGAAGTTTCCAGAACACTCAATCCCTCTACTTCTTTTAACATATACACGGATTTGTATTTTTCCGGCAAACTCCGGATGGCATTTTCAAGTATTTCTTTTCTTTCTTTCTCCATAAGACTTTCTATAGGATTAAGATGAACAGAGTCAGAAATAGTTACAGCCTTGTCCTCAGTTAGATGAATAACTTTCTTATTTTTTCGCTTTAGCATGAGACATTCGTTTATGAGAATTCTGGTAAGCCAAGTGAAGAACCTGGCATCTCCACGGAATTGACTAAGTTTTTCATAAGCAGAAATATAAGTTAACTGCAGAACCTCATCACAATCATCATCATCAATTCCAAAACTGATTGCAATTCTATATAGCCGTTGATTGTATCTTTTTATAATTTCAGCAAAATATTCTTCATTCCCCCATTTAACTTCATTGATTATCTCTTCATCACTTTGAAGCCTAAGCGTTTCTTTCGATTTTAATAATATCTCGTTCATATTCAACTCTTTTTGAACAAATATAGTTTGATTGATTAGTAAATCCTTTGATTTAAATCATGTATAAAAATGTTAAGGACTTATTATTTCATTCATATTCAAGCCTGTTTTATTATCTCTTCAAATAAAATTTTAACTCCAACCAATTTTTAATAAAAATAAAAGGAGAAAAGTTCATTTTGTAACCTTTGCAACTTTGATTTCATCCAAGAATCGTCCTTAAAATTTAACTAAAATATTTAATCAATTTTTTTGAGAGGTTTAAAATGAAAAAGATTATGTCGTTAGGGTTCGTACTGCTATTACTTACTTTTATGATTATTCCTGATATTAGTTCAGCTCAGGATAAAGATAATAGCAGTCTGTTAAAAAGTCCACCACCAGCGCCATATGCAGATGTCAGCAAAGCTTTAAATGGAGCATTACCGGATTTTGTTCCTGGATTAGGAACGTTATACGTGGATACTTCAAAACTTCCGGAAGGTCCGTTTCTTGCTTATGATAAATCAGGTAATTTGATAAAAATTGTTTTTATGATTCCTTTAGAAAAACTTAATAGCCAGAATAATTATTTAAATCAGGCCGAAAATGTTTTGAATAAAATTGGAAATAAAAAAGTAGATCATGTGAATTTCATTTACAGTGGTCCTCATCCTGGAGTATCTGCAACTCATTATCATATTGAACTAGTTCTTGTCTCTGCGGCTGCTGAAAAGGAAGCTTTGGGCAAAGATCTATATTGATCGAACTCTATAAGGATTAATAATACCATGTTATCCATGAAACTTTTTTATTTTATAATAGCGGCCGCACTTGTGTGCGGCTATACAGCTCTTCAAAACAAAAATGAATTGAGCGGGAAAGATTTATATCGTAACTGTTCTGGTTGTCATTTGGATAGCGGTGCTGGAGTAAAAGGTTTCTATCCACCGCATGTAGGCCATGTTCCGGAATTAATAAGTAACAAACATGGTCGTAAATATTTAATAGAGGTTGTACTATTTGGCTTAAATGGAAAAATATGTGTTAATAATGTAGCGTATGATAAAGGAATTTCGATGCCTGCATGGGGTGGAATTTTAAATGACAAACAAATTGCAAAAGTGTTGAACTATATCTCGAGTGATCTGGGAAATAATAAACAACTTCTACCCAAAAACTTTAAACCTTTTAGCGAAGAGGAAGTAAAAACGGTTCATAAAAATAATTTAACAGAAAAACAGGTTTATGCAAATCGAATTAAGCTGTTTGGCGAACCGTGTAAATCAAAATGATTTTAACAGGGTTGAAAAATCCTTCAAAGATTCAAAAACAATCACAAAGATTAAAAATCTTAAAGTCCACCAAAATTATTGCAGATAGCGAATTAGCCGGATATTAAAAAATAATTTAAATAAAAATATCTATTCATCATTTTCCTGCTCAAGATTTCCGCTCCATAAATATTTTTGTGTTTCATTAACGATTACTTTGCTCAGAAAGATTAACGAAACAAGATTCGGTAGCGCCATCAATGCATTTGTGATATCTGCAAATGTCCAGACAATATTTAATGAGAGGACGGATCCAATCATCACAAAAATAACCCACAGATATCTATATGGCTTAATAACTTTGCTTCCGAATAAATATTCAGCAGCTTTCTCACCATAATATGACCAGCCAAGAATTGTTGAGAAAACAAATGTAAGTAGTCCGAGTGTAAGAACAATCGGACCGATGATATGAAAATCTCTGAATGCCTGATTTGTTAAAGCCGCCCCGGATAATCCTTCCATCCATTCATTTGAATTTACAATCACAAGACCTGTCATTGCACACACTACAACTGTATCCCAGAAAGTTCCGGTTGATGAAACCAACGCCTGGCGAATTGGATTTTTGGTCTGTGCAGCGGCAGCAACAATTGGTGCGCTTCCTAATCCAGATTCATTTGAAAATAATCCTCGTGCAATTCCGTAACGCATTGCTTCTTTCATACCTGCACCAATAAATCCGCCGATTGCCGCTTGTCCTGTAAAAGCCGAATTGAATATTAATGAAATTGTGTTCGGTATTCCTTCAAGATTCATAAAGAGAATTATCAAACAGCCGAGAACATAAGTGATAGCCATAAAAGGAATCAATCCTTCACAAACTCTGGCGATGGATTTTATTCCACCAATAATTACTATTGCAGTCAGCACAGTTAAAATTAATCCGGTTACCCACATTGGAATCTGAAAAGATTCCTGTGCAAGCAAAGAAATAGAATTTGCCTGAACCATATTACCAATTCCAAAAGCAGTTACCGATGTGAATGCAGCAAATAAAACCGCCAGCCATTTTTGATTCAACCCTCTTTCAATAACATACATCGGTCCGCCAGCCATTGAACCATCCGGCATTTTTATACGATACTTCACCGATAGAAGTGCTTCACTATATTTCGTTGCGATTCCAAAAACTCCTGTTAACCACATCCACAAAACTGCACCGGGACCTCCGGCAGCAACAGCAGTTGCAACTCCGACAATATTTCCTGTTCCGATTGTTGCAGCAAGCGCGGTTGTTAAAGCACCAAACTGACTTATGTCTCCTTTTCCTTCTTTATCTCTTCGGAGAGAAATTTTTATTGCTTTGCCGATGAACCTTTGAATAAATTTTAAACGGAATGTAAGAAAAAGGTGTGTGCCGAACAGAAGAATTATTATTGGATAACCCCAAAGCATATCGCTTATCTGTGTGAGAACAGATTCAAAAACTTCCATAGTCCTCCCAATATATTAGAGTGAAATGAAATTATAAGAGTAGAGTCAAGCTAATAAAATTTTATAAGATGGAAAACTTAATTTGATTTTTTCGGGTTGAAATGAAAGTAATGTGTATTTCATTTGTCAACACCGTTATCATTCGGATAGGCTTGTACCCTTCTTCTTCAAAATTTATCAGACCGGCACAACAAGGAAAGATTAAACTTAATCATACCTTTTAGTCTTTTGATAATATCTTTAAATATCCATAATATCACTACGGAGGTTAATGTTTTTTCATACCATTAACATATTATCAATCAATCAAACAACTAAGGAGCCTTTATGAAAAGTGTGTTGTATTTTTCTGTCTTGATGACTGTTCTATTCCTATTTTCTTTCGAACAAATTTCTGCACAGGAGGAAGACTTATACAAAGAGGGAACAGTCTGGTCACTTACTTTTGTAAGAACAAGCGCTAATAAAAGTGAGGATTATTTAAAAGGATTGGCAAACACATGGGTTGCCAATATGGATGAAGCTAAAAAGGAAGGACTGATTCTTTCCTATAAAATTTTGCAAGGAAATCCAGCGAATGAAGATGACTTCGATCTTCTCCTGATGATAGAAAACAAGAACCTCGCTGCCTTTGATCCTGATGAGCAAAGAGATGCAAAGTTCGATGCAATTGAGAAGAAAATAAGAGATAAAATGGGAGACGATTATGAAATGACAATTACTAATTATGATGATATAAGAACTCTGCTTGGTACCAAACTGATGAGAGAAATTTCCCTGAAAAAATAATTTTTAGTTTAAAGGGAACAGGCAAAATTCACAACCTGTTCCCGGATTTTTCAAGGCTATCATTATGAATTACCCCGTACAAAGAATTCTGAATATCTCTTTTCGGGAATATTATTCTGCAAGTCTGTAAACCAACAAAAAAGATTACAACAAAAATTTGATTATCAAATCATCCTCAGTATTTTTTATGCAGAGATGCTTTTTATTATCTGAATTATTAAATATTCAATTTATTCATCAATGTTTTGGGAGGAAAATCTTATGATAAAAAAAAGAAACATGCTCGGACAAGTAGGGCTGGTGATAATAACCTTTGGGATTTATGCAATTTACTGGTTCTTTAAAATCTCTGAAGAAATGAAATTTGTTGGTAAGGATGCCAATGCTTCGCCGGGACTGTGGACGATTTTACTTTTCATTCCATTCGGAGCTTTCTATTCGTATTATAAATTCTCCGAGCTCTATGAAAAAATTTCACCAGATCATTTTAACAAATGGCTGCTGTTTGTATTATGGCTCGTCTTTTCACCGGCAGTCTGGTTTATTGTTCAGAACGAAATGAACAAGAAAGCTGAACAGATACCGGCAATTAGTGTATAGAGAATTAAAATTTTTTGTTGATAAAAGCCTTCTGAAAAACGGAAGGCTTTTTTATTTATCTATTGAATTCCTGAGTCCTTCTATAATCTCAGGAAAAGCTCTGTCGAAGTGACGAAGTGTCATTCTGAGGGAGGGAAACAACCGAAAGAATCTCAACTCCGAAAAAAAATCTTCCTGTATTGTCATTACCGTGAAAGCAGGAATCTATGAAAAAAAGAAAAGAGGTAAGGAAAGTGTTTTGTCCTGTTTTTTGAAATTTTACCACATACGATTTGATTTTACAAAATGATGACATTTTAACACTCTAATTTTTATATTATTGCTTCCAGTCAATCATTTTATAGAAGGAATTATATTTTGTTTGAGAAAGAAAAACGCAGACACATAGTTCACTTTGTTGGAGATGTTTATTTTGACAAACCGAATATTAAATACATCGATGCTGAAGGTACAAGGGAAGCAGCAAAAATCTTTTTTTTAAATAACATAAAAGAGTATGACTGCAGGATTAAATCTGACGAAGTTGTTTTTTCGGCTTCAGATCTTTTTCCAGAAAAGAACCTTGTCCCTCTTGAGAAAGAGATTGCTAGATTAGGTTCAAATCTAAATTTTGACAAACTTGATCAGATTGCAAAAGATATTCTGTTTGAAATCTACAAACAATTTCCCGTCTGGTTGATGCTTGCTGTAAATGAAAAAGAATGGGGGGAAAGATTCACTATTGAGTGGCCGTCTCCTTATCCTGGAAATCCGTCAATATGGGTTTCGACAGCGTGGGGAGACTATGAAGATTTAACAGTTGGTTTTGGTTTTCCTCATTTTCATATGCTATATGATCACAAAGAACTGGAGACTTATGAAGAATGGGTGAAGAAGGCAAATGAATATCTTGAATTGATTAAATCAGAAAAATTAATTTGTTATGAAAGGCGGGGATTTTTTGGTGGCGAGGGTTTAATGGATCCGGATTTCGTTAATGAGATTTCAAACAAAGGTAAATTAAAAAAAGCTTATTCCTGGTTCGGAACTTATAACTATCCGAAATAAGAATAAAAGCGAAACACAACTCTACGAAAAGAATATTGGAGTCAAACTTAAAATCTTACCTGTCCGGCGAAACGAAGTGTAGACGGATCTGACTTCCTTAAGTTATGCCTCATACGGAGTATTCTTATATTTTTTGCGGCGATTGAAGTTCCGCCTTTTGAGAAAACAAATTAAATTTCTGCAATTCCAATTTATTCTATATTGTGCAAGGAATTAAGCTAATAATGAATCAGCAGGAATGTTAAATTTCTTGTGAAGTTTTCGCATCATATCTGCGGTAAGCTCTCTTTTCCTATTTAGAATTTCTGATGCTCTGTTTTTCCCACCGATTATATCTGCGATGTCGGATTGTTTTAAACCTATTTGTTCCATTCTGAATTTAATCGCCTCAACAGGATCGGGTAGAAAAATTTTATAGTGCTTTTGTTCATAGGCTTCAACAAGTGTGACCAGAACTTCAAGCAAGTCACCGTCATTTGTGTTTGGCTTTGCATCGAAAAGCTGATCTATTTTTTTAAGCGCTGCTTCGTAGTCCTTTTTTGTTTTAATAGGGTTGATTTTCATCTTAAATTTCCTTTGCGTTTATTTTGTCATATTCTTTATGTGTACCAATAAACCTGACATAAATGATTTTATAGTTGTAATTAATTGCAACGATCATTCTGTAGTCATTTCCTTTTATATTAAAAACAATCCGGTTATTAGTCAGAACGCTGGCTGACCTGTAATGTTTGGTTATATCAACCGGTTTTTTCTATTCGGCTTTTCGTGCTTCAGAGTACCATGCTCTTAACGGCTGTTCACTATCCAGGTGCTTTTTCCAGAAATCTTTCAGTGTTTTAATTGATATTACTTGCAAGCGAATTCACTACCCGAAGAAATTTTACCGATAATTTCATCAATAGAAGTAACTTGAAAATTATTTATTGTGTCAGAATAGAGAGCACGATTCATATTATTCTGAGCTAACTATGGAATGGTTATTGAAATAAAAGGAATTCATAAGATTGATTATTAATTTTCATTTATAATTTACAAAAAATATTTCGTTGATGAGTAAATTTGAAGAACTCTTAGTCGGAATCGTAAACAATCTTTCTGATTTTGAAATAATTCAAAACCAGAATTGGTATCGAATCCCAACTGATAAAGCTGAACGACTAATAAAAAATCGCTGGCCTCCAATGTGGATTGCATTCTATTATACAAATACGATTAAAGATTTTCCACAAATGATAATTCATTATGCAAAAGTTTCAAAGATAGAAACGGTCACTCGGAAACAATTATTTCCCGATGAAAAAGAAAATTATAAATCAAAACGAAATTATTATAAAATCTCTTTTAAAAAGTTAGAGACAATATCAAAACCAATTCTCAGCAGAAGATGGCGAAGAATTGTTTTCATACAAACCACACATAAAAAATTCAAAAATGCTGTTGAAGTTAATGACTTGTTTGATGGAAGCAGACTTGAAGACAGACTTTGGGCCGAGTTTAAACGAAATGGAATAAGTGCAGAAAGACAGGAAGTAGTTAAGATAGATGAGAAATTTTATTTTCTTGATTTTGCAATCCACTGTAAAAAAGGAAAAATTAATATTGAAGCCGATGGCGATAGATATCATCATAATCCAGAATTTGCAACTAAAGACAATCTCCGAAATAATGATTTAACTTCTAAAGGTTGGAATGTATTCAGATTTGATTCTTACCAAATAAGTGAAAAGATGGAAACCTACTGTTTACCCACAATAATGACGAATATTAATAAGCTTGGTGGAATTGATTTTGACGAAACAGCGATGAAAAGATTTAAAAAGCATAACCCTGATTTGAATTATCCAATCTACTTCGAAGAATTTGAATAAAAATTAAAACTTACTTTCTCTCTTTTTGTCTGAAGCCCCAATTTCATATCAAATGAAGAAATTAATTTCCAGATTCAGAGATTGCTTCTCCATCAATTGCCGGATCGCAATAACACACTCCGATCCTGAAACAAATTCAGGATGACGACATGGATTTATGCGTTGTATCACAAACCACAGTTCTTCCCTATAGTAAAGAACGGAATAGCAGTTCTATCCCATCGGAAAGAACGATTTCGCTTTAAGTATTAAATAATTTTGGGTCGTAATTTTTAACAAACAAAGGAGACCTAAAATGTTCAGTTATTCAAATTCGCAAAAGGCGGACAATCGTAAGGGGAAAATATTTCTTATCACTGTTTTTGTAGCGCTTATAACTTTTCAGCTATCTGCACAGGATATTTCATTTTCGCAAAGCAGCGTCAATCCGAACCACTTCTATGCTGATCTGATTGCTAAAACAGCGACTTTAAATGGAGGCTGGGGACTTTTCGGTGGAATGAGAGCAGGATATAATATTAATAATAATGTAAGCATTGGACTGATCGGTCATGGATTGATTCCGGATAAATTGGGAGGGTCATATATTAATCAGGTAGGTCAGGATGAACTTCATTTTGGCTATGGCGGTGCCGAGGTTACATATAAATACAATTTGTCTGACAGATTTTATTTAACCGGGATGATGATGATTGGTGCCGGACGAGTTGATTATGAAAATCTGGGAGGTCATGATTATTTTTTTATAACTGAACCAGGAGCTTCAATTGATTATAACCTCACAAACTGGTTCGGGCTTGGTTTGTCAGGCGGATATCGTTTTGCGGCGGGAGTTAATTATGCTGATTTCTCTGATGCAAGCTTCAGCGGCTGGTCATCAAATCTTGATTTCAAGTTTGGGTTTTGAAACTCACCCCTTCGTCCCCTCCCAGGAGGGGACAAGGTTCCTTTTTTCAAATAGACAATTTTACTAATGAAAAGATACAACAGATATGAAAGTCTTCTCCTCGCAGGAGATTTAGAAGTTGGTTGGGTTCACGTTTTAGCATTCTCATCAATTCATCTTTCAATTTTTTCGAGTACTTTGTCCAGTTGATGCACTACTTCCATATCATCGAATCGTAAAACTTTAACACCGAGCTCATTTAACCTTTTATCTTTCTTTCTATCTTTCTCAGGGTTTCCGTAATGGCTTTCGCCATCAATTTCGATGACGAGGAATAGATCCTTGCAATAAAAGTCAACGATGTATTTATCAATTGGTCTTTGTCTGTCGAAATCAAAATCACGCAATTGTTTTTTCTTCAGATAATTCCACATCATTATTTCTGTGAATGTGCTGTCATTTTTCAGTTTTCTTGCGAACTCTTTAAGCTTCGGATTATATGGAATTATTTTTCTTCGCTTCATTTAAACAGTAACTTAATAAAAATATTTTTCCCGTTTAATTTGATCTACTCCACCCTCACCTCCAGGGAGGAGGCAATACTCTTTATTGGGATAGATAACTGAGAAAATAAAAAGACAAAACTAAAAACAAAGTCTCCTCCCTGGAGGAGATTTAGAGGTGGGTTGGATACAAGCGGTGTGTCAGTTCGGGATAAAATTCAGGCAACTTTTTCTTTCCGGGTATCATTTCTGTATTGTGCAGGTGTGATACCAGTAACTTTTTTAAATGCAGAATAAAAAGTACTCTTTGAGCTGAAGCCGGCATCATACCCAAGTCCGAGCAAATTAAATTTTCCGGTTGAATCGTTTTCAATTAATCTTTTTACTTCTTCGACACGGTAGCCGTTCACATAATCATAAAAATTCTGATTCAGTTTTGTATTAATTATTTCGGAAAGGTTGTGAGTTGATAGATTAATCTTTGCCGCAAGATCTGAAAGAGTCAGTTCGCTGTTAAGAAATGGTTTTTCATTTTTCATTAAAGCATTCAATTTATTTACAGATTCAGATGCTATATCTTCAGATAATCCTGATTTTTTATATGACGCCGGTTTATCTTTTATTTGTTTTTGTTCTGGCTTTTCAGATTCGATCAATACAACTTCCGGTTGACGCAAACTCCGGTATCCAATCAGAAAGATGAACACAGCCATTCCGATATAGATAAGAATGTTTGCGCGAATTTCATCTCCATAAATAATATTTGTTGCAAATACCAGGATCACAATTATCCATATCGCTGCAGATCCTGTTACAAAATACATAAGCCAGCGAAGATTAATCTTATCTATGTTTGAAAAAGAATTTTTTATTCTGCTGTCGTATCTCATTGCTTCGCGAATTGTTAAAACTGTGTAAATAATACCAGAGACAGGAATAAAATTGCCAAGAAACTCAAGATGCCATGGCACATCTGGATTTGGTGTAAATAATTTTTCGTAGAATGAATGTGGCTGGAAATAAAAAAAGAATAAGCCATAAATATGTGCAAGTACAAAAGGAATGTAATTAAGATAATAGACCGGCTTAAAGATTTTTTCATTTCTTGTTAAAAGCAGCGTATAGATAAAAATATTCGGTCCATACACATAAGGAAGTGTACTGCCTATTCCCATTAACTGAGGGACTTTTAAAATATCTCCCGTAAGAAACAAAACACTGACGACGAGGTCAATTGCAAACAACAGCATTGTAATTGCCAGCATTTTGCTCGCGAGTCGGTTTTCTTTTTTCCTGAAAAGTACAACTGCAAGCTGAACTCCCTGTGCAGCACCGATAATAAAAATGTAAATGATTATTTGTCTGAATTGATCCATAAGGTTTTCTAAACAGTAAACTTAGTTACGCTGTATCATGTCCTCAAGTAATTGTGCAGTCTGAACCTGATGTTGATTACAATTTCTTACTCTCACCCATAATTTTACTTCTTCTCCGGTATTCAACTTCGGGCAATTAATATCCCATAGCTAATCCGCCACCACGAGGATCTGAAGCACCGTAAATAATTTTATTTTTTTGATCGATCATTATTCCCTCGGCAATTCCGATTCGCCGCTTGTCAGCACCTTCATCATGAAAATGATAACCCAATGCGGTTAATTTATTTCTTAGTTCAGGTGTTAAAGTTTTCTGTTCATAAAATATTGAATCCGGCATCCACTGATGATGAAATCTCGGTGCTTCAATCGCTTCGCGGATATTCATATCGTAATCAATACAGTTTAGAATTACTTGAAGAACAGTTGTAATAATTTGTGAACCGCCAGGTGAACCAATTATAATGAAGGGTTTGTTATCTTCAAGAATGATAGTTGGTGTCATTGAACTGAGCATTCTTTTTTCAGGCTGAATTGAATTTGCTTCTGTTCCGAGCAAACCAAATTGATTCATTACTCCGGGCTTTCCGCTGAAGTCATCCATTTCATTATTTAAAAGAAAACCTGCACCTTCAACTACGATTCCGGAACCAAATGACGAGTTAATAGTTGTAGTAACACTAATTGCATTTCCATAAGAATCATAGACTGAGTAATGAGTAGTTTCAGTACTCTCGTAAACTTGTTTGACTTCATAATTTTTTATTTCTGAAGAAAGGACAGCTTTATTTTTATTCTGTTCAATTCTTTCAAAGATAGTTTTTGCATATCCTTTTGATGTCAGTTGATCTTTCGGCACAGGATAAAAATCGTCATCGCCGAGATGATAAGTTCTGTCCGCATAAGCGTACTTCATTGCTTCAACAAGATGATGAATGTAGGTTGAACTTTGCCAATCTTCGTCGGACAAATTATAATTTTCAAGAATGTTCAGCATTTCGACAAGAGCAATTCCTCCTGAACTTGGCGGCGGCATTGAAACAATTTCGTAGCCACGATAAGTTCCGATTACTGGCTCTCTTTCAACCGGTTGATATTTTTCAAGATCAGTGAGAGTTATGTATCCACCCATTGAAGAAACCTGTTGGACTAAAAGTTCAGCGACTCTTCCTTTATAAAATCCGTCAATGCCGTTTTCTTTTATTTGTTCAAGAGTCCGAGAAAGGTCTTTCTGAACAAACAATTCTCCGGTTGAATATGGCACGCTGTCCTTTGTAAATATTTTCATTGATGATGGATACATTGAGAACCGCGAAATGGTGTTACTGAAATAAATTGAATCTCTTCTCTCAATTTTCCAGCCGTTTCTTGCCAGATCGATTGCAGGCTGAATTACTTCTGCGAGAGACAACGTTCCGTATTTATCGAGTGCATAAAGTAAACCGGCAACACTTCCCGGAACTCCAGCCGAAGTTGTTCCCCTCTGACTTAACTTTGGAATAAATTCCTTGTTATCATTTAAGAACATTTCTCTGTGTGCTGAGATTGGAGCTTTTTCACGAAAATCAATCGCAGTGTTAGTTCCGTCAACAAGATGAATAACCATAAATCCACCTCCGCCCAAATTGCCCGCAGACGGATATGTAACTGCAAGTGCAAATCCAACTGCAACGGCAGCATCAATTGCATTTCCACCTTTCTTCATAACTTCAACACCAACTTGAGACGCATAAGAGCTTACTGAAACAACCATCCCATTATCTGATGTTACGGGTTGATTTTGTTTACTGCAGGAAAGGTGAATCATTAGAAACATTAATACAGAGAACAGGACTTTGACCATATTTGGAATTTTTAGTTGCATATTCTTCAAATAACTTTTTATAGAAGATCGAATAAACTTTATTACAACAATTTACTTTCTTTGTGTATTATAATACAAACGTTCAGATTTTCAGCAAGATTGAGTTGTTATTTCTTCAGAATAGTTTTATATATAAATCAGAAATAAACAAAATCTAAACAAAGTGGAAGACATTTCATTAATAAAAGCTCTTGCCGGTTGCACCGAATCTTGCGGCTGGTGCATTAATTACTGCGACGAAGAAGATAAGTACGAAATTCTTGTGAGTTGTATCCATATTCAAAAAGAATTTTTAGCACTAAGTCGAAATTTAAACTCTATGCTCGGAAGCAGATTCATGAGTGGAATGAAAAAGATCCTTGATCTTTTCGAACTACTTTCCGCAGAAATTCAAAAGAAACAAAATCTTCCGGACAAAATAAATATTAAAGTGAAAGACTCGTTGAATGAAGATTGGATTCTTCCCGGATGCAGCAGAATATTCGAAGTAGCACTTTCGCTCGAACGGCTAAATCATGATAATTCTGCGGATAGGGAGTAAAATGTAAAAGGATAGCAGGTGTAAAATAAAAAAGTGCGGCAGCGAATTATACTACAGCACTCCATCGAATTTAGACAAAATATTTTATTTTTTCGTACCACGAACTGCAGAATAAACCTCATCAGAATGCATACCCACGTGTTTGTTCCATAACTCATTGTCTTTGTCAAACTGTTCTTTAGTCATTCCTTTTTCAAGCATTGAGTTAATATCATTATAGAAGGATTCCAGGTCATCCATATTTTTAAATTCATTTATGATTACAAGATCACGACTATCATTGCCCCAATAGTGTCTGGCAACATTAGAGTTAATAAGTCTTGGATCCTTATTAAAGATTTCGGACTGTCTTCTTAACATATCTCCAAATGCTTCGGCATCATCTCCCAGCTCTGTTAATTTACTTGTCTGGATATGAATAACATGTGGAGCCTCATCGGATTGTGCCAATGAAGATGTTGAAAAAAGGAACAACGAGGAAAGAAAAAGGACAGAAATTGATAGCTTAAACATTATGCCTCCGGTAGTAGATTTTATTATAGATATTTGTTAATTAAAAGAACATCCAAATATTATAAAGTTTATTGACAATTAGCAAATATTTATAAGAGTGAAGTGAACAGACTTACTATTTCGGGATGCCTGGCAGAAGAAAATTGCGTGTTGATCAAGACACGGAAAATTTATTTTTCTGCATATAGCATCATCTTCCTTATAAGGTCAGCATTTTTGAAATCAATGACTATCAGTACTTCATAAGAAATATGAGACAAAAGAAATTTTTTCTAATTGTGCTGACGCAGTAAATATCAGTGTTCCCTGATTCAATTTAATTTTACTTTTAGCAACTGTTGTTTTGTGTGTAGAGATGTGATAATAATTCACTTTAAATTTGCTAAATAAAATATTTACTTATTTGTTCGTTAATCAGTGTCCGCAATTTTTAAAACTTTTCTCGATGGGGTTAGAATGAAACACTTTCACAGTTTACCAGTATTATTTTTCACAATCATCTTTGTAATCTACGGAATGGCAGCCGCTTCTGTACCGGATGGAGTGAGCCTTACAAAAACACAACAAGGTTATCATATAGATTTTTCATTGCCCGGGTATCAGTTCGAACAAGTTACTGCGGAAGGGAGAGAATACCTTCAATTAACAATTCCCGAATATGGAGTTAATCCTGTGGTTGGACTTCCTGCACTTCCGATAATTTCTTTTAATCTTTTTATTTCGCAGACAGAAAGTCAGCCTGGATTCGAATTAAAAGACAATGTCGTATCTGAAATGATATTAAAGCATAAAATTTATCCCGTTCAGATGCCATGGGAAAAATCAAGCTCATTAGATGAAAGACCGTTCGCAATAGATCTGAATTATTATAACTCAACCGGAAACATGGATCAGTCTTTTATAAGAATATCAGAGCCATTTATAATCGGCGGTGTTAAAGGTGTTACAATCACACTCTTTCCGTTCAGATATAATCCGGGCGAAGACAGACTATATATTACAAGCACAGGAGCAGTAGAAATTTTATTTAATAACCCAGTTTCACCGGTAACGGATAAATCATTTACATTCAACCA
The DNA here is from genome assembly GCA_013285405.1 of Ignavibacteriota bacterium. Taxonomy (NCBI): domain Bacteria; kingdom Pseudomonadati; phylum Ignavibacteriota; species Ignavibacteriota bacterium. Next base: position 1,317,694 of record CP053446.1, on the reverse strand, counting down.
ATTTTTAAGTAAAGTATTTGTGAATTATGAGTGGAGCGATCCTCGTCTCACATCGAAATATTTAATAATAACAGATCCTTCATTTGAAACAGGAATGCAGCAGTTTGTAACTCACAAAGTCAGCAAAGGTTTTCAGGTTGATATGTTTAACACAACAGTTACAGGAACAACTACAACTGCAATAAAGAATTTTATTCAGACGAGATACAACGAACCGTCAACCAAACCAGAATATGTTTTGTTAGTAGGAGATGTTGCACAAATTCCAGCCTGGACCGGAACAGGCGAAGGTTCGCCAAGAACGGATGTGAATTATGTTCAACTCGAAGGCGGTGATTATTTTGCAGATGCTTTCATTGGCAGATTTTCAATCGCAAATACAACTGAGCTTCAGAATGTAATTAATAAATCCGTATTTATGGAAAATTTTATTGGCACCCTGAATAAAAAAAATATTTATATGTCTTCCTCTGATAATTACCAGATAACAGAAGGAACACATAACTATGTTATCAATCAGTATTTTGGTCCCGCAGGATATACCAATCTGAAACTTTATACTCATACATATAATGCAACTACTACACAGCTTATAAATGCTCTTAATGATAATCAGATATTTGCAGTTTACTCCGGGCATGGTTCGGAAACATCCTGGGCAGACGGACCACCATTAAGCCAGTTGCAAGTTAGAAGTTTAACTAACTCATGGTATCCGTTTGTTTATTCTTTCGCGTGTGTTACCGGCTCATATCATCTTACAGAATGTTTTGGTGAAACATGGTTACGAACTACTAATGGTGGATCAACATTTTACGGTTCTTCCGTGAATTCATATTGGGATGAGGATGATATTCTTGAAAGACGATTATTCAAAGCAATGTTTGAAGACGGACTAACCAGAGTCACTCCGATGTTTGATATGGCAAAGATATATCTTGTTAATCATTACGGCGGTATAATCGGAACCGGAACAACAACATTACGTTATGTTGAAATGTATAATCTGATGGGCGATCCTTCAATGCCTGTTGTGGAAATGGGACCGCCGTGTCCGATTGATCCACCAGCTAATCCGAATCCGTCAAACGGAGCTACTAACATTCCAATTGCCGGAAACACTGCAACGTGGACAAATGGCGCAGGTGCATCTCAGATAGAAGTTTGGTTTGGAGAAACAGGAAATCTGGTTCAGGTTTATAACGGTGTACCGATTACATCATTATCATTATCACAATTCGAGCCTTTCGAATACAACACAATTTATGGCTGGCAGGTAAAAGGGAAAAATGATACGTGTGTTGTTCCCGGAACAGTTTGGACATTTACGACAATGCAGGATCCAAATTTATTTCAATGGGTTGAGCCATTTCCAAACCTGAGCAACTGGACAATAGTAGGTCCGCTTGGCACAACTAACTGGTCAGCATATAGTTCTGCAAATGCCGGAGGAACTCCTCCAGAACTCCGAATGAACTGGTCTCCCTCATTTACCGGAGTTTCAAAAATCAGATCTATACCAATAGACCTGCCTAACAATCAATTGATTAATTATTCATTTAATTTTTATCTGGATTGGTATGCTAATCCGAGCGGAATAATAACTGTTGCAATCACCTATGATGGTGGCGCAACAAGCACACCTATATATACAGAAACTAATCCGACTGGAAATGTTGGGCCCACATTAATCTCTGGCAGTTTTACAACACCAGCAGCAGGCTCAGCCGATGTTCAGATAGAAATTATGTACGACGGATATTCGTTTAACATAGACAATATCTATTGGGATAACCTAACTCTCAGTTACATAGTTCCTGTTGAGCTTACTTCGTTTACTGCAACATCTGAAAATGGCGAAGTTCATTTGAAGTGGACAACCGCAACAGAAACGAATAACCAGGGATTTGAGATTCTCCGATCAGCCGGGAATAATAAAGAATGGCAGAATGCCGGATACGCTGCGGGTTTCGGAACAACAACAGAACCCAAATCATATTCATTTGTTGATTCAAAACTTGATGCAGGAGAATATACATACAGATTGAAACAGATTGATTTTGATGGGACAGTTACTTATTCAGAAGAAGTAAAAGTTGAAGTTGAAATACCACTGGTATATTCGCTTGAACAGAACTATCCGAATCCGTTCAATCCATCAACAACGATAAAGTATTCTTTATCTGAAGATGGATTTGTAAAGCTGTCAGTTTACAATCTACTTGGCGAGGAAGTTACAACATTGGTAAACAATGAACAGAAAGCCGGAAGATACGAAGTGAACTTTGACGCATCGAAGTTAGCGAGCGGAATATATATGTATCGGTTGGAATCAAATAACTTTTTATCGATAAAGAAAATGATATTAATAAAATAGTGCCAAATGATACCCAAGGAAGGGTAAAACAAAGTTCAATATTTAGTAATTAAAATCAGGTGAGATAAATGAAATATTTAAGCGGAATAAAAGCAAGAAGTTGCTTTTTACTTTCATCTTTATTCTTTGTTCTTGTTGTTCCATTGAACGTATTTGCTCAGTGGTTGAACGACGGCGGAATAAAAACTAATATCCTGAGCGTTACTTCTCAGAGCACAAAAGTTGAATACATCCTTACTCAATATGATGAACGTACTGTAGATGTTAATGGGACAGAATGTTCTCAATATCAGATTCCCGGCAGTATCGTTCTGATGGAAAGAGGATTTCCCCAGCTTCCGGCAGACAGAAGAAGCATTGTCATTCCTGATCTTGCGGCGACAAATTACTCAATCATCAATGCAGAATATGAGACTAAAGAAACACTTCCTGTCATGCCATCAAAAGGACATTTCACAAGGAATATTGATCCTGATTCAGTACCATTTGAGTTCAGTGAATTCTATACAACAAACAGTTGGTATCCAGCAGAAAACATTCAGCTTGATGTTCCTTACATCGTTCGTGATTTGCGCGGGCAGACAATCCAGTTCAACCCGATGCAGTACAATCCTGCAGAAGGGAAACTGAAGATATGCAAACGAATTGTTGTGGAAGTTTTTAACGATTACAGTATGCAATCTGTAAATTCATTCATAAGGAAAAATCCACTGGAAGCAGTTGATAGAGATTTCAACGAAATTTATAAATCAATATTTATTAATTATGGTATCGGCGAATTTGATTACACTCCGCTTGAAGAAACCGGAAGACTGCTGATAATTTATCCGACTGCATTTGCAAGCAACGTAACTCCTTTCTACAACTGGAAAGTTGAAAGAGGCATCACAACTTTGCTGGCAGAATATCCCACACAAACCGGAACGGGTTCGGCAGCGATTAAAAATTATATTCAGAATCTTTATAACTCACCCGAAGGATTAACTTTTATAATATTAGTTGGAGAAGCAAACCAGATCCCAACAATAAACGGGCAATACGAAGGAGCCCCTTCCGATCCCTGTTATGTTAAACTTGTCGGGAGCGATGCTTATCCGGATGCGTTTATTTCAAGGATATCACCGACGTCAGCAGAAAACCTTGACTATGTTTTATGGAAGTTGATACGGTATGAAAAATATCCGGATTCTGGTCCCGATGCGGCATGGTATTTAAAAGGAACGGGTGTTGCAAGCAATGAAGGAAGTCCGCCCGATTGGCAGCGCGCAAACCTGTTGAGAGATATGTTAATGAACAATATGTATTTCACACAGGTTGATCAGATTTACGATCCGGGTGCGACATCATCGCAGGTTACAAATGCAATTAATAATGGAAGAAGTGTTCTCAATTATATCGGGCATGGATCAGGAACATCGTGGAGTACAACAGGATTTGGTAATTCAGCCATTCATCAGCTTTCTAATGGATATAAAAATCCTTTCATCATTGATGTTGCCTGTTTGAACGGTGATTTTACAATGAGTGAATGTATGGAAGAAGCCTGGATAAGAACAGGCAGTATGTCAACACCAAGAGGTGCGATCGCAGTTTATGGTTCATCAACAAATGCAAGCTGGGTTCCACCTTGTGATATGCAAAACCACGGTATGATGCTTTTAACAACGAGACAAAAACAAACAGTTGGCGGTATTTCTTTTAACGGTTTGATGCACGCGATGGATCTTTGGGGCGGAAGCTCCGGTGAGGGTCTGAAATTAATGGAGCAGTATAATATTTTTGGCGACTGTACAATGCTGCTTACAATGGGAGTAACGCCTGATACAATTGCACCAGCACAAATAACTGATCTGGCGGCAATTGATCCGACTTCAAATTCAATTAATTTAAACTGGACAGCACCATTGGATTCTTCATTTCTTGGTATTGTCAGTTATGACCTGCGATACTCAACAACACCGATTGTTACAAATAATGATTTTGAAAATGCTCCACAGATGATGGTTGCAGGCGGACCAGATACATCAGGAACACCAAAAAGTTACACTCTTCACAATCTTAATTTCAGTACGCAATATTACTTTGCAATAAAAGCTTTTGATCTCTGGGGAAATAAATCTGTGATGTCAAATGTAACTGTATTGACAACCTGGGGGTCTCCACAAATTACAGTGACTCCTGATTCTATGTATTGTCCACTACTGCCAAATACATCTCATACTGATTCAGTGATGATACTTAATACAACTTCTGTAAATTCAACACTCGATTACGAAGTTGAGCTAACTAATAATACATTTCCCGGGCAGATAATTACAAGAATTGTTCAGTTAAATGAATCAGGCATTGTAAATGAAACAAAAGATAATCCCGTTTTGAACAATGGAAGCAGCTCGCGGGGTTCAGGCGGACCGGATCTTTTTGGATATGAATGGATTGATAGTAACGAACCGGGTGGTCCAACTTACGTGTGGAATAATATTTCAACCACAGGAACTCTTGTTACCAATTGGATTCCTACCGGAACATTTGATCCAAAAGAAGAAGGATATGCTGGTCCATTTCCGTTAGGCTTTAATTTTAAATATTACGGAAATACAAAGACACAGGTTTATGTCAGCACCAATGGTATAATTATGTTCAATACATTAAACACAAATATTTATTCTAATACAGGAATACCGAACAGTTCAATTCCAAATGAATATATCGCTCCTTTCTGGGACGATTTAGATGGGCGAACCCAAGGTACTGTTCATTATCAACAGGATAGCAACAAATTCACCATTCAATTTACTAACTGGCAGAAATATTCAGGAACAGGCTCTCTCACATTTCAAGTTGTACTCCATTCAAGCGGCAAGATAGTAATCTACTATAATAATATGAACGCAACGCTTAACTCCGCAACCGTTGGAATAGAAAATCCAAACGGAACAGACGGACTCCAGGTAGCTTACAACGCAAATTATGTGCAGAACAATCTTGCACTTCAGTTTTCTGCAGAACCAGACTGGCTGACAGCACAAAATATGCAAGGAACGGTTTACAATGGAAATTCAATTGCCGTTCTTCTTAATTTTATTACGGAAGGACTTGACAGCGGCTATTATTCAATGGATATGAAAATCACGAGCAACGATCCAATAAATCCAGAATTAATTATCCCTGTTGCGATGAAGATAACAAGCATAGTTCCTGTTGAGCTTACTTCGTTTACTGCAGCATCTGAAAATGGCGAAGTTCATTTGAAGTGGACAACTGCAACAGAAACGAATAACCAGGGATTTGAGATTCTCCGATCAGCCGGGAATAATAAAGAATGGCAGAATGCCGGATACGCTGCGGGTTTCGGAACAACAACAGAACCCAAATCATATTCATTTGTTGATTCAAAACTTGATGCAGGAGAATATACATACAGATTGAAACAGATTGATTTTGATGGGACAGTTACTTATTCAGAAGAAGTAAAAGTTGAAGTTGAAATACCACTGGTATATTCGCTTGAACAGAACTATCCGAATCCGTTCAATCCATCAACAACGATAAAGTATTCTTTATCTGAAGATGGATTTGTAAAGCTGTCAGTTTACAATCTACTTGGCGAGGAAGTTACAACATTGGTAAACAATGAACAGAAAGCCGGAAGATACGAAGTGAACTTTGACGCATCGAAGTTAGCGAGCGGAATATATATGTATCGGTTGGAATCAAATAACTTTTTATCGATTAAGAAGATGATCCTGCTGAAATAATTTTCAGGTGCAGTTGAGACTCACCTCAAAGGTGAGTCTCACATTATAATCAAATCAATCTTTTGTTTATCCCACTCAAAAACAACAGTTTGGGATTTTTTCGAATCATTACTATAAAATTAAAGAATGCAGACCAAATGAAATTTTTCAAACTTCTTTATTATGATTAACTTATTGTGCAATATTAGTTTAATAAAAAGAGAGGAGCAGAAATGAAAAAATTATTTATACTATTTTGTTTGATATCAACACAAATTCTTGCACAATATATCACACCCAACACAGGAATAAATTGGAACCTCGATGATCTTGTTACAAACTCTGGCGGGACGGTTACGGGAACATTTCCAAACTATACAATTAATAACAAAGTTACGGTTTCAGCAACAGACAGGATTTATATTCTTCCCGGATCAGTTGTAGCATTTTCTGGGTCTGCTTCAGGTTTTGAGATATATGGGAAGTTCCTTTCGGTTGGTACACCAGCAGATACAATAAGATTTTCTGCATCAGTACAGGACTCACTCGGCGGATCATTTAACGGATTTTATTTCAGGGAATCTTCCGTTGACTCTGCTTGCATCATCAGCTATGCAAAAATTGAATATGCATATTATGGGTTGAGATGCCTGGGAGCGAGTCCAACTTTAAGTCATACATATCTCTGGAAATGCAGAAGAGGCGCAAACTTATCCAGCGATTCTCATCCTATAATAACTCATAATAGAATTGAAAGAAGTTATGAATACGGAATTACTATGACAACGGGTTGTTCACCTCTGATAGAATACAACCATCTGATAAATAACAATTCGCAAAACACAAGCGCAAAGAATCAAATTTCTGCCGGGACACAGGGAAACAATTCGCCAATTATCAGATATAATACAATTGTCGGAGGTATGTTCAACAAAACAGGCGGAATAAGTATCGCAACATTATTATCCGGATCATCTTCTTCATCTGAAATTGCGCATAACGAAATTTACAACAACAGTTTTGGAATAGCATTGCAGGGCGCTTACTCAAATACAAGTTATATTCATAGTAATAATATTTACGATAACAATATTAATTCTGATGTAATGACATCGGGCAGCGGAATAAATGTTTACGGCACAGCAGTTATAACTCCAATAATTACGCGGAATAAAATTTCCAGCAACTGGTGGGGAATTACTATTCAAGTTGGAATTGCCGGGCAACCGGGTCCGCAAGTAAATCTTGGCAACATTGAAAATACAGACACAACCGACGATGGAAGAAATATTATTTCCGGAAATATCCAGGGAACGGATGTTTATGACTTATACAATAATACTGAAGAGACTATTTATGCACAGAATAATGATTGGGAAGTTTACGATTCATTATCAATTGAAAATCATATTTATCATTTTAAAGATGACAGTACGCTGGGATTGGTAATCTTTATTCCGTTTTCAAGTTCAATTCCTGTTGAACTTACATCATTCACTGCTAAATATCTGAATGATGAAGTTGTTCTGAACTGGCAGACAGCAACTGAGACGAACAATAGTGGATTTGAAATAGAACGAAGTCAAAAATCAAAAGTCAAAAATCAAATGGATTGGACACAGATTTCATTTGTTGAAGGAAGAGGAACAACAACAGAGATAACAAATTATATTTATATGGATAAGATTACCGAACCGGGACAATATACATACAGGTTGAAGCAGATTGATTTTGATGGAAGTTCTACTTACAGTCAGGTTGTTGAAGTTAATATTTCTTCGCCAATAGATTTTGTGTTGTATCAAAACTATCCTAACCCGTTTAATCCAACTACAACGATTAAGTTTGCGTTGCCGATTGAAAGCAAAGTAAAGATTAATGTCTATAACTCGCTTGGGCAGTTGGTTGAAACATTAGTTGATAAAGAAATGGAATCCGGTTATCACGAAGTAAACTTTAATGCGTCGAGGTTAGCAAGCGGAGTTTATTTGTATCAGCTACAGGCACAAGATTATGTCTCAGTAAAAAAGATGCTGCTTATTAAGTAAATGTAAATTTGTAGGGGCAAGTCGTTGACTTGCCCTTTTCAATTGTTAATGTTGGTCTACAAAATAAGACTTGACAGATAAAATATTTTTTCTGACGTTTCTAACAAATAAAAAGAGGAGTTCGCGCATCAAATAATTTTACCTTTCTTTCATGACTATTAAAAGAGGTAATAAGATGAAAAGCATAACATTTTTTCTTCTGCTCGTTACTTTTTCTAATCTACATTCACAGACGGTTACTCTGCGAGATACCACAAACCAATACGATTATATCATCATAACAGTTCCCGAATTTGTAGATGTGTGCGGACCATTTAAGCAGCACAAAGAAACAGTGAGAGATTTCAGAACACTTATTGTTGATACGGCTCAGATTTATGCTGAGTTTGATTCAAGTGCAACACCTCAGGATAATATAAGAGATTTCATCAGCTATGCAGGAACTTTCTGGAAAGAACCAAGACCGAAATTCTTTTTAATTGCAGGAACTGTAATCGACGTTCCTAATTTTTCAATTCAATCTCAAGTTCCTCCTTATACATTTTTCAACTCTGACTATTATTATGGTTCGAATGTTTATGATAATGATACCACAACTACCGACTTTTATATAGGGAGGATTCCATCAAAAAATTCAAACGAGTTGAGCAACTATTTTTCTAAAGTAATTGAGTATGAAAGTAATAACACACTTCTAGGCTGGATGAATAATAATCTATTCATTTGTCATAGCGATACAATTTATGGTTTCTATCAAGCAGCTCAGTACTTAGCTAATGAAATATTACCTGCCTATATGAGATCATATTTTATTCTTGATGATACTAGTTCGACATATTATGGTAATAAAGATTCCATTATCAATTTTGTAAATAATGAAGGTTGTGCAGTTATTTGGTTTGAAGGTGAAAATTCCGATTCATTCTTTATTTCATCTGATTATTTTAATCTTAATGATATTCAAGGCTTTGATAATGAACCCAAATACTTTTTTACGGTATTTGTAGGGCCTCAACACTCAATCCTAGAGACGAATACAAATTTGACCAAAGAAATGCTTGTACTTCAAGATGCCGGATCACTCGGTGGTTCCGCGTTTGTTGGAACAGCCTTTTGGGGGATTGGAAATGTAATGCGTCGGGAGATTGCGGAAAGACTCTTTGATCCAGGAATTCATTCAATTGGAGAAACTTTTGCTCTAGACAATTTAATTCCATCCGGTGGACTGTACGGTTATATGAAATTGATCACAAACCTCTGGGCAGACCCATCGCTTCATTTAAAATATGATACAACAGTTGGTGTTGAAAATGTTACAGATGAAATTCCTCAAGGTTTTTTGCTTTACCAAAACTATCCCAACCCGTTCAATCCAACAACTACAATAAAGTTTGCCTTGCCTCTAGATAGCAGAGTAAAGATAAATGTTTTCAACTCACTCGGGCAGTTGGTTGAAACAATAATGGATAAAGAAATGGAATCCGGTTATCACGAAGTAAACTTTAATGCATCGAGGTTAGCAAGCGGAGTTTATTTGTATCAACTGCAGGCACAAGATTATGTCTCAGTAAAAAAGATGCTGCTTATTAAGTAAATGTAAATTTGTAGGGGCAAGTCGTTGACTTGCCCTTTTCAATTGTTAATGTTGGTCTACAAAATAAGACTTGACAGATAAAATATTTTTTCTGACGTTTCTAACAAACAAAAAGAGGAGTTTGCGCTTCAAATAATTTTACCTTTCTTTCAATAACTATTAAATGAGGTAATAAGATGAAAAGTATAACATTTTTTCTGCTGCTGATTTCATTTTCAGCATTGTACTCTCAATCAATAACTCTCCGCGATACAACAAACCAGTACGATTATATCATCATAACAATTCCTGAATTTGTAAATGCGTGTGAACCGTTCAGGCAGCATAAAGAAACAGTAAGAGATTTCAGAACTCTAATAGTCGACACAACTCAAATCTTTGCTGAATTCGATTCGAGTGCAGCACCGCAGGATAACTTCAGGGATTTTATCAGTTTTGCAGGAACATTCTGGGAAGAACCGAAACCGAAGTATTATTTATTAGTGGGCAATTTAAATAAACTACCAAATTTTGAAGATATTTTGCAATTCGGCAGCATCATAGATACAGCGTATACGGATTATTATTATTCATTAAATAAATATTCTTCTGACACAACAATATCAATATTTTCAATTGGCAGGGTACCGGCAATAGATATTGATGAATTATCGAACTATTTTGGTAAAGTGATATCATATGAATTAGACACATTGTTTATGCCTTGGATGAATAGAAATTTATTTGTCTATCATGATTATGATAGTAGTTACATCTCTTTATTTAGAGAAACTACATTTCATATTATCGAAAACTATCCTGAGTATTTTTCAAACCATATTTACTATACAGATAGTGATACTTCAGCTTATTACGGAAATAAAGATTCGATTATTAATTTCATAAATGTAAAAGGAACCAATTCACTTTGGCTAATAGGTAATACTAAAAATACTCAGTTTGGATATGAAAATATTCTTGATACAGGAGATGTACAGTTATTTAACAATAACCCTGCAAATTTTATTACGTTTTTCTATTTAAGACAATTTTTTAATTCAGATAATTTTGCGCAAGGCTTTGCTGATAAGCTTTTATTGGATAATGAGGCTTCTGTCGCTGTCTGTGCACCTGTTGGTTTAGTATTCGCGGGTCAATACGGAAGTATATTAATAAACCTTTCAAATTATTTATTTGGTTCAGATAGAAATTGTATAGGAGAATCAATCAATTATATTCGTAATTTATATAGCCCACCAGGCTATACAATTCGAGTGTGTAATTTATGGGGTGATCCCTCATTATTTCCTAAATATGAAACTACAGCCGGTTCTGAATTCATTTATCAAGTGCCTCAGAATTTTGTATTACATCAAAATTATCCGAATCCTTTTAACCCAACAACAACGATTAAGTTTGCGTTGCCGATTGAAAGCAAAGTAAAGATAAATGTTTATAACTCACTCGGGCAGTTGGTTGAAACAATAATGGATAAAGAAATGGAATCCGGTTATCACGAAGTAAACTTTAATGCATCGAGGTTAGCAAGCGGAGTTTATTTGTATCAACTGCAGGCACAAGATTATGTCTCGGTAAAAAAGATGATTTTAATGAAGTAATTACAAAAATTTCAGGTGAGACTCACCTCAAAGGTGAGTCTCACATTGTTCACTCTTAAATATTAACCAAATAAAAAAATCATAAACAGAATTCCCATAATTGCCCACGCAGCTTTGCCAGCGTATTTCGGAAATTTCATTTTTGTCCAGACCCAGAGTTTTGCAACCAGTATCATTAAAACCATCAGCGCCAATGTTACACCAATACACTCAATTAATTTCAGATTCGGGCCAAGATAATTCGCCAGACTTTTCCCGAACGTTGAACTGTAAATTACCAGCAAATGTAACCAGTAAATTAAAAGCGATTCACGGCTTGCATCAAGCACAAATGATTTAGTCACGTTTCTCCAATTATTATAATACCAGCAAACTGCTGTAAAGAATAAAACATAACCAAGTCTTTCAATAAAAAATACTGGATTGGGAAGAATTGATGTTAGCGATCCGGGGAATATTCCGGAGTAGAACAAGTGTCCGGAGAACAACATAATTATCCCGATTAATGTAACAGCACTTATAAATTTTTTCTCTTTATCCTTTGCTGCTGCAGCAAGAAAATATTTTGAGAAGATCGCACCGGCAAGTATAAAGTTGAGCCAGGGAAAAACAGGAAAAAGAGAACCATTCAGTCTGTTGAAATAATTTGCAAATACAGGATGCAGGAAGGTTGTAAATTCTGTTTTCCAAAACATTGGTGATACCGCCGTTACAGCAATTGTCAATCCGAGTAATGTATAGTGATAAATTTTATCTGAACGGATAATTAATCTCAGCACAAACAAAACTAGAAGTCCAACACCAATACAATGAAGCACATTAACAGAATAAAATTGTTGAAGCTGTTCAGGTGTTGCTTTATTAATAATTTTTGAAAGTGATTTATATGGAAGATGAAGAGCATAACCGATGAGTATAATTGAAATTATTCTCCAGAGTTTTTTCCAGAATGGAAGCTTGAACTTCCGCATATCATCAAGCTTACTGCCTGAAGAAATCTCGAATACAAATCCCGAAACAAAAAGAAATGCCGGTGCTATCAATCCGTTTATGAAACTGACAACCCCGAACCATCCTGTCTGCTTTAATTCAGGAAGCAGGAAGGTATTGAACACATGTGGTTCAATCATTAGTATGATTGACCAGCCGCGAAGCAGATCAATAAATGTGTAGCGAACTTTTTGTTTCAGGAGAATTTTCCTTTTTGAATTAATCGGTAAAATATTTCTTAAGTACCAGTTCTAACATAGCAAGAACTTGTAATTTCATAGTCGTTAACACTTCCTAAATGTAAAATAATTTTTTCAAAAAACTTTTCTCAACCAAGGAAAATAATTATTTCCGATTCGGAAATATTTGAACAGCACCACATAAAAATTTTACCTTCTGATTTGATATTCACTTTCCTTTTCAATTTTATTTACAGGAACAATTTTTGCAGTTTAAATATTGGTAATCCTCACGGTGTAAGATTAAATTAAGACTAAATAACTATTAGTTTTTAGGAGAAGAAAATGAGACGGGCAATAATTGGTGTATTAGTAATTACTCTTGGCTTACTGCTAAGAGCTTGTGATATAACCGAACCACCTAACGAAAATCAAAGTATCAATTTAATTCTTGAAGACGTTTCCTGTATAGAAGCCTGGATTAAATTAAGCACCATTAACCTTCAACTTCCAGCTGCCATAACTTTAAAACAAACTAATCCGACTGGTGAAACAAAATCTCAGATCATAAATCTCAAAACTCAAGACTCACTATTATACATTGACTCTCTTTTACCAAACAAGAACTATCACTATCAAGTATCCAGTATCCAGCATCAAGTATCCAGCAACGAGCTTAGTGTTACAACGATGGACACCACCAGTCATAACTTTACCTGGCAGACGTGGACATTTGGCGAGCACAGCAGCAGTGTACTTCGTGATGTTGCAATAATTAATGAAAATAATATTATCGCTGTAGGTGAAATATATATGAATGATTCGCTTGGACAACCTGATCCTCACGCATATAACGCTGTGCAATGGGACGGAAATAAATGGGAACTTCTAAGAGTTATGTTTTACGCAGGATGTGCGAATCCCAATATTATGGTTCCATATCCTGCCAGTTCAATTATTGTTTTTAATGAAAATGATATTTGGATTTCGATGTATGGAGACCAAGTTGCAAGATTGGATGGAATGACCCAAGTGGAAACCCATTGTATGCCGGTTTCATTTTCTATAAATAAAATTTGGGGAACATCGAGTAATGATCTTTATGCTGTTGGAAGCAATGGAACAATAGTCAGATTTAATGGAACCCTTTGGTGGAGAATGGGAACAATAACGGATTTAACAATATATGACATTTGGGGAGATTTATATGGGGAAAGTGAAGATTGGGAAATACTAGCTGTCGCATCCGACTATTATCATAATCCCGATCGAAAAATAATTAGAATATTACAGAATAGACTTGAAATAGTTTCTGATGAGCCACTCTACCAGCCGTTAAGAGCACTCTGGTTCAAATTTAAGAAGCAATATTATGTTACCGGAAGTGGAGTCTATCAAAAACACTACTTATCTGATTTGCTCTGGAGAAATAAACCTCAAGACATTACTAGTTTTTCCATATATGCAATAAGAGGTAACAATATTAATGATGTTACAGGTGTTGGAGCATATGGAAAAGTAATACATTTTAACGGTAAAAACTGGAAGACTGAATATCAAGACCCATTGCTTTCATTCGGCGCCTATTATGCAATTGACGTAAGTACTGATATTACGGTTGCTGTAGGTACTGAACAAAGTAAAGCAGTAATCACAACTGGAAAGAGATGAATAATAGCTTATGATGGAAAGAGCACCGCCCTTAAATATAAAATGAGCAGTGATGTTGCAGCACCACTGCCCATAAATGCATACAAATTAGCCTATCCAATTACTCACCAAAGTGAGTTATGCTTTTTTGTTTGCACATGAAAAATAAACAATAGAATTAAAAGTTCATATTTAAAATTATTGGAGATTTAAAATGAGAACATATGTCAAAATATTATTTATTATAACTTTATTTTCCTTCACTCAAATTGTGGCACAAGGCCCTTATTCTTATGGACCTGTTTTCGAAGATCTTTTCACGACACAATGGAAGATTGATGGTCAGGTTCACGGTTGGGGTTGGCATTACGTTGGTGTTAATAACGGTCCACCCTCTGTATTTTATAGAAATACAAATTTTTGGGAGTGGAGTAATAATGATATACCAACTGATGCTCAACTATCATCTGTAAGATTGAGATTCAAAGCGGCAAGGTCAGGAACCGAACACTTTAAGTTTGCAATACATAATCTTAATATGTACTGGGGAAGTGGAAGTTTCTATAATAATTTTAATACAGGAAATAGAGTTTTTACAGCAGATTTGATCCCAAATAATGGAGTTGTTTCATTTGATCAAACTTTTACATCTGGAAATTTGTTCAATGCAGTACAAAATGCTATTTCATCGGGAGAATATTTTTTAACCCTTGGAATTAAATTGGATCCCGAATCAAGTCCGCATCCTTGGTGGACGGTATATAAATACGATAGTGACGCTCCAAATACAACAGAAGTTCCATGCATAGAGCTAACAATTGTTTGGGACCTACCTCACCAAATTGTTACGGTTGATCAAAAATTATCGGGTACAAGTTCCGTTGATTCAGTTGATATATATGTTCCTAATGGTGATTGGGATAGATTTTCTGTGCCGAAAGACTTTTCTTGGGAGTTAAATCGAGAAAAAGCCTTAAGAGGATCTCGAAAAGTAATAAGCAATGAAAAGTATAATAATTGGAATGAGGACAATGATGTTAAAAACCATCAGGTGTTTAATATTAATGAAAATACTGATTTTTTGACTTCTAATTTTAAGTCAACGAATTCCAATATCACGGTCAAAAATAAACTTGTAGAAGTAAACAATATTGATGCTGGTAAATTAAAATTCAGAGACCCGTGGTTTATTAACTTTAATGATCCAACAAACTATCAGGATCAATACGGTTTTAAGAACTTAGGTTCAGATGCAATTTATGAATGGGTTAATTCTCCTTTTAATCCTAATACTGGTTCAGGCACAGGAAGTGAATACAAAGGTACTTTTCTTAATCAATCGATTATATCTGGTAGACCATATTATTCAATTTATTCAGCTCCTCACGATATAAATTTATCACAGACTGGGAGAACTCATCAATTTGTATGGCGTAGCTGGGAATATGATCCAGCCAAATTGTTTGTAGAATCTCCTAACGGTAAATCTACAAATGTTGTTTTTCTTTCGACTACTAACACAACTATTACTGCAAACCTCAAAGGCGCACAACTCTCGAATGATATTACGGCATACGATTTCAACAGCCAGAAAAAATTTGTAAGAACAGATAACGGGCATTTGCATAATGTTTACATCAGTATGGGTGCATTATGGTACGAGAGAAGTACAAACGGTGGCACAACCTGGGATATTGTAGGTGGTCAACCAATTAATTCAGATAACCCCAAGCAGGTCTCAATTGATTATTTACCACCCGGCTCCGGAACAGATGTTGTGCTAATCGCTTATCAGTGTACAACTTCAACCGGGTCTAAAGTTGTTGTGGATGTTTACATTGACGGTGCACCAAGAGCAGGTCAATTCAGGTATGATGTTGTATCATTTACGCACTCACCCGGTGAGTATAGTCAAATGAATGCTGAACCCGTTATTTCACTTGCACAGGAATGGGACTTCCTGATTGCATATAAAGTACCAGGCTACTTGCCTGAAGGCGGCGATGATCCAACACAAGCAGGTTTGTATTATTCGTTCGGCTGGCTAAACGGATTGTATGGTTGGCAATTAACCTGGTACAATCCAACTCAAAAATGGGTAATGATTCCAACGACTGGTGTAAATTCAATTCACCCAACAATTGGTGACGATGTTTATAGCGGTTATAATTACTTTCACATAGTATATCAGGAAAATAACCAGATTAAATATCATTATCGCTACGGACAAACGAGAACAGGTTCACTTATGTCTGGTGGCAATCCTTATGTTTGTTCAAACAATACAGGATTTACAGAGCATTACAATCCATCTATTATTTCAATGGGCACCACTGCACGTGTATGCTGGGTTGGCTATAGGATGGTTTATTATGAAGAAGAAAATGAAGTTGATGCATTCCCGCAGTATAGAGTACTTTTCAGGCGTCCAGGACAAACAACTTTCTGGCAATTTGGTAACAATGTTTCTTCTCCGAATATTAATAAAAATTCAACAAATACTTATTATGCTTTTGCCTGGAGTGAGAACAATAGTCAAATATGGTTTGCCGATAATACTCTTAACAGTAAGATTGCTTGACGATGTCACCGGACAGCAGGTTCAGGTAAGCAATGGTACAACTAATACAAATATGTATTGTATAACTTATGAGCATAATACTGGTGTTCCATATTACTTTGAACGGAGTAATAATCTTGACAGTTATTATCAATCTCACAAAATAACAAATAACTTCTTCTCATCGGGAAGAGAGGGCATTGTTACAGTGGATAGCTCTGAATTTTACTTTGCTCTGGGAGATATAGAAGTTGATGGTCAAACAATTAATTTTATAGAAATACCAGATACATTAGACGTCAACAATCTTAATTCTATCAATCAGTGTCTGATAACTGAGACAATTACTCTGTCTGACAATTCATCATTTCTTTATAGTGTACAGTACGGGCTTAATGATTCCGTTTCTGCGGTTCAGGCAATTACTGGTGATAGATTCATCAACTTCAAAGTATTGCTCATTGATGATGTTACGGGACAAACCATTGGCGAATATGATGATGTAACTTATACTCAGAATAATCTTTATCAGTATAATAACATTTCATATCAGGTAAATACACAGGGAATTGGCAACAGAACAGCAAGATTAAAACTTGTTCTGGATAATAACTTCGAATCAGAATATTCTTTATCCAGAATTTTTGCTAATGAGTCAGTGCTTGGAAAGACAACCATCAAACAAATTAGTTATTCAGGCGGTGAAGTAATAAAGTCTTATGAGCTATCCCAGAATTACCCCAACCCATTTAATCCAACAACGACAATCAAATTCCAGATACCAAAAGCAGGTAATGTAACACTAAAAATCTATGACATACTTGGAAACGAAATAACAACACTCGTGGACGAGTTTAAAGAAGTTGGGAAGTTCGAGGTAAACTTCAATGCCAGTTCACTTGCAAGTGGTGTTTACATTTACAGGTTGAATGTTAACGATTATGTAAATGTTAATAAGATGGTGCTACTGAAATAATGTAAACGAAGCTTATAAGAGATGACATCTATAAAAAAGGTGTCATCTCTGCTATATCGGAACACCTGAATTCACGTTCATCAACTCTTGCCAATCACCAAATAAAAAAACAAAATTACTTTTCTCTTTTGAGAAATAAACCTTCCAATAAATAAGAAAACAAGCTTTATCAAAACATTTTTAATCGCTTTATTTCACAGAAATCAAGATTGATTTTTTGTCGATAATGGCATTTAATATGCGTATCTGCATTAGCTTAAATTGAACACAAATATTAACAATGGGGCAATATTATGGCACTCATAGCGGTAATTGATGACGATCACGATATTCTCGATGCGAGTAGTCTCGTTCTTTCAGCAAAAGGATATGAAGTGATCACAGCAGATAATCCGGATGACGGATATAAAATAGTCAAAAATAAAAAACCGGATTTAATTATTCTTGATGTGATGATGAATGAACCTGATGACGGTTTCTTTCTCGCGCAGAAATTCAGAAAAGAAAAACTTGAGATACCGATAATTATGTACACATCAGTATCAAAAGCATTGGGGCTTGAGTTTGCCGCGGGAGAAATGGTTCCTGTAGATGAGTTCATAGAGAAACCAATTTCTCCGGACACTTTAATTGACAAAGTAGAAAAACTTTTACAATTACATTACAAGGAGTGAGTAAATGTTAGTTGCTGAAAAAAATGCTCTCTCCGAAGAAATAGAGAGCTATATAAATAAATACGGGAATGATCGCTCGGCTTTGCTGATGATACTTCACGAAATTCAAAAGAAACACAGACACATATCTGAATTTGCGCAGCAGGAAGTTGCAAGACTTTTGCACATTCATCCGGTGGAAGTGTACAGCGTAATTTCCTTCTTCGCATTTCTTAATTCAAATCCTAAAGGAAGAAATCTTGTTCGTATCTGCCAGACAATATCCTGCAATATGAAAGGGAAGAATGGACTTGTTAAAGCTATTGAGCGCGAACTCGGAATTGAAATTGGCGGAACAACTAAAGACAATAAGTTTACAGTTGAGTATGCTAACTGTCTCGGCTTGTGCGATATGGGACCTGCGATGGCAATTAACGATCAGGTTTTTCTTCATGTTACACCTGAAAAAGCTGTTGAACTTCTCGGAAAGGTGAAGTGATTATGGAAACAATCAAAGTGAAAAGAACCGGTCCGGTTATCTTCTCTGAATACAAAAGAGGAGATGCAATCAGAAAAGCTTTATCAATGACCCGTGAAGATATTTTATTTGAATTGAAAGATTCAAAACTAAAAGGAAGAGGCGGTGCCGGATTTCCAACATCAACAAAATGGATGCTGACAGCAGCAGCAAAATCAGACGAAAAATTTCTTGTCTGTAATGCTGATGAAGGTGAACCAGGAACATTCAAAGACAGAGTGCTTCTGATGGAATATCCTGAATTAGTTTTTGATGGAATGGTTGTCGGCGGATATACAATTGGTGCGCAAAAGGGAATTGTTTATCTGCGTGGTGAGTATGAGTATCTCTTAAAACCGCTTGAAGATTATCTTGAGGTTATGAGGAAGGACAATCTTCTTGGAAAAAATATTTTAGGTGATAAAGAATTTAGTTTTGATATTGAAGTATTTCTTGGTTCGGGTGCTTATGTATGCGGTGAAGAAACTGCGTTGATTGAATCGTTGGAAGGTCATCGGGGCGAACCACGAAACAGACCACCGTATCCAATTAATACCGGCTATCTTGGAAGACCAACATCTGTTAATAATGTTGAAACACTTGCAGCAATAAGTCACATTGTTGTAAAAAGCGGAAGTTGGTTTGCAAAATTCGGAACTGATAAATCTTCAGGTTCAAAATTGTTTTCAATTTCAGGCGATTGTGAAAAGCCCGGCGTTTATGAACTCCCGTGGGGAATAAAAATTTCAGAACTTCTTGAAATTGTTGGCGCAAAGAATACGAAAGCTGTTCAAATCGGCGGAGCTTCAGGTCACTGCGTTCCAAAATCACAGTTCAGCAGAACTGTAGCTTACGAAGATGTCGCAACAGGCGGCTCGATTATGATATTCAACGAGAGCCGAGATATGCTTCACGTGTTAAAAAACTTTATGGAATTTTTTGTTGATGAATCATGCGGACAATGCACTCCCTGCAGAATCGGAAATGTAAAACTTCTCGAAGGAATAGAAATGATTGAGAAAGGCGAATATACTTTTGCCTACATTAATAAATTAAAAGATCTCGGTAAAACAATGCAGCTTGCATCCAAATGCGGATTGGGTCAGTCAAGTCCGAATCCGTTTATATCAATTCTTGAAAATTTTAAGGAAGAAATATTCAATACTGGCAACGGAGGAAGAAATGGGAAATAAGAAAACATTAAGAGCCCCGGTAAGTCAAAAATCTCTTGTAGTTGAAAAACCTGAAAACCCAGAATACATCGGTGGAACAGTATCAATCGAAATAAATGAAAAGAAAGTTTCGGTTCCTCTTGGAACAACAATTCTTGAGGCTTGCAGACAAAACCAAATCCATATTCCTACTCTTTGTCATCATGAAGATTTATGTGTTGCCGGTGTTTGCCGGATCTGTGTTGTGGAAGTTGAAGGAATGAGAACACTCCAGGCATCATGTGCATTCCCGATTACTGCTCCGATCAAAATTAAAACTACAACTAATGCAGTAAGAAGAGCAAGAAAACATATTCTTGATTTGCTTTTAAGCGAACATTATGGCGAATGTTATTCCTGCGTCAGAAACAATAATTGCGAACTGCAGTCGTTGGCAAAAGAGTATGGTATTGATCATTACAATTTCGGGCATATCGAAAATCCAAGATATGAAGTTGATAACTCATCTTATTCTGTAATAAGAGACATGGATAAATGTGTTCTCTGTAAAAGGTGTGTGAGAACCTGTATTGATCTTCAGGAAGTTGGTGCGCTTGAAGCAATTGAAAGAGGTCATAATACTCACATCGGAACTTTCTGGGATAAGCCGCTGGCAGAAGTTATTTGTATTAACTGCGGACAATGTATAAACCGTTGTCCAACCGGTGCGCTTCGTGCTAATGATCCACGCGATGAAATCTGGGCTGCGATAGATAATCCTAAAAAACATGTTGTTATTCAAACCGCTCCATCACCAAGAGCAGCAATCTGCGAAGAATTTGGGATGGAACCAGGAACTTCACTTACAGGCGAAATGAATACAGCATTAAAACGAATAGGTTTTGATGTTGTCTTTGATACAAACTTCAGCGCGGATCTTACAATATTTGAAGAAGGTACTGAACTAATTCAAAGATTGTATAAAGCACTCGTTAAAAAAGAGCAGGTTGCTCTTCCTCAATTTACTTCGTGTTCGCCCGGATGGGTAAAATATCTTGAACATTTTTATCCTGAGTATGTTGATAATCTTAGTTCAGCAAAATCACCTCAGCAAATGTTTGGTGCGCTTATTAAAACTTTTTATGCAGAGAAAAAAGGAATTGATCCGAAAGACATTGTTTCAGTTGCAGTAATGCCTTGTTCAGCAAAAAAGTTCGAATGTAACAGACCAGAGATGAATGATTCAGGATTTAAAGATGTTGATTACGGTCTGACGACGAGAGAACTCGCACAGATGATAAAAGAAGCCGGAATTTATTTACCCGAAATGCCTCGTTCAAATTTTGATGATCCGTTTGGAGAAGCATCAGGTGCCGGATTAATTTTTGGTGCAACAGGTGGTGTGATGGAAGCTGCATTAAGAACAGTTGTTGAATTTGTTACTGGAAAGAAAATTGAAAACATCTTCGCTGATGCAGATATTATTTCTGTCAGAGGATTTGAAGGAATAAAATATGCAGAGCTTCCGATTAATGAAGTTGGACCGGTACCAAAATTAATTGCTCATCTTATTCCTGATTGGAATTGGCTTAAAGGCGCAACACTGAAAATTGCTGTGGCACATGGAACCGCTAACGCAAAAAAAATAATGGATGACATTAAAGCTGGCGGAAAGTTCAGCGAATGTCACTTCATCGAGTTTATGGCTTGTCCGGGCGGATGTATCGGAGGCGGTGGTCAACCGATTCCAACTACACCTGAGATTCGAATGCTCAGAGCAAAAGCAATTTACGATGAAGATAAATCTTTACCTGTAAGAAAGTCTCACGAGAATCGTCACGTGGTTGAAATATATGATGAGTTCTTAACAGACGGACCATGTGGACATCTTTCACACAAACTTCTTCATACTCATTATGTAAAGCGTGGTAAGTATATTGCATAGAGGTTCGGTATAAGGTATAGAGGATATAAAATATTATAGAAATTTAGTTTTTGACTTTTTCGCTTTTGTAATTTAAAAACTTTATTTCCCTATACCTTTATACCTGTATAACCGTATATTTCTCTAACTGGCGATAAAGTTATTAATTAAATCAACTAGCAACGGAAAACACTTGTTCAATAAACTAATGATGAGCATGGTGCCCGACTGGGCACGGGATCAGAATGAATTCTGGGAAGCAATCCGCAGAAGAAATCTCTGGTTCATTAAATTGCGATATGGAATCGTAATATTGCTGAGTGCTTTTCTTTTCATCACAACATTCATCTTCAAAATAAATTATTCTGAAACTCAGCTATCAGCCGGAGTAAGCATTATCGCATCCATTTTATTTTATAATGCATTGCTTCATCGTTTGAGAAAGTATGTGCTGTTAGATTTTGAAAGATTCAATCCGTTATACATTGCATTACTGCAGATGATTCTCGATTTAATTGCATTGTTGCTGCTTGTTTATTTTACCGGCAGTATTGAATCTCCGCTTTACATGCAATTTGTCTTTCTCGTGATAATCGGAAGTTTAATTCTGCCGGGTGTGTTGGTATATACAATGGCTGCTGTTTTTGTTCTTGGTTTTTCTACTCTGACGATTCTCGAATACTCGCAATTAATTGTTCATCATTCAATTGATGGACTATTGAGTTTTCCGTTGTATAATAATTTGCATTACATAAGTGCGTTTCTTTTTACTTTTGCCTTTGTGATATTCGTGAGCGTTTACCTTGCGAATGGAATGGCGCGGCAGCTTTATAAACGCGAAAAAGATCTTGTTGATTCGATGAAAAAAATAAATGCTGCCGAGAAAGAAAAACAAAAATATATAATGGGAATTGTGCACGAAATAAAAACACCCATAGTTGCAGTAGCTTCATACATTGACATTATTTTACAGAAATTTCTCGGTCCAATTGATGAAACAATCGAGGAAAAGTTGGTAAGAGCAAAACACAGAACCGATGAAGGTATTCAAATGATAAACGATGTGCTCAATGTTTCCAAGCTGACTTTGTATGATCAGTATGACGAAGAAGAACTTGAAATTTTTGAAATAGTTTCCGGTGTAATTAAAAGAAGGAAAGCCTCGGCAGATGCGCATCTGATAAAATTAAAACTGTTTGACAATAGAGAGAAGAAAGTCAAAATCAGGGGCGATAAATTCTTATTAGATATTGCCATCTCGAATCTTATCGGGAATGCGATTAAATACGGAGTTGATGGAGGCAATGTTGAAGTAATAATAAATTCTAACAGTAAAAATCTTTTTATCGAAGTATGTGATGATGGTGTTGGAATTCCCGAAAATGAACTGCCTAAAATCTTTAAAGATTTTTATCGTGCGAACAATGTGAGGAAGATTGTCTCTGAAGGTTCCGGACTTGGACTCTCTGTTGTGAAGAGAATTATTGAAAGACACGAAGGTACAATTAATGTTTTAAGTCCTTCAAGGATGGCAACAAGAGATCATTCAGGCTCTTGTTTTACAATAGAACTGCCGTTTGATAAAAAAGAAAAAAACAATTCTCCGCCTGCTCTGAAAATCAGCAGTTAAAATAAATTTAAAATTTTTTCAGCCAATTATTCTGAAGGTGATGAGAGCTCAACAAGCTGCGAGGACACACCCGTGATTAAAGCAACTTTCCGGGCAATTTCTTTATTGTCTTCCTTCTTCCCAACAAGTTCGAGAATAAGTAATCCTGTATCAGAACAATTTTCCAGCACTCCGTCGTGAATACCAAGACGCGTTTTAATATTACAGCCCCATGCAGTAAGTATTTGCTGAACTTTTACGGCAGCATCTTTTCTTTTGCCAATGAGAATTAAAAGAATTGTTTTCATATCCATCTCCCTGAAAAGTTATGTGAATTGATATATCAAAATTATGAAAAAATATTCTTTGATTGTTATCAGACATTTGATTTAGTTTTGCATACAAAATAAGTTACATTATGAAGAAAATTTATTAAGAAAATTATTTAAGAAATGACTAACTCCGATAACTCTCTGAGCTTTACAGGTGAATATTTCATCCCGGGAAAATCAGGGGAAAGAATAGAAGCAGATCATCTTGAGCGATATAAATTCGCTTGCAATTTTGTTAAGGATAAATCTATTCTTGATATTGCCTGCGGTGTTGGTTATGCCGGACCAATGTTCATTCAAGCCGGAGCGAAAAATTATTTTGGTGCTGATATCAACAATAAGCTAATCAAATACGCAAAAGACAATTATGCATCGGAACAGATTGGGTATTCAATTGGCGATATTTGTACTTTCAGATTTGAAAGGAAATTTGATCTGATAAGCTGCTTTGAAACGATCGAGCATATCAAAAACTACAAAGCAGCAATTATAAACCTTTACAACCTGCTTGATTCCGGAGGGACATTACTTATTTCATCGCCAAATCGCCCTGTTACATCACCAAATTGTAATTCACTCAACGATAAACCCTCAAATGAATTTCATATTCAGGAATTTATTCCTGAAGAATTACTACTATTATTGAACGAGAATGGCTTTTCGACAGATAAAAATAATTTGTACGGACAAAGACAGCGAAAAAAAGTTTACAGGAACAGATACATTAGAAAAATTATTTATACGCTATTTGGTAATCCAGATATCAAAACTTCGTCTGTAGTCGCCCCAGTTAAGGAATTACTGCCCCGGTATTTTGTAATCGTTGCTTTGAAAAGATAATAGTTACCACTAATTCTCAGCGAATCATTCTTACTACCTTATTACTTTTTAGATAAATACGGTAAGATTGGATTGGGATTTTTAACGGCGTTTTAACAAATAAGAAAAAATATTAGTTGCTATCTATTGTTTGTTCCTTATGTGGTTTTATTTACATTTGTTTTGTTAGATGAAACAACAAGAATAAAAAATGGACTTTCAATATTCAGATAAACCGGAACCGCACAAGGAAAGAACGAAACAAATTCTAAAAGCACATCCGGAAGTTAGAAATCTGATTGGCAAGAATCCTATCAGTGCTGTGATTACAATTATTGTTGTGGCTCTGCAATTTGTAATTGCTTACCTGCTCGCCGATCAGGCGTGGTGGCTGACAATTATCGTTGCATTTTTAATCGGTGCTTTTGCTGATCATAATCTTTTTGTGCTGATTCACGAAGCATCTCACAATTTGATTTTTAAGAACAGAACGCTCAACACAGTTTTCGGAATTATTGCCGACCTGCCGAAAGTAGTTCCGAGTTATGTTTCATTCAAATCATATCACCTGAAGCACCATTCATTCCAGGGAGATTATTATCTTGATGCGGATCTCGCCAGCAAGTGGGAAGCAAAACTTATTGGGAATACATTCATCGGGAAAATGCTTTGGGAACTTTTCTTTCCATTCTTTCAGGTATTCAGAACAATGCGTCTCAAAGAAATTGAATTTATGAATTCCTGGGTAATTATCAACTGGATTGTTGTCTTTGCAGTTGATGCAGTAATTATTTATTACTTCGGCTGGATTGCTTTTTTGTATCTGGTCTTCTCTCTCATTTTCTCAATTGGTCTTCATCCGCTTGGTGCAAGATGGATACAGGAACATTTTCTTGTTGCACCACCACAGGAAACTTACAGTTATTATGGTCCGATGAATATTCCATCGTTGAATGTTGGTTATCACAACGAGCATCATGATTTTCCATCCGTGCCATGGAACAAACTTCCGCTATTAAAAAAAACAGCGCCAGAGTTTTATGATAACCTTGTCTATCATAAATCATGGTGTAAACTTTGGTTGAAATTTTTATTCGATCCGAAACTTTCTCTATATTCGAGAATGGTGAGAACAAACAGAGGCTGACTTCAGGTCAATATCGAATAGATGCTTGACAAAAAAGAGATAGCATCTTTTCAAAAGATTTCATCTCTAATACTTAATTTTGCTTTCTTAATAGTTGCTTAAACCAAGTTATTTTACTTCTCGAAATTAGGAAGACCCCATTCTCCTATCTTCTTAAAACTGAAAATTACCTAAGCCTTTTTAGCCTAAAATCCTTTTAAGATAAGGAGTTCCGATGGCATATATGTTGTCAAAATTCCTTTATAATAAATAATTCAATTTTATAAGAAAGTTAAACAATGATTAAAGGAACCGTAAAAATTAACGGAGTAATTTGCAAGGGCTGCGAACTTTGTATAATTGCATGCCCGCAAGATGGTCTGCGTCTTTCACAGCAATTTAATGAAAAAGGCTATCGCTTCGTTGAATTGCTGGAAGATAAATGTACAGGCTGTGTTAATTGTGCGCTCGTTTGTCCTGAAGCAGCAATCACAGTTTACAGACAGCCAAAGCCTGCAAAAAAAGTAGCACTAAAAGAATAAGTTCATCTAACAAGAAAAATACTTAAAGGTTTTATGATGGAAGAGAAAAAAAACAAAATTGATGAAGCAAAACTAATGAAAGGCAACGAAGCACTTGCCGAAGCTGCTATTCGTGCTGACATTGACGCGTACTTTGGATACCCGATTACGCCGCAATCAGAAGTTCTGGAATATCTTGAAAGAGAAATTCCAAAACGTCACGGACTTGTTCTTCAGGCTGAAAGCGAAATTGCCTCGATCAATATGATTTACGGAGCTGCAGGTGCCGGTGCAAGAGTTATGACTTCTTCATCAGGTCCCGGAATTAGTTTAATGCAGGAAGGGTTGTCATATATTGCTTCTGCTCAACTTCCTTGTTTGGTTGTGAATGTTGTTCGTGGTGGTCCTGGATTGGGAACAATTCAACCATCACAGGGAGATTATTTTCAGGCAGTAAAGGGCGGTGGACACGGAGATTATCATCTGATTGTTTTAGCTCCTGCTTCAGTTCAGGAAATGGCTGACTTTGTTTTTGATGGATTTCGTCTTGCAGAAAAGTACAGAAATCCTGCAATGATTTTAACTGATGGTGCTCTTGGACAGATGATGGAAAAAGTTATTCTTCCTGAAGAGGGCTCATTAAAAAAAGTTGCAACACCCTGGGCAACTACAGGCAAAACAAAAGAAAGAGATCACAATATCATAACTTCACTCTTTATTAAACCGGAAGAGATGGAACAGGTAAATCTTCAGCTTCAGGAAAAATACAGGAAGATTGAAAAGGATGAAGTAAGATTTGAAGAAATTAAAACAAAGGATGCAGAAATTCTTCTCGTTGCTTTTGGATTGTCGTCACGTATTTGTCAGAAAACAGTTGACCTCGGAAGAGAAAAAGGAATAAAGATTGGATTGCTCAGACCAATTACTCTTTATCCTTTTCCATATAAAAAATTAAATGAGCTTGCTGATCAGGTTGATTTTATAATGTCGGTAGAAATGAATGCAGGACAAATGGTTGAAGATGTACGATTAGCAGTTGAAGGAAAAGTACCGGTTCACTTTACAGGAAGAATGGGCGGAATGATTCCATCACCGGATGATGTGCTTAATGAAATAGAATCAATTCTGGACAATAAAAATGTTCTTCAAGATTAAAAGAGTTTAATAGGAGATTAAATAATGTCAATAGAAAGACCAACAAATTTAGATTTTCCGCCGGATGCAGAAGGAATGGAAATGGTCTATTGCAGACCGATGGAAACACTTACAGATACTCCATTCCATTATTGCCCCGGTTGTGGACACAGCGTTGTTCATAGAGTTTTGATGGAAGTTGTTGCAGAGTTAGACATTCAGGATAAAACGATAGGGGTTGCTCCTGTTGGCTGTTCTGTTTTTGCATATCACTATATGAATGTTGATATGCAGGAAGCTGCTCATGGAAGAGCAAGTGCTGTTGCAACAGGAATAAAAAGAGTTTTACCAGATCGTTATGTTTTCTCGTACCAGGGAGATGGCGATCTTGCAGCAATCGGTACAGCAGAAACAATTCATACAGTTAACAGAGGAGAGAACATCCTGATGTTGTTCATCAATAACGGAATTTATGGAATGACCGGCGGGCAAATGGCTCCGACCTCATTGCCCGGACAGGTTACTACTACATCACCTTATGGACGCGATGTTAAATCGGTTGGACATCCTATAAAAATTGCAGACCTGCTTGTTCAATTGCCCGGTGCTTACTATGTAACTCGGCAAGCAGTTCACACTCCAGGCGCAGTTAGGAAACTGAAGAAAGCAATCGAAAAATCTTTCCAATTTCAAAAAGAAGGAAAAGGAACTTGTTTTGTTGAAGTAGTTTCAAACTGTCCATCCGGCTGGAGAATGACACCAATCGAATCAAACAAATATCTTGAGGAAACAATGTTTCCAGTTTATCCGCTTGGTGATCTTAAAGTTCCGGAAAAAGTTTAAAAGTTTTTCTAAAAGAAAAAACAGGATATTAAAATGCGACAAGAACATGAAATTATATGTGCTGGTTTTGGAGGACAGGGAGTCCTTTCAATGGGAAGCATCATCGCTTACTCTGGAATGATTGAAGGAAAAGAAGTAAGCTGGATGCCATCTTATGGTCCTGAAATGCGCGGTGGAACGGCAAATTGTATTGTTATTGTTTCCGATGCAAGAATAAGCTCACCCATCATTACGAAATTTGATTCAGCCATCGTTCTTAATCAGCCATCACTTGATAAATTTGAGAAAGCAGTAAAACCGGGAGGAGTACTCCTCTATGAACAATCAACAATAATTCGTCCTCCGACAAGAGATGATATTGATATTATCTGCATACCTGCAATTGAAGAAGCCGATAAACTTAAAGCAAAACAGGTAGCAAATATGATAATGGTCGGCGCATTTCTTGAGAAAAGACCGATTGTAAAAATAGAAACAATTGTGAGCGCACTTAAAAAAGCATTACCAGAACACAGGCATCACCTGATACCTGTTAATGAGCAAGCACTTAAAAAAGGAAAAGAGCTTGCCAACTTAAAAGAGACAACAACAGCATAATTTAACCATGAGGAATAACAATGTCAGAACTTGGATTTAACTGCCAGCACGCTTGTAAGAACACATGCGCAAGTCTAAACGAAGCTCTACGTAAAGAAACAGCTATCGTGAAATACTATGAAAGTGTTATAGCCGAGTGTAATATGCCTGAAGTAAAAACTTTTATGGATGAACTTATTGAAGAAAAGAGGAAAGTTATTCTTCGTTTAATTCAGAAACTGAATGAAATTCACGTTCGTTCACAGGCTATTGATGGGATTACATCAAGCTTTAACAATATTGATGGCTAAGGTTTATTTAATTGACATCGCAGGGATGAATGGTTATATTTGCACTCCAATTTTGAATTTGAAAAAAATTAGTTTTACAAATATTACATCGCGGGTTGGAGTCCGGCAAAAGCCGGAGTAGCTCGGAGCCGACAGAAACCCTCGAGAGAAAAATAAAAAGAAATTACATCGGGGGTTGGAGTCCGGCAAAAGCCGGAGTAGCTCGGAGCCGACAGAAACCCTCGAGAGAAAAATAAAAAAGAAATTACATCGCGGGGTGGAGCAATTGGTAGCTCGTCGGGCTCATAACCCGAAGGTTGTAGGTTCAAGTCCTGCCCCCGCTACTAAAGAAAAATCCTTCTCATTTGAGAAGGATTTTTTATTTACTGTAATTGCAACATTTCCTTTTTTATGTCATAGTTCAACATACTTATGAATTTTCATAATTAAACAGAAAGAATAAATTCTATTCTTCAAAGGATTAATTTTTTTGATTTGGCTTATTATAAATAACCGGCATTTTGAATTTCCATAAATTCCATAACTCATTATGATGTAACAACTCAACTATAAAATGAGCAACATTTATTCTGCTTGTTTTTCCAGCATCAAAAACAGGACTTCTTTTTGGTGATTCCATAATTTCGTATTCACTTACTTTCTCTTCATTTATCAGAGTATCAGGTCGTACGGCTATCCATTCAATTTTAGAATTATATTCATCAATAACATTTGATAAATAAGATGCTGCTCCAACATTATCTTTATGTGGTGGTAGAAAAAATGTTAATAGTGAAAGCACAATTTTATCTTTATAAGAATAACTCTCTTTTAATTTTCTATTCATATTAGCTGTTGTGTTCATTAAGATAAGTTTTACTTTATCCTTTTTACTGCTTTCAATTGCAGTACAAATATTTTTTATAGAATCTCTCACTAACATTCTTGGCTTCCCGATAATTCCTTTTAAAGAAATATTATGTCCAAGACAGCAAACAATGGAATCACAATCATTTATCAATTCAAGGTTTTTATTCAAATCAAATTCAGAAATGTTTCCTATTATAATTTCTAAAAGATCATTACTTTTAAACTCATTTAATAGAACGCTTTTATTGCGTGCAACAGCTTTGACATTAATATTTATATCCAGCAAATGTTTAACAACCAATCGACCTGTTGCCCCGGTAGCACTGATAACTAATACTTTCATAAATATTTTCCTAAACTTTTGAACTTTGTAAGTATGATCTAATTCACTAATTACTATTTTCCTTATATAACAAACTACCGATTAGCCCGGCAATTAAGAGTTCACCGAGACCCCAAACGATTCCAATTACCGTTAGTCCAACAGGCATAAATCCATAAAAAACATTAGCTAAATTAGGTAAGCAATTTCCGGGAAACCATAAAACGATAGCGGCTATTACTGCGGTTCTCTTTCGATGTTTAAAACGAGGAAGCATAGTAGCATACAACCACATCAACGTTACACCAAGTGAAAGTGAAACAAAAAGAAAAAATATCATTGCACTTAAACTAAGCGGAGGTAAATTAAATTTTGCTAATGCTTCGTCCATCTGATTACCAACTACAGGCACCATTGTAACTGCGCTAATACAAATGATTATTCCGGCTATTAAACCGATTTTAAAAATTTTGGTTTCCCTAAACATTATTTACTTTCCGAAATTATTAACTAGTCTCGAACGATTTTTCTACTGTAATTACCACATTTCCTTTTTTATGTCCCTGTTCAACATAGTAATGAGCATCTTTAACTTTATCCAGAGTGTACGATCTATCAATAACAGGTTTAAGTTTTCCTTTTTGAATCAGATCACTCAAAAAAATCATATACTCGGTTTTTTCTTTTGTGGGATATTTTACTGAAAGAAAGTGTCCATTTTTCTTTAATACTTTTTTACAAGAAGATTGAGTTATCTTTCCAACCGCATCGAATATAACATCATAAGTTGTTATACTTTTTCTAAAATCTTCATTGTGATAATCAATTACATAATCAGTTCCAATTGATTTTACCATTTCGATATTATTTGTACTGGAAACTGCCGTTACTTCTGCACCAAAATATTTTGCAAGTTGAATAGCATAAGTTCCTACCGATCCTGAAGCACCATAAATAAGTATTCTGCATCCTGGATTAATATTTACTTTTTGTAATATGTGAAGAGCTGTCATTCCGCCAACAGGGATTACTGCCGCATCTATAAAAGAAATATTATCAGGTTTTTTAACAATGACACACTTCTTCGATTTTTCAGGAACGCACACATATTCAGCATTTGCACCAAACTGCAATCCTGTTGTAGTCCCGTAAACCTGGTCACCTTTAGTGAAAAGTTTTACATCTGAACCAATTGCTTCAACAATACCAGCAAATTCAACTCCTGTTACTTTCATAGGTTTAAATCCAAATAAAAATCCTAACGGAATAAGAATGAATCGGGATATTTTTCTAAGATTAACATCACCTCTTGTTACTGATGAAGCGATTACTTTTATAAGAACTTCATTTTGTTTTGGTATTGGTCGTTCTAACTCTGCAAGTTTTAGAACTTCTGGTGAACCAGATTTTTTACAGACTATTGCTTTCATTGCTTCCTTTATATTCAAATCATTTCAGTTATAACAGAATTAAAAAATATTAATGCTATTGCTTATTTAGGATTAAGCTAAAACCATAAGGAATTAATGCAATTGCCATTAAAGTAGATGCTGTTAAATTAATTATTTCAACACCATCAGGAGTTCCTATGAAAAGCATTGCAATTAAAAATAATATACATTGCCAAATTGCCATGCTTCTGGATTTAAGTAAACCAACTGCTTGAATAATAAAACCTATAGGTAGCAGCATTAATCCATTTATCAAAATCAGCCATCCTTTTTTTTCAAACATTGCAAGCAAACCAAGATTCATATTAATAAATTCGTTTTCAGGTAAAGTATCTATAGCACTTATTGTTAAGCACAGAGCACCTTTATCAACTGCTAAAATTAACGCTCCGAGAATTGCTATCACACCACCAATGAATCCCCACCATTCATTAGTGGTATTTTTTAGTTTATTCATAAAGTGTATTGCAACAACGACAAGTAAACCTGTGCAAAGGGTTACTAATGCGTGACCAAAATGGAGAAGATAATTATTATGCACTCGTTTGATGAGTTCTGTTGGTTCCAAGAATTTAGGATTGAAAAGATTAGGATGTCCAGCGAATGCAAAAACAAAAATCAGTGGAAATATTATTAAAGATATTCCCGTACCAATTCTTTTTACGTAATCAATACTATTATGTTTATTGTTCATAGTAACTCACTTAATTCATTTATTCATAAAATATTTTTTTACTTATTTAATAAAATTTACTTATACGTTATTTGAACGAAGTTTTTCTTTAAAAGCGAACAAAGTTCCACTTAACGCTGAGAGTAAAATCATTGGCGCTAAAACTTTTATTGCATAAGGAGTTCCGAAGAAAAAGTACACAAGGAATATTAGTTCAGTTATTAAGCTCACAATCAAATAATAAATTGCTAATCCAAGAGTGTAAAGGGAAATTTTAATATAGTTAGTTTTAAATAATAGCTTTGGAGTTAAACAATATAGCGACCAATAAAATGCTGGGATTGAACCTAATAATGATACAACAATTACATCGATATTAGTCTTAACAACTCCTAAAAAGCTTTCTGATTCAGGAACTGCCAATCCAGGCAAGGTTGTTGTATCTTGCGCTGCCCATTTGAAGTAAAGTACAATCAAAGGTATTGCTATCCAAAACAAAATATGCAATCCTGTTTTATTAATTGTTTTCATATAATCTTTTTCCTTAATAGTTATTGTCTTTTAGTTTTTAACTTTATTTAATCACGATCATCTTTTTCTGATCACAAAAAGTATTTGTCTTCAACTCATAAAAGTAAATTCCGCTTGAAATATTTCTTGCATCAAATTCGATTTCATAATTTCCTGCTGGCTTAAACTCATCAACTAAAGACGCAACTTCTTTACCTAGTACATCATAAACTTTAAGCGTTTGCCAACTACTGACTGAAGACTGCCAGCTTATTTTTGTGCTTGGATTAAACGGATTAGGATAATTCTGATATAGTTGAAAATCATTTATTCTTTGTTTGTCGTCATTAATATCAGTTACAGGATTTTCGATATTAAGACTGAATGTACAAAAAGCTTTGGCATTAGCTGTATCTGCTGCAGTTACTTTTATAGAATAGTTGCCCGAACTTGTTGGAGTTCCAAAAAAAGTTTTAGTGATTGAATCAAAACTTAACCATGATGGAAGAGGATTGCCATTACTCAACGTAGCGGAATAGGTTAATGTATTATTTCCATCATCATCAATAAATGTTGAATCCGGAAACGTATAATTAAAATTATAACCAACAGAATCCGTTTGATTTGGAATTTGATAGTTTAGGTATGGAGAGTAGTTTGTCTGTCTCAGGCTATCAATAATATTATCAATCTTAATCCAGTAAGTATAATATGACGGCCAGCTTAATCCTCCTGAAGTAAAGAACAAATACTTGCCGTCATTAGAAATAAATTGACCGTATTCCCAATTAAAGCCTGGGGTATTAATTGGTTCCTCTAATTTTTTAGGATTTGTCCATTTACCATTCTCATTCTTAAAACTTAAATACATATCTGCTGTTCCGCCGTTTGGTGTTCTGGAGACTATTAAATATGATTCGTCAGCGGCAATTAAAAAATCATTTTCCTGTAAAGAACTATTTAATGGTCTGCCTAAATTTTGAAAAACTGTATCTCCGTTTTCCATTATTAATTTGCATATCTCGCCGTCTGAAGTTGAGCCTTCATAATAGCTTGATACATAAAAATTATCCATCTCAGATTTCTGCAGATAGTGTGTCTTGAGATTTTGTGATATCAAACGAACAGGAACGCTCCAGCCAGTGCTTAATCTTTTTGAGTAGTACGCGTGAAAAGTGTTATCCTGAAGGTATATAATACTATCATCAGGTGATAACTTTGGAGCCATAAAACCTTCAAATAAATTTTCAGGACCCTGCCACCTGTTATCCTGGTATTTAAAATATTTTATTCTGTAACTGGAAGCCGGGTACGTATTAAGTTCACCATAATATATTTCCTTGCCGTCTGATGTAATCGCAATTCTTTCACACGCCCGATGACCGGCTGTCACAGGCAAATTAAAGACTATTGGAATATTTCCCGGAGGTATTTGTCCTAAATACAAACTATCTTCTGGAATAGGTTGAGCAAACAATTTAAATGATGAAATAACCATCATTAAAATGACAAGTAAATGTTGCAATAATTTTTTCATAATAATTCTCCTAATAGTTAAACAATGTTTTGATTCTGTATTAATGTTTCAATCAATAATAACTTTGATTAAACCCTTGAGAAAAATAATTGCGAATAGAAAATTTGGGTATAAATTTCTTGTTAAGTGCACCAGTACCTTGTGAAATGCACTTATTGCTGTTATGTGGAGAAAATTTTGGAAAGTAAAAATCTTAATTATTGCCGAATGGAAACTAATTCAAACACCAATGTTCCTCAACAAATTAATTTTTTGACGACTGATTGGCAATCTTTCTCCGCTCTTTAATATTGCCCAATATTTCCCGCCGCCAAGAGATTGAATCGATTCAACATTATTTCGATCAACAATGAAAGATTTGTGAATACGATAATAATTTGCGGGTAATAATGGAATAAGTCGCTTTATGGATTTATCATAGATAACAACTTGATTGTTAAGTAAGTGGAGTTCAACATAAATGTTTGCAGATTTAAAATATTTTATATCATCAAGTGGAATAACTTTTATTTCAAATCCTTTTTTAACAGTAAGATATTTTATCGAATGACCATCTAATGCGTGGCTTGATTTTAATCTTTGGAAAGCTGCTTTTAATCTTTCTATGTTATAAGGTTTTGGTATGAAATCTAAAACTCCGTATTCAAATGCTTCAATCGCTCTGTTAATATTTGCAGAAATAACTATTGTATGGAATGATTGGCTTACAACTTGTTTAAGCAACTGAAATCCATCTTTAGAATTAAGATTTAAATCTAAAAGTAAAACATCCACAGGCTTTTCTTTTAAATAGAACATAGCACTATCCAGCGAAGTTTCTATGTGAATGGAAGTAATTTCATTGTTCAGAATCTGTCCGACGAGAAATTTTATATCTTCAGCAGTTGGTCTTTCATCTTCAACAATTAAAATTCTCATATCAATTTCTAATCTCTATTATTGATTCCCAGCCTTCATCAGATTTATTTGAATAGAAATTCCATTTACCGGGATAACTTTCTTCCAATCTGCTTTTAATATACTTTACCCCAAAACCAGTTGAGCCTTTGATGTCTTCTAAATTAAAGCTGCCATCATTCGAAAGTATATATTTTATTGATTCTGAATTTTTTATTGTCTGTAACTTAAAAGTTCCGGCAGTTTTATTATCATATCCATGAGTTAACCCGTTTTCAACAAGTGTATGAAAAACCATTGGTGGTATAATGTCTTTTTCATCAACATCAATTGTTTCTAATTTATAGTCAGCTCCTTTTCTGTAACTCATAATTTTAAGATGAGCATTGCACAAATCAATTTCTTGTGTGATAGGAATAAGTTTTAACGCGGATACTTGATTTATCATTCTAAACTCTTCAGCAAGTGCTTCAATTAATTTTATGGCTGATGCAGAATCTTTTCTTAACCAAGCAATTATTGAAGTTAAAGTATTTAATACAAAATGTGGATTGATATTCTTCTTTAACAATTCATTTTCCAACCGTGCTGATTTAAGTTGTGCTTCTTTTTCAGTTTTTTCCTTTCTTGCAAACTGTCTTGCTATAGAAAAAGTTGTACAAACAACCATAGTTGTTGCCAATCCAGCGAATGCAAAATTGAAAAAGTAAGCTGTCCAGGCTGCTATAATGCCTATAAGAATAATTAAACTTTCGTCACGCCGTTTAAATAAAGCCCATATTGTTATTATACTGCTAATAATTAGTACCGTTAGTGACATTATGTTAAAGAGGTTTTCGATGTTAGTAAAAAAGAAAAAGATGAGAAGAGTTATCGTAACAACTACTGCAATAGTTTTTTTAGGAAGGAAAAATAAGTAAATAAAAAAAGTAGGAAAAAGAACAGTAAAAAAAAGTGTGATCAACTGATAACTATAATATTGCAAGTACACAAAAGTGGTTTTTGTTTCAATTAAAGTTGGAATCAGCATTGTTATCGAATCTAAGATTACTATAAAGCAAATCAACCCAAACAGTAAGTGCTCTGTTTTTCTTTTCCTTGCAAAGTATAAAAATGAATTGAACAGAAAAGGAATAAATAAAATACCTGTTATAAAAAATGCCTGATAATATAACCGGGCTATGCGATGTAACAAGTAATCATACTTACCAATAACCATATAACCATAGAACCATTTCCACGATGAGTAATCCCTATGGTTTGATATTCGAAAGATAAGAGTATGTTTTCCTCTCGTTAAAAGATTATTAGGTAATGCAAGATTAAAGTTATAATCGCCGGCAATTTCATCATTTATATTTATTCCAATTTTTCCATTTTCGGATAGCTTGATTCCATCCCAGAAAATTTCGTAGGCAGTAATAAAGTTTAATGGGAACAAACCAATTACAGTGTTGCCATCCAGAGAATCAGCAATGTTTATTGTAGTCTTTAAAACCCAATTACCTTTAGAGAACAAATCATCATTTATATATGAATCAAATGATTGCCATAATGAATCCGGAAAT
Source organism: Ignavibacteriota bacterium (assembly GCA_013285405.1). Taxonomy (NCBI): domain Bacteria; kingdom Pseudomonadati; phylum Ignavibacteriota; species Ignavibacteriota bacterium. The sequence goes on along the minus strand of CP053446.1, from coordinate 1,280,662 downwards.
AATGGAAGCGGTTTAGTTGGTTCTTTGTCTTTAACAATTTGCCAAAAATCTAAATGTATTGCGTTATTAGAAGAAGTTAAAATATTCTCATTTGGTTCGGAGGCTTGTAATTCAATATTAACTATTATAATAATAGCTAGTATGAATTTATAGACTGAATGAAGGTCTGTTTTTTTCACAATACTTTATTAAAAAGTCAAAAAGTATTTTAATTGTGGTTTTAAATTAACGAAAACTTTTGTATGGAAATAAAATGGCTTGTTGATAAACAGCAATGAATTTTCAGTGTTCTGAATTCTGTCACAACACAAATGAAATAAGACTATCTCAGATCTGTTATCCCGTTTCAATAAGATTGTGAGGGGAATCTCATAGTTTGATTTTAATGTAAAATAAGATTCTATTATAATGATTCATTTTGCCGAAAGTATTTATTCAGAAGGAGAAACAAATTAAGGTTGATAAAACGAGACTTTTGAGACGGCTTTTTTTATTTTAACTCAATCTTTCCTGAACAGCACAATCCTATTAGTGTTTGTTCCCACAGTATTATTATTCACACCCCAGATATTTGCAGTCTTTGTAAATTTCTGTTGATTAATGATAATTCCAGAACAATCAAATCCAGTTTTAATTCCGATTGGAACAATGTGTTCATCGAGTTTTATTTTACCTTTTCTGATCTCACCAACTTCAAAAGCAACGTGACCACCACGTTTTGTAATTCGATAAAGCTCCTTGAAAACTTCGAGCATTACTTTTTCCCACTCGTCTATTTTTTTTGAGATTGTAATTCTCCTGGAAATCTTTTTAGCATTAATATTATTGAACCAACAGCGCAGCCAGTTATCTTCTACATAATTTACAATGTCCAGAAATGGAGGCGAGGTAACTGTTAAATTAATCGAGTTCTTTTTAATAGCGGAAGTGGATCTTGCGTCTTCATTCAGAAACATTGCTTTGTTGCTGATTCTGTTTAGTTGGTTTATAAGATTTTTATTTAGGCGAACTGTTAAATCCCGGGACTTTTTCAGAATAATAAATTTTATGTCTTTGTATTCCGGCTTCTGTCCTATTTGTTTATTTATTTTTTTCTGTCTTTCAGATGTTACTGCCTGATTTGGAGGAAGCGTATAGACGGAAAAAAAATTTTTTGAGTGTCCGGTCAGCCGGCTAGTTGCAACCATACGAATCCATTCATCAATAAAATCCTCGCTGCTGTTTTTCTTTTTACTTATCAGATAATTTCTTAATGACATTATTTCAGATTCAGTATTTGGGTGATAAAACATCGAAAGGTCCATATCTGCTTTTAATCCGCGTTTGAATTTTATTTTTTTCAGGCGGTTTTCAACTTCAACAAGTGATGGAATCAATAATCGTGGTTTTGAAAGTATTGTGCTAAGTGGATTTATATCATTAGCAATTACATTCCTGTTTAATAGTGCTGCTTCGATTATTGTTGTTCCTCTTCCCGCAAAAGGATCGTAAATAACATCATTTTCTTTTGTTAATAATGAAATAAAAAAATTTGGCAATTCAGCTTTAAAACAAGCACGATATGAAATTTCATGAAGAGAATTATTTTGTCTCTGCTTAGAGGTCCAGAACTCATTAGAAAATCTTGATACACAATTACCATTAATTTCAACACAATCAACATTTGTTTTTTTTAAACCAGATGGCGAAGTGTCAAACTTAAAATCAGTTAAATACTTATTTAAATCGGATTTATTCATAAAGTAAAAATTAGTACTAAAAATATTTTAAACATAGTTCAGCAGAGAAAATGTTTTAAAATATGAATGGTTATTAAAAATACAGAATTGAGCAAAACCAAAAATATATTGCGTTTTTAAGCGATAAACATAACTTTTTGAATAAATATTGGTCTAAATCTTAATGACAAATATTCACGAAGCTATGGAAAAGTTGTTCGAAGGGTGAATGATACTTTAACTTGGTGAAAGGAGTCCTCAATTAAAAAAAAATTGTTAAGAGTTAATTCAGAAAAAAAAGTTTTTAGCTTTTTACAATTTCAATGATTGGTCTTCGTTCCCAGGCAAGCTCTTTTCTTAAATCTGATATGTCCGATTTAGGTGTGTGAATCTCGATCGGAATATTAATATTAAAATCGAAACTTAATTGATTAGGTTCTGTCGGGGTTTGGTTTCTTTTTCTTTTCTTCTTCATCAAACAAAAAATCGAGGAGTAATTTTTTTAGTTTGCAGTATTAGTAATTAATATTTCCATTACAAAAGTGGATATAAAAATTCACTTAATCAAATCAAACAGAAAATATTTTTATTTAAAATAAAAAAGCCAGGATAATTATCCCGGCCTGTGGAGAAGAGATGAAGAATAAATTTTATTTTAGCGCTGTTTTGCAGCAACCATACTTATATCTTCATCTGTAATTTTGTTTTTGAAGAAGTCGTAATAAAATCTTGCACAATGTTTGTTAACTCTTTCGCTGGCATCAAACCTGATAGCTTGTTTCACGGCATTTATTGCCATCGGTGTTCCTATTTTATACAATGCAAGAGCAGCAGCAATTCTAAGTTCTTCATCTATACTATCATGCAGCATTTTCATTAATGGGATTACAGCTCGCGATATTTTTAATTCACCGATCATATAAGCACTGCTGCTTTTTAGACCAATGTTATCAGAATTCAATCCGATTAGCAAACTCTCAACTGTATTATGCTTTACAATTAGATTTGTTTTTGGTCCGGCTGAAGGAAAGATTATTGCTGTAACAAACAATATTAAAAACAGTATTGTAAATGTAAATTTCATTGGCTGCTCCTTTGTTGAATTTTTTCTTAAAGGAAATATAAATTCAATATTGAGTTGATGCTGGTATTTTCTTTGGAACGGTTGACAAATATTATAAACGGCACAAAATGGTAATTCATCTGCTCTGAATTTCAAGTGTTTGTAGAGGCTTATACATAAATGATGTTCCCGACAACTTTTCGTAATACCGGAAAGAAAGAAAAACTTCACCCAAATAGTGGCGGTTAACTTTTATTTGAATTTAATCTGCTAAACGGTCTCAACAGGCGTATCATCTGTGCATTTGATTTCCCAAACATTGGATTTTATTTCATCCGCTCATCAATATTGACTTGGATTTCATCGGATTTATCAGGTGTTTTAAAGTACAATTATAAAATATTTTTGAAGATTTGTAAGGAAAAGCAAATGAAAATTGAATTTATTCTTTCTTTGACATTTTTAATGTCTGTTTTATTTTTTAGCTGTGGGTCACTTTCACCAGATTTCAAAATAGAAAATGAGAAGTACACATTGGAAAATGGTTTGCAGGTTATACTTCACAATGATAAATCGGATCCAATTGTAGCAGTAGCCGTTCTTTATCATGTTGGTTCAAACAGGGAAGTGAAAAGTCGGACTGGATTTGCTCATCTTTTTGAACATATTATGTTTCAGGAATCCCAGCACATTCCACAGGATCAGTTTTTCAAGAAAATTCAAAATGCCGGCGGGACATTAAACGGCGGAACCTGGAATGACGGAACAATTTATTTTCAGGTTGTGCCAAATAACTCACTCGAAATGGTGCTTTGGATGGAATCTGACCGGATGGGATTTTTGTTAAGTACGGTTACACAGGAAGCATTCATGAATCAACAATCTGTTGTTCAAAATGAAAAACGACAGAGAGTTGATAACGAACCATATGGTCATACAAGTTATGTAATTAATAAATTATTGTATCCTGAAAATCATCCATATAACTGGCAGACAATAGGTGAGATGGAAGATCTGAAAAATGCAACATTGGCTGACGTTCATGATTTTTTTAAGAAATGGTACGGACCAAACAATGCTACTCTGGTAATTGCGGGAGACTTCGATAACGAAGAAACAAAAGTTCTGGTTCAGAAATATTTTGGCGAAATCAAGAAAAGGGACGAAGTCAAACCACTTGATCCGATGCCAGTTCAGATTGATAAAACTAAAAAAGCGTATCATGAAGATAACTTTGCAAAATCACCCGAATTGAATATTGTTTTTCCAACTCCACAGCAATACACAAAGGATGATTATGCACTAAAATTTTTTAGTGAATTATTTGCACAGAGCAAAAAATCTCCGCTGTATAAAGTTGTTGTTGAAGAGAAGAAACTCGCACCATCTGTTAGTGCATATCAGAATTCTCAGGAACTTGCAGGTGAGTTTACAATTACAATCAGAGCATTTCCCGACAAAAGTCTCGACGATGTTGAAAAGGCTGTAAAAGAAGCATTTGATAAATTTGATAAAGAAAGTTTTTCTGAAAAAGATCTTCAACGCGTAAAAGCAAAAATAGAGACACAATTTTATAACCAGATATCAAGTGTACTTGGGAAATCCTTTCAACTTGCAAGCTACAATGTATTTACCGGTACACCAGATTTCATTAATACAGATCTGCAGAATCTGCTTACTGTAACAAAAGACGATATCATAAAAGCTTATGAAATGTACATCAAGGGGAAGCCTTATATCGCAACCAGCTTCGTTCCAAAAGGAAGTTTAAATCTGATAGCATCGAACTCAGAAAAATATCCTATAGTTGAAGAAAAACTTGAAGAACAAAACATAACAAGTTCTTCAGTTGCAGGATCGGAAGAAATGAAAATTGAAAAAATTGAATCTTCTTTTGACAGAAGTGTTGAACCTCCGGCAGGTCCGGATCCGTTATTAAAACTTCCTGAAATTTGGGAAGATGAACTGTCGAACGGAGTAAAAATTTATGGAATTGAGCAGAATGAACTGCCATTAATCAATTTTTCTTTAACAATAAAAGGTGGTTTGCTGCTTGATGATATAAACAAAGTTGGAGTTTCAAATCTGATGTCAGATATAATGATGGAAGGAACCAGGAATAAAACTCCGATCGAACTTGAGGAAGCAATTGATGATCTTGGGGCGAGCATAAATATGTACACCAGTAAAGAATCTATAGTTATAGATGTTAATTGTCTTTCCTCAAAATATTATGATGTGTGGTCGCTTATGGAGGAAATTCTATTTGAACCAAGGTGGGATGAGAATGAATTCGAACGGATAAAGAGAGAAACAATTGAAAAGATAAACCGCAGCAAAGCTGATCCATCGGCAGTAGCTTCAAAAGTATTCGACAAATTAATTTATGGAGATCAGAATATATTTTCAAAAAGTGTATCAGGCACCGAAGGATCAGTTAATTCAATTTCAATTGATGACTTAAAATCATTTTACAATAACTATTTTGTACCAAATCTTACAACAATTACCATCGTTGGTGATGTAAGTGATGATAAAGCTGTTTCCACATTTCAATCACTTGAACTCAAGTGGAAAAAGAAAGAAGTGGAGTTGAATGAGTATCCGCTGCCGCAGCAATCGGAAAGTTCGAAGATTTATTTCGTTGATTTTCCTGATGCTAAACAATCTGTTATCAGGATTGGAAATCTGAGCATGAAGTATAATGATCCTGATTATTATCCGGCAACTGTTATGAATTATAAACTTGGCGGAAGTTTTACTGGCAATGTAAATCTGATTTTAAGAGAAGAGAAAGGATATACATACGGAGCCAGAACATCGTTTAACGGTTCGCTTTATCCGGGTTATTTTGTTGCGAGTTCAAGTGTTGTATCAACTTCTACGCTTGAGTCAGTTCAGATTTTTATTGATGAAATGAATAAATATCGTGAAGGTATTCCGGAATCAGATTTAGAGTTTACCAAAAATTCACTTATACGTTCTAACGCAAGATCGTTTGAGACACTTGGCGCACTTAGAGGTATGTTGAATAATATTGCAACTTACAACCTTGAGTTCGATTATATTAAAGAAAGAGAAGATTTTGTCCGAAACTTTACTCAAGACGAGCTGAAAGTTCTTGCTAAAAAATACATTCAACCCGCAAGTATGATTTATCTTATCATCGGCGATGCAAAAACTCAGTTTGACGCACTTAAAACTCTGGGATTTGGCAGCCCTGTTTTGTTAGACAGGGAAGGAAACAAACTGTAAAGTAAGTCTCAATATTCTCAAATAAGGCTGTTCCTGCGTGTGAACAGCCTTTTTATTTATTAGCTGATTGAATCTGATAGTTTTGCTTCTTAATTTAATTTCAGATTCTTTAAAAGCTTTGTAGAAAACAAAAAAAGTATTGCTATGAAAGAATTTTTCAGCGTTCAGGAAGTTTCAAAACTGTTAGATATAAGTCACTCGGCAGTGCTGTATCATATTCATTCGGGAAAACTTAAAGCTCAACAGGTTGGTAAAATCTATATAATCTCTAAAGAAGATTTCGGAGATTTTCTTAAACGTCACCGTGAACCAAAGAAAAAACAAAAAGTCGTTCAGACAAAACTGGATTTGTAGTTCATTCTTCAGAGAATTCAAGCACTGCTTTTTTATAATCATTCAAATCAGCCTCACTCAATCCGGCAATTTTCTTAATCGTATAACAATAAACAAAAATTATCGGGATGATCATATTTTCTTCTTCATTATAAAATTTATCCATCTCAGAAATAATATTACTCATCAACATTTTATCAGATTCATCTGTCTGGTAGATTTTGTCGATTTCATTTTTGCAGCCTAGATGTGAAATTTCCGGATACTTTTCTTGCGTGAGACGATACCGTTGAAGAATAGAACTCAAATATGTTTCTTTGGAAGTGCTGTAATTCAAAACCGGATCTTCCAATCGCACCCAGGCATACCCATTTTCCAGATTTCGCGTCAATCGTTCCGACTGAGAAAAAATATTTATTGCTGCAATTAGTATAAGAGAAAAAATTATTTTCATCATTCGAGAGGCGTTAGTAAAAGTTCAAAATGCTTTAATAAGTGTTGAACATCGCTTTGAATCCATTCCTCATCCTTTTGCGTTGGTTCGATATCAACAACCCGGAGTATTTCATACCTTACCTGCAAAGTAACTCTGTTTCCTTTAATGAAAACTTTACTGCTTCGGTTTACTGTTGTTTTCTGAACTGTTCCAAGCACACTTGTGTTGAATCCTTTGTTTTCGAAGATGGGACTGTTATTTATTACATCATTAATCATCTCGGCATCAATAGCATAATCAGGTTCATAAATTGCAGTACAGTAAGTTACCATTTCCTTCAGGCTTCCGCTTATTTCTATTTTCTTTTTCATTGCACTCCAATAAAAATTATTATACCAAATTTATTATATATCTCTAAACTTAATTTAATATAAAGGATTATTTCTATTGATACTGTATATTTTAAATGAATATTCAAAGAAATTCTATGTCATCACATCTACTCAGTAAATCATCTTACATTAAAGGACTTCAATGTGAAAAGCAGCTTTATCTTTATAAATATCACTATAGTGAAATGGATGAAGTCTCTGAAATGCAGAAAACGATTTTTAAGAGAGGAACAAATGTTGGAAAGCTCGCACAACAACTTTTTCCGGGAGGAGAGATTGGTGCAACAGGTGATCCACCAAATTATGACAAAGCTTTGATAAAAACTGAAGGGCTTATTAAAAATAAAGCTGATGTGATATATGAAGCTGCGTTTAAGTTTAATCAGGTTCTTGCGATAGCAGATATCGCAGTCAGAGAGAAAAATTCCTGGAGAATTTATGAAGTAAAAAGTTCAACTTCTATTTCAGATACTTATCTGAATGATGCAGCCCTGCAATACTATGTTATTTCGAATTGTGGAATCAATGTGAAAGATTTTTCAATAATTTATATTAATAACCAGTATGTCAGAAATGGAAAATTGGATTTAGAAAAATTGTTTGTAGCGGAATCAGTCCTGGATTCAATACTGCCATTGCAAAAATCAGTTAAAGATAATGTAGAAAGATTTAAGAAAATGCTGTTGAAAAAACAGATTCCGATGATTGATATTGGTGAACATTGTCACAATCCATATACCTGTGCTTTTTTTGATTACTGCAGAAAACATATTCCCGAAGATTCGATATTTGATTTTTCAGGGATGCATCTTTCAAAAAAGTATGAACTTTATAGTGAAGGGATAATTAAGTTAAGTGATGTTCCTGATGACTATCCATTAAATAAAAACAACAGACTTCAGCTTGATACCTTCAAGGCAAACAAAACAATAATTGATATAAATTCCATCAAAGATTTTATTTCTGATTTAAACTATCCGCTTTACTTTATGGACTTCGAAACATTTCAGCCTGCTGTACCTCTGTTTGATAATTCAAGACCATACCAGCAAATACCTTTTCAATATTCTGTTTTCTTAAAGAAAGATAAAAAAAGTGAATCAGAACATTTTGAATTTCTTGCTGAACCTGGAATCGAGCCAAGAAAAAGATTCATTGAAAATCTTATGAAAGCCATCAAAGGAAATGGTGATGTGCTTGCTTATAATAAAACTTTTGAAGTTACAAGACTAAATGAATTAGCAAAGGATTTTCCGGAATATTCAGGTGAAATTGAAAAACTTATTTTCAGAATAAAAGATTTAATGACTCCATTTCAAAAAAAATATTATTACGCACCGGAAATGAAAGGTTCATATTCAATTAAAGTCGTACTGCCCGCACTAGTGCCTGATTTAAGTTATGATGATCTTGAAATTAATGAAGGTGGATTAGCATCGATTGCTTATGAAAGTTTACAGTCAGAAACAGATTTAATGGTAATTGCAGAAATAAAGCAGCAACTACTTGAATATTGTAAACTCGATACTCACGGCATGGTTAGAATATTAGAAGAATTAGAAAAAATTGCCAAAAGATAATATCAAATTATTAATCAATTATTATTAGAGACTTCTGAATTATTATCGATGTGTTACTCTTTTCAATTTAAAAACAAGATATTTCACTCCTGCCTTGCCGGCAGGCAGGTCGTTCAATATGACAAATTAAAATTTTTCAGAAGTCGCTAATACTAAAATAAGTTTAAAAAATAAAAAGGCGTTCGGTTGAACGCCTTTCAGAATTTATTTAAGAAATAGAACTTTTAGTTACGAGATTTAGCTTCATTAACTACAATATTTCTTCCGCCCAATTCCGAATCGTGCAAAGCTTTGATAGCTTTGTTAGCTTCGTCGGCACTTCCCATTTCAACAAATCCGAATCCTCTTGATCTGCCGGTAGTTTTATCCATAACTACTTTTGCAGAAACAACGTTTCCGTGTGCTTCAAATGCTGACTTTAACTTGTCGTCATTAACTGACCATGGGAGAGAACCCACAAATAACTTAGTACTCACTAGAACTCCAAAAAAATGTTTAATAAAAAACTGGTCTATTACCAGAGGGGTCAAAACTAAATAAAATAGTTGCTTCTACCTAATTATTAATTGATTCTGCGCATTAATTTTAGAATTACATTATCCTGGAAGAGGTCAATTTAATATCAGAATATTGCCAGGCATCCTCAAATTTCTGTTGAATTTCAGCAGCTTCCGTGTCTTTTCCTTGTTTTAACAAAGTTTGTTGTAATCCGAACAAACCCCAGCCATTATCAGGAATTTCCGCAAGATTTTCCCGGTAAATTTTTTCAGCTTCTTCATATTTTCCTGCTTCAATTAAGACGGCACCCAAATTTTGTCTGCAAGGATAGAACCATGTTGGCGGCTCGTCATATACTAAACTATGTTCAAACTCAACAGCCTTTTTGAGATGTGAAATTGCCAAACTATAATTTTTCTTCTTTGCTTCTAATTCACCCTTTGCAGTTTCAGTTGCAATATCTACAAGTAATCCCGCGGAGTTAAATCCCCAGATAAGAAGACTATCAATAGTCACATTGTCCCTGAAACTTTCCAGCTCAACAATTTCATTTTGTGCTTCTACTAAATTATTCGTCGCAATGAATGCCATTGATCTTGCATAATGCCAGACAGCCACAATGTATGGTCTATCATCTTTAGGTTTCTCGTAATTTAAAACATCTTCCCATTTACCAAATGTTACAAAAGCATAAAGAGGAATAGCTGCAAAGTGTTGAAGAGTTTGATATCCGCAAACACTCATTAATGAATCAGGTGGTTTCTGAGAAGTTTTTAATGCAGCATCAATTGCAGTTTTACTGTCACCTTCAAGTGTTGCAGTCGCCCACAAAAAATGATAGTTGTGTGGATAATAAGAAAGAGGATAAAAGCCTTGTTGATTGCATTGATTAATATATTCCTCATCAGATTTTACTGCACGAATGTTTGCAAGCGATCCTTCATGATATTTTCCGGTTCTTATATAAATATGAGCTGGCATATGAACTAAATGACCAGCACCGGGGGCAAGAAATTTTAATTTGTCTGCACTTTCCAATCCAAGTTGAGGATTTTTTGATGCTTCAACTGCATGAATATAAAGATGATTCGCTCCGTGATGATCGGGATTTCTTTCAATAACATTTTCGAGAACTGAAAGTAACTCAGGTGTCCATGGTTGTGCAGTTCCATCTTTGAGCCAATAATCCCATGGATTTAAATCCATTATTGATTCAGCAAACATTGTTGCTGCATCTGGATCATCCGGATATTTAGCCGAAAGATTTCTCATTGCATCTGAATATGCCTGGTCAAGTGGTGTTCTGTCTTCAAGTGCTTCTGCTGAATATCTTTCAGAGAGAGCCATCACATAATCCTTTTCTCTTTGAGTTTCATTATCCAGTAATGAAATTGATTTTTGAATTGCTTCGTAAGCAGTATGGACAACACCTGCATCCATTGGAAGATTTATATTCGGACCAAGAACATAAGCCATTCCCCAATATGCCATCGCACAGTTTGAATCAAGTCTTGCCACTTCCTCAAAAGAACGAAAAGCTTCTTCGTGATTGAATCCATAGGCTAAGATAACTCCCTGATTAAAATATTTTTGTGCGAGTTCGGAACTAGTAGTGATTGGGAAATGAAGTGTTCCAAGATTATCAAACAATGGGGCTTGTTTTATTTCTTCCTTATTGCAACCCAGAAAAAATAAAAATGCCAAACTAATAATTATGCAAGACCGCATAACTAACCTCCTAATAATTGTGATTTATTTTACGTGAGTTTTATCCGGGGAGCAATTTCTTGAAGCTCAAGGGCAAAATTATTTTATTAAATGTTAAATCACAACTTTTTTAACTAAAACTTTTTGGTTGATAGGCGTAATTGTGTTAAGAGTCAATTAACTTTTCATCATTACAGTAACGGTAACATCATCAAATGCTGTGGAATTCTTCAAAAATTCTTTTTGGCTGCTGATGATTGAATCAAGAGTATTTTTTGCTGAACTACAACTTGATTTAATTAAATGTTCCTTCAATCTGTTTTCTCCATATTCAATTTCATCAACCGATGCTTCTGTTAATCCATCAGAATAAAGAATAAGTGAACTGCCTTTATCCATTTTCAGGTTGACGGATTCATATTCTGCCTGACTAAATAATCCCACCGGAATACCAGTTGCTTTTATAGTACTGACTTTACCATTTTTAAGTATTATCGGGGGATTATGTCCGGCAACACAAAGTTGTATATCGCCAACATTGTTAGCCTTTCCAAAAACCATCGTTGCATAATGTGTTGATAAAGTGCTCTCGCAAAATAACCGATTTACACGGGTAACAATTTCGTTAACCGGTAAATTGAGCGAAAGTAAACTTCTGATCAAAGCGTGAAGATGTGACATCATCAAAGATGCGGAAATTCCTTTACCGGAAGCATCGCCTAAAACAAAAAGCACTGATTGATCGTCGAGTTTTATGAAATCGCAAAAGTCTCCGCTTACAGTTCCAGCCGGATTGTAATGATAACAGAAGTCCCATCCGTTTACGTTCAGATTATTTTGAGGAAGAAGATTACGTTGAATTTTTATAGCAAGCTCAAGGTCCTGTTCAAGAGCTTTGCGCTGATATTGATTCAGATGATCAAGACAAACAGTTAACAACGGGTCCATTAATAATCTTTCCGACTCGATAGGATCATGACATACATCGCAGATTCCATACGATCCGTTATCAATCCTTTCAAGTGCAGAATCAACTTCCTGAAGGAGACTGAATAATTTCGCTGGGTCGGGCACATACTTTACTGATTGATGAAGCCTGTCTCTTCTGTCAGTGAGATGATTTTTTATTGATGAAATATTTAAGTCAGTCATTTTTTTACCTCCGGGATTTTAATACCAGAGAAAATATAGAGTAATTATTTTCACAAGACAATAAATGAAGCGTCCCTCTTGATTTAAATCACCACAAAAGAATAGTTGTCTTCTGATTTAAATATCAATGAAATCAGATTAATTGTTCTATAATCAACAATCAGATCAGATTGTGTTCATCCATTTCAAATATTTTACAAAAAGCTATTGTAGTGGTAGTTTGGATAGGAAATCGCCTATATAGTAAGGCCAAATTATAAGGGCTAATAATCCCTGGAAAAAAGTAAGCTTTAAAAAACCGATTGTGAATAACCAGCCGATAAACCAGACTGGTCCCATTATTCCTGCAACTTCAACTTTTCTGCTCATTGTTAGTCCTTTCAAAATAATAATTGTTGTTTTTTAATTTGATAGTTGAGTTATCTGATCTCCAACACTAATTTTACCAATAGATTCACAAACAAGATTCATCCCGAATAAAACCTTGTTATTGAAATTTCTGAACTTTGATAATGTCAGAAGTGGTTCTTTAAATCTTTCTGCAGTTTCTTGATCTGTTGTTGTTATCACACATCTTGCACATGGTTTGACAGCTTCAAATAATAAATTGCCCAGTTTAAATTTTTTCCAATTATCTTCTTCGAATGATTTTCCACCCGTGAAAACAAAATTCGTACGAAACCTGTTCATTGGCAACTGGATTTTCATTCTAGAATTTAATTCATCAAGAGAGGACTGACCGATAATCATAAACGGAAATGCATCGGCAAAGCTTACAATTTTATTTTCAGCATAATCTTTGTCAACAATTCGCTTTGTTGATTCCGGCATTTTTACGAGATGACATTTTATACTAAGAATTTCTGAGAACCATTCATCTATCTGAGCATTATAGAATTCTCCAACGACAGTATCCTTCCAGATAATTACTTTATCTTTTTTCGAATGTTCAAAAGAAAACGGGATTAATAACGGAGGATAATTTTTCTTCTTATGCTCAAGTAAAAGTCCATCTTTTTCAATCGTAACTTTAATCAATGCCATTTCCGGGAAATCACGTTGGGTGAAGAAAGTATTTGATTCATCAATCAATACCCATCTGCGGTCATGCTTTAATCCGCGTTCCTCGACTTCAGCAGATTGCAAACTGATTCCGCCGAGTGATTTGACAGGATATATATTTATTTCTGAAAGTGTAAGCACAACCTTTAATTATCAATTTTCAAATCGCAAAATACAAACAAGCACCAATAAACAAATTAGAATATTCAAACATTTGGAATTTGAATATTGAAGTTTGAGATTTGATTTTTGTTTATTGTGATTTAGGGTTCTTTTTTAAGTTCGATTAAAGTTATTTCCGGAGTTGAGTTGTACCTGATTGGCGCCAATGACATTCCAAGCCCACGAGTTACAATCATCAGCATACCTGACCCGCCCTTGCCGGGGTCACCAAAATGAAAATCACCACGAATATATTTTGTTTCAAACATTGTTGGTGTCAATTGAATGAATGGAAAAACAAAAGTAATTTGTCCGCCGTGAGTATGACCTGCAAGGAAAAGATTGAAATTATTTTTTTCGGCTGTTTCAATAAGTTCTGGCTGCGGCTGATGAGTAAGAAATATTTTGAAGCTGCCGTGATTATTTGATGAGAGACTATCCAGTATGTTTTTGGGCACATCCTCCACATAAGTAGCAGTGACGAATGTTATTGAAATCTCAGAACTATCAACTTTAATATTTTCAATTCCATTGTCAATCATCTGAACACCATTGTAATTGAGAGCAGATTTTACTTCGGCAAGACTTCTTGAATAATCATTCCTGTATGCCCAATTATCATGATCACCGACACACGAATAAACTCCGTATTTTGCTTTTAACTTTCCGGCTTCTCTGCCACTTAATTCAATATAATCAGGACCTGTTGTTATCAAATCACCGGCAATCAATATCAAATCAGGGTTTAATGAATTAACTTTATTAATAAAATTATTTATTCTTGCTTCATCGGTATAGTGATCAGCCTGAATATCCGAAATGAAAGCGATTTTAAAATTTTCTAAAGAAGCGGGAAGATTTTTTTCTTCATACTTAACCGGTCGGATAGAAACAGTGTTATAATCATAAATAATTCTTGCCGGAATATAGATGATGAAAAAACCAATCAACAAAAACAAAAGTGACGAATGAATTCTGATTATTTTCAACTCATATTTTTTAAGAAATGGGCGGGACAATAATTTTATTAAATCTAACGGAATGAAGAAAAGAAAACATTGAATCATCAGGATGAATGAAATCCAGAAAGGATAAACGAGGAGGTAATCAATAAATATACTTTCTGGTGCTGTTAAATAAGATCCTGTAATTGCAAAGTATGTGAAAATAAAAATTAGAAGAATAGGGTAGAGATTCGTCCAGATGAAAAATATTTTCCTGAAAGCGGGGAATCGCTTTTCATTAAAATTCGGGAAGAAATGTTTGACCGCAAAATTTAATCTGTTTATGAAATAATACTCCGAAACTAGAAGAACAACAATCCCGATCAGGAGACGAATAATAATCCACATTTTGACTTTCAATAAAAAATTTTAATTCTGTAAAAATAACTTAATTGTGCGTAAGTAATGAGAGAATTTGGAATACCATCCTCCTAATTCTCTTTGGTTAATTTGTTAATTATTGAGAGCATCCTCTGGTAGTGGGTTCCTTTCCAGAATATTTTTTTGCAGGAAGGACAGATGTGAAAATCTTTCTGTGATTGTATTACTTTTGGCGGAAGCCGACTAATTATTTTTTCTTTTCTGACTGGTTTTAATATTTCATTGCACTCAATACATCGGGAGAATTTTTTAATTTCTTTTTGAAGATGAAATCGATTCAGGACTTCTTTTATCTGATCTTCAATTTTTATTGCCCTTATAAAATATCCGTGAGTAACTTCATTCCTTTTTAATATTCCTCTGTCTTTGGTAAGAATGGCTCTTCTTTCTTTTACTGATAATTCAACTATTTCATAATCGTCAAAATTATTTTCATACTTAACATCGAGCCCCATCATTCTTAAATATCTGGCTAATCTTCCAAGATGAACGTCAGCAACAAATTTTGGTTTACGCAGCGGCTTTTGTCTTAAATGCTGAACTTTAGAAATATCAAACGATTCAAAAACAGGATAAACAGAAATATCATCGCCATCGCCTATTAAATATTTGAAGTTCACAGATTTTCCATTGACCAGAATTAAATCGATTTCTGTATGAGGAATTCCAAGAGATTCAATTAAATCTTTTACAGATGTTCGATCAATAAATTGATGAACAATTCTTCTTTTCTTCTTTTCCTCGGGAAGGAAATCGTTCAGCTCTTCATAAAACCGTATTTGAATTTTGTGCATATTATTTTTTTAGCTCAAGTAGATATTTTTTTTAATAAATCACATGACACAGCGCGGAGAGATGACACCTTTTTAAAAATATGTCATCTCTGTACAACTTAACTTTTAAGTAATGTAAGGTACTAAAATAAATATTTAGCATTTTTGAAATATGAAATCAGGATTTGTTAAGCAAACATTAAGAGCATTACGTCATAAAAACTACAGGTTGTTTTTTACAGGACAAAGCCTTTCTCTAATTGGCACCTGGATGCAATCGGTTGCACTTGGATGGCTTGTTTATCGTTTGACCGATTCAGCATTTCTTTTGGGTCTTGTAAGTTTCGCATCACAGATTCCAACTTTTGTTTTTGCTTCCTTTGCCGGTGTACTTGCGGACAGATACAACAGACATAAAATTATTATAACAACACAATCTCTTGCAATGATCCAGGCATTTATTCTCGCGTATCTTACATTGTCTCATTCAATTGAGATATGGCACATAGTTGCGTTGAGTTTATTTTCAGGATTGATAAATGCTTTTGATATGCCAACGAGGCAAAGTTTTGTAATTGATATGGTTGATGACAGAAATGATCTGCCGAATGCAATAGCTTTGAACTCATCCGTATTCAACTCCGCAAGATTAATCGGTCCAACTATAGCCGGCTTTATAATTTCTGCACTTGGTGAAGGACTTTGTTTTTTAATTAATGCAATGAGTTTTTTTACGGTGATTATAGCTTTATTGATGATGAAGATTCCACCAAAAGAAAATAATCATCACAAGGAAAAAGTTATTACAGAAGTTAAAGAAGGAATTAAGTACGCATATAACTTCAAACCCATTCGTGCGTTGTTATTATTGATCGGGTTGGTTAGTCTTACAGGAATGCCATACACGGTGCTGATGCCGGTTTTCGCAAAAGATATCTTACACGGAGATGCAAACACACTTGGTTTTCTTTTTGGGGCAGTAGGAACAGGAGCCGTGGTCGGAGCGATCTATCTTGCATCCAGAAAATCTGTTGTCGGTTTGGGAAGATGGATTGCAATTGCAACAACAATTTTTTCTCTCGGACTTTTGTTCTTTTCTTTCTCGAGAAATATTTATTTGTCAGTCGGACTTATGCTCTTCACAGGATTTGGGATGATGATGCAGATGGCTTCAACAAATACTTTACTGCAAACTCTTGTTGATGATGATAAACGTGGAAGAATAATGAGTCTTTACGTTATGGCTTTTATGGGAACAGCACCGTTCGGGAGTTTTATGGCAGGAAGTTTAGCAAGTACGATTGGTGCGCCATATACAGTTCTTTCAAGTGGTATAATTTGTTTGATTGGTGCAATAGCTTTTTATAAAATCCTGCCGTCACTTAGAAAACACATTCGTCCAATTTACATCAAGAAGGGAATTATTCCTGAAGTTTCAACCGGACTGCAATCTTCAACACACTTAAAAATGCCGCCGAACTGATGGATGAAAGAACTCAACTCGTAAAAACGTTTCTCACAAATTCAAACTCATCATCATTCAGTGGTTTATCCATCGCAGATAAATTTAGTTGCACTTGTCTGAGATTTCTAAAACCTGGTATCACGGCACCAACAAATCTGTAATGAAGCAGATACTGCTGAGCAACTCTTGCAAGATCTTCAGTTGAAGAGCCAAATCGTTCTTTTATTTTATTTAATTGAATTTCAAGCTTTGCAAGACTTTCATAAGAGAATCTTGATAGCCCTTTTCGATGGTCTCCATTTTCAAACTGCGGAGGATTTTCTTTTTTGTATTTGTCGAGAAGCAATCCTTCGTATAAAGGTCTGAATGCAACGAAAGAAATCTGATTTTCTTCCATCAGCTTTCTTGTGGGATTTCCATCATCAATAAAAGCTCTTTCAACCGGATTCGCAAAACTTTGCAGAACATCCGGTTTAACTTTTGGAATTAACTTGACAAAATCTTTATGAGAATAAGCTGACTGCCCAACAAGTCTGATTTTTCCTTCCTCTTTCAATCTGTACATTACTTCCACCGCATCATCAAGATATTCATCTCTGTCACCAAACCATCCGTGATGGAAATAGTACAAATCAATATAATCTCTTTTCAGATTGACAAGCGATTGTTCGCATTGATGACGGATATGTTTTGGTTCATAAGCATTTGCTGCCGTCCCCGGAAACCAACCAATCTTAGTCGCGATTATAAAATTATTAGTTCTGTTTCCAAGAATTCTTGCGAGCATTCTTTCTGCTCGTCCGTTTCCGTAAACATCAGCATTATCAAAATGATTTACGCCGTGATCAATTGCATAATTAATTGCTTCTGCAATTTCTCTTTCATCAACATTTGCCCAGCCATTTGGATCGCCGTTAACCCAATTAAGTCCGCCCATCGTCCAGCAGCCAAGACTTATTTCTGAAACTTCAATATTTGATTTTCCAAGTTTGCGGTATTTCATTTTGTTTTCTCCAGAATTTGTTCGGTTAGATTGTACACTTCACCAACCGAGATGTTATTAATATTTCCGTTTTTTGATTGAATAAAACATTTATTTTCTCCGATAGGAGCCCATTCAGCAGGATTTGTTGGGCCAAATAATGAAATCATTTTTGCATCTGAAAAATCAGCAATGTGCATTGAACCGGTATCGTTGGTAATATAAAGATCAATCAAAGAAAGTATCGATCCAAGTTTTTTTATCGGCAGATTGTTCAAAATCTTGTATGGGATGTCATCACTTTTTAATTCTTTCTCAACTTCACTGATTATCACATTGTCAATCCATCCTGAAGTAAGTAAAACGTAGTTATTGTGCTTCGTATAAATTTTTCTTATCAGCTCTATAAAACTTTTTGTTGACCACACATTATCCTTTTTCCCGGCTCCAGGATGAAAGCCAATTATCCTTCTGCTTTTATCCGGAAAAGATTCTTCGATGAATCTTTTAGCATCTCTTATCTCTTCATCTGAAAATTTAAACTTGATTGATTTCTTTTCGCCTTCTGTCAGGTCGCAGCCAATCTGTTTAACCACATCAAGGTTTCTCTCAAGCTGGTGTGTATTCTTCCAGGCAAAGTCAGATTTGATATTAAGTAATTTATGTGAGTTATTCTCTATCCCATCAATTGACTTTACCCCGACTTTAATTTTAGCTCCGGATAGAAAATTAATTATGTGTGATGTCCTTGAAATTTTAATCGTTGATGGGACGATGCCAATCTGATATTTATTTCTGCGAAGCTTTAGAAAGAAATTTAATATCGACTTAAGATTTTGCTTATCGAAAATAATAATATTATCCAGAAAGGGATTTATCTCATTGAAAGGAATTTCATAATTTGTTTTCGCAGCCACAAAAGTAATTTGTGAGTCAGGATATTTTTTCTTCAATGCAGCATACAACGAAAGCGAACAAAGCATATCTCCAATCTGGTTGTGCTGACGGACAACGAGAATGTTTTCGACTCGACCGATTTTATTTTCGAGTTTTATCAATCCACTTAGCAACGTCTTTGGCAAAATAAGTAAGTATCATATCAGCACCAGCACGTTTAATGGCTGTCAACGATTCAATCATAACTCTTTCTTCATCTATCCACCCGTTTTGTCCTGCTGCTTTTATCATCGAAAATTCTCCGCTCACCTGGTAAGCTGCGGTTGGCATTCCAAATTTTTCTTTCACTTTTCTTATTACATCAAGATACGGTCCTGCGGGTTTTACCATTACAATATCAGCACCTTCTTCAATATCTGTCTCAACTTCACGAAGAGCTTCGTTGATATTTCCGATATCCATTTGATGAGATCGTCTGTCACCAAAAGCGGGAGTTGATTCAGCAGCATCTCTGAACGGTCCGTAATATCCGGAAGCATATTTTGCTGCGTAACTCATTATCGGAATTTTTGTATAACCTTTGTGATCAAGAGCTTTGCGGATTGCAAGAACTCGTCCATCCATCATATCGGATGGAGCTACCATATCAGCACCGGCTTCAACATGAGAGACAGCTTCTTTGGCAAGCACTGTTATTGTTTCATCATTCAGAATATCTTCACCATCGAGAATTCCGCAATGACCGTGAGAAGTATATTCGCACAAGCAGACATCAGTTATTATAAGTAAATCCTTTATTTCTTTTTTTATTGCTCTTATTGCTTGCTGAATAATTCCATTGGGATTATATGCATCACTTCCTTGTTCATCTTTATGTTCGGGAATTCCGAAAAGAATAACAGCAGGAATTCCAAGATCACGAACTTCTTTACATTCGGTTACTAAATTTTCTACAGATAACTGAAAAACTCCGGGCATAGATTTAACAGGCTTTTTTACATTATTTCCCGGAACAACAAACAGCGGATAAATCAAATCATTCTTTGTCAGCACGGTTTCTCTTACCATATCTCTGACTATGGGATTGTAACGTAGTCTTCTGAAACGTTTGAAGGTAAAATTCTTTTCTGGCATTTTCTTCTCCGGAATGTATAATGTGGAATTTATAATGTATAATTGATTAAATATTTTTTTTTGAGCTTTTTATAATCGTAGTTAATAGTTTAATTAATTCTTCGCAATCTTTTTGAATACTATCTGATTCATTTTTATCTAAATAATTTGTTGTAATTAAAGGTCTAATCCAATATTCTGATTCGCGTGCTTCTTTTAAAGAAATACCAAGTTTATTTATAAAGTCTTTTTTAGTGTATGCGTTTTGTGCTTCTGTAATATTAGCGCCAATTGAAGTTCCGGATCTCAATAATTGTTTTAATAATGGTTCAACATTCCGATTTTTATTAATCAATTACTCATCAATTTCACAATTCGAATTGAAAAATTAAAACTCTTTTCTAATACCGCATTTCCATACTTAACGGATTTTTCGAATACAAACATAATTCTACATTCTACATTATAAATTATACATTCAAAAGCTTTTTAATCTTGTTAGCTATTAATTCTGAATTCTTTATACAATCTCCAATCGAAATCCCTCCGCGGTAATTCCCGCCAAGCATAATTCCTTTGTTGTTCTTTTCAAAATGATCAAAGAAATTTTCGTGTTCAACATAACCAAGATTGTATTGAGGAATTGCTTTTGACCAGAATCTTTTAGCTGCCAGAACCGGTTCGGCACTTATTTTCATTATAATTTCAAATTCTCTTCTTGCACGGTCCATTACCATTTGCTCAACGTCGTCCACAAAACCAGCATCACGTGAGCCGCCAATAAATAAAGTAAAAGCTGCTTTGGTTTCATCGGAACGATTTGGAAAGATTACCGAACTCCATATTGCACCCAGAAAAGATTTTTCCTCTTTCTCAGGAATTAAAAACCCGAAACCATCAAGCGGTTGACCAATATTTTTTTTCTCATAAACAAGATAAAGGACTAGAACAGGCGGATAATAAATTTGATTCAGATGCTTAGATAAATTTTCATCAAAATGTCCAAATAGTTCAGAAGCTTTATAAGCGGGAACGGTTGAAAGAACTACATCTGCAAGCAAAGTTAAATTCTGATTATCATCTCTGAAAGTAACCCCGTAATTTCCTTCTGCGGTAATTCGGACAGAAGTAACTTCCACACCAGTGCTAATCCGATTACCAAGTGTTTCTGCAATTGCTTCGGGAAGAACTTTCATTCCATCTTTAAATGAAAACATTTTTGCACTTTGCTTGGAAACTTCTTTGCTTTTTTTTCTTTTACGAATGCTTTTTATAGTGCCCATAATTAATCCGCCGTATTCTTCTTCAAGAGCATAAAGTTTTGGGAACGCAGATTTCACACTTAAATCTTCCGGTCTTCCCGCATACACTCCGGCGACAAAAGGATTGATTGCATAATCTAAAAACTCTTTGCCAAGTCTTCGGGTAACAAATTCAGCAATACTTTGATAATAACCATCTTTTGATCTTCCGATGAAAGGCTCGGCAAACAATCTTAGCTTTGCTTTTCCTGAAAATAATTCTGTTTTGAAAAATGCCGGAGGTGACATTGGAAGTGCGTGAAGTTGTCCATTGCGTAAAATGTATCTTTTATTTCCTTCACGATTGGCATATACAAATTGGTCTTCAAGATTTAAATCTTTTACAAGCTGCTGAATTAGCGGAGTAGTTTCCAATCCACTGTTCGGTCCTCTGTCAAATAGAAAACCATCGGCAGAAACAGTTTCAATTGAACCGCCGACTTTATCTTTTTGCTCGAGAACAATTACGTCGTAACCCTCTTTAAAAAGAAGATAAGCGGTTGTTAAACCCGAAATGCCGGCACCGATTATAACTATTTTTTTGTTAGAAGGCATAAAAGTTTATGATTTATTGGGAACAAATTTAACAAAATGGAATAAATTATTAAGTTGTAAAAAATATTCAATACGTTAACGGAAAATAAAATTACAAAGTCCACTTGCTTCTTTCTTTTATAAAAGCTAAACTTACAAAAGAGAATTACTTCTATTCATTTATAAAGGAGCCTCACATGAAGAAAATCTTACTTATTTGTTTAAGTTCTTTCTTCCTGTTTACTTCAATCTTTTCTCAGGAGAACTACTTCGAGAATTTGTTGATACAGAAAGAGCTAAATCCATCCATCTATTACGAAGCAAAACAAACCGCTGTTAAACAGCAGCTTCCTGTTAGTGTAAAACTACCAGAGGGCATTTTGATAGATGTATTGAAGGTGGAAAACGGTGTTATACTTTATAGTGTTATTAAAAATTTTTCTCACCCCTTTTTAGATGGAGAAGTTCTGACATACAGCCAGGTAAAAGACAGATATGATCTTTCAAATGCAGAAATTAATTGGGGAAAATCTCTGAACGAAACTGTAGAAAATGGTGATTCGGATACGAAACTTTTATTAATTCCTGACTGGACGAATGATAACGTATTATCATTTGATCCAGTAACCGGTAGTCTTGTCAATGCGAATTATATTCCATCAAACCCGGGCAATCTTGCTTCTCCAAAACATGCACTGCTTAATCCTGCAGGATTCATCAGTGTTTCAGATCAAATAACTGATCTTGTTCAGAAGTTTGATACATCGGGTAATTACATCGGTATTTATGCTCCTGCTGGAGGTGTTAATAATACAATACTGGATAATATTCGTGGTCATGCTTACAGACCAAATGGGAATCTGGTCGTGACAGTTGGAAGCGGCGGTAATCAGAATGGTGTTCCCGAATTTGATAACAGTGGTAATTATCTGGGTAATTTTATAGCAATTGGTGCTGGTGGATTAAACAGTCCATTTGCTATTCTTTTCAGGATGAACGATGTATTGGTTACGGGTTCAAGCAGTGATGCTGCACACAGGTATGATCTGAATGGAAATTATCTTAACAACCTGATAACGGGTGTAAATTTTCCACAGCAGATTATTGAACTGCAGAATGGCAACCTCGCTCTTGCAGTTTTCTCCACTCCGTCAGGATTAGGAATTTACGATTCTAACGGAACTCAGCTAAACTTCTTTACGCAGGTATCAGGTCTAAGAGGTGTTTATCAGTTACCAAGCGGAAATTATCTGGTAACAAATAGCAGCGGATTACACGAAATAGATGGAACCACGGGAAATTTGATACAAACAATTTATTCTTCTACAAACCTTCAATACATTTCGTATGTTGATTATTCAACCATTCCCGTTGAACTTACTTCTTTCACAGCGAATCTGATTGATAATAATATTATTCTAAACTGGACAACAGCCACTGAAACTAACAACTCAGGATTTGCCGTTGAAAGGAGTGTCGATAATAAATTTTATGAACAGATAGGATTTATCCCGGGCTCTGGAACTACTACGGAGAGGAGAAGCTACAGCTTTACAGACACTTCCCCCGGCGAAGGAAAATTTTACTATCGTCTCAAGCAAATCGATTATAACGGTACGTTTGAATACTCTTCAATAGTTGAAGTAGGAATTACTTCACCGAAGGAATTTGCATTAATGCAGAACTATCCAAATCCCTTTAATCCATCAACAACATTTACTTTCAACATTCCCGCCAATGAACTTGTTAATCTTAAAGTATATGATGTTATGGGAAATGAAGTAGCCACACTCGTTAATGAAGAAAAGTCTGCCGGTTCATATTCAATTGAATTCGATGCATCGAAGCTTGCAAGCGGAACATATTTTTATAAGCTTCAGGCTGGAGAAAAATCTGAAGTCCGGAAGATGCTGCTATTAAAGTAATATAAACGCAAAGGCTCCCTGACCGGAGCCTTTTTTATTTTTACTTACTTGCTTCTTTCTTCCATATAACTTAAAATTGCCACACATTATTATACACAATACACTAAGAGCAAAAGATATGAACTCCGCTAAACCCAACACCGTGCTTTGCGTTTCTTCTTATGAAAAAGGATTTGACTTTATGCGTGAGTGTAAGGATCAAGGCTGTCGTGTTTTATTACTTACATCAAAAAGTCTTGAAACGGCTCCATGGCCTAAAGAATCAATCGATGAAATTTTTTATATGCCGGATAAAAACAAAGAATGGAATATGCGCGATGTTATTTACGGAGTAAGCTTTGTTGCAAGGAACGAAAAGATTGACAGGATTGTTGCCCTCGATGATTTTGATGTTGAGAAAGCTGCAGCGTTAAGAGAACATTTACGCGTTCCAGGGATGGGTGACACAACCGCACGTTACTTTCGTGATAAACTTGCAATGAGAATGAGAGCAAAGGAAATGGGAATCCCTGTCCCTGAATTCATTCACGTTCTTAATCACAATGATATTAATGAATTTGCTGAAAAAGTTCCGTATCCGTATATGATTAAACCAAGAATGCTTGCCGGCGCACACGGATTGAAAAAAGTTAACAGCAAAGAAGAAATGTGGAATCGTATAAATCATCTTGGCGACGAACAATCGTTTTTCTTGATGGAAAGATTTATCCCTGGAAATATTTATCACGTTGATTCAATTATTTATGAGCACGAAGTACGATTTGCAATTGCAAGCCAGTACGGGAAACCGCCATTTGAAGTTGCACACGAAGGAAGAGTTTTTACAAGCAGGACAGTTGAACGAGGAAGTAAAAAAGAGCAGCAGCTTCTTGAACTGAATGAAAAATTAATGAAAGCTCTTGGAATGCTGCGCGGAGTTTCCCACACAGAGTTTATTGAATCCGATAAAGATGGAAAAATTTATTTTCTTGAAACTTCTGCTCGTGTTGGCGGAGCAAATCTTTCTGAGCTCGTGCTTGCGGCATCCGGAATTAATTTATGGCGTGAATGGGCGAAAATAGAAATTCTCAGGGGCGAATCAGAATACAAATATCCCGAAGTTAAAAATGACTATGCAGGAATTATAACTTCATTATCAAAACAGGAGTGGCCCGATCTTTCATCTTACAACGATCCTGAAATTGTATGGAGATTGGATAAATCATACCACGCCGGATTTGTAATCCGTTCAAAGCACCACAAAGTTGTTGAAGAAATGCTCGGGAAATACACGGAGAGATTTTATAAAGATTTTTTTGCTAGTGCTCCAATGAAAGAAAAACCGAGTGATTAGTGTAAATTATTAATGAGCTCTTTCGCAGAAATGGTAAAACTTCCTGATTGTCAAGTAAACAGTTTGGATTTTACAACTGTGAAAATTAAACTCATCCCGTCATTGCAAAGCCACAGCAAATGGGAAAGAAACCTAAAACGTGGTCTAAATGTTGTATTACTAATTAAGACAAAGAATGAAACCGAATAAATTATTTTTTAAAGATGAGGTTGAAAAATGAGTTTAAAACTAAAAGAAATTGCCGACATAAAGAGTCTGGTTTATATTTTTATCACCTCATCATTATTTATTAGTCAATGGCTCTGGCTAGGAACTAATACTTTTATCTATACATGGTTTTTATTTATGTCAGTAACTGTGGCTGTAATGACTCATAACCATAACCACTTACCAATGTGGAAATCAAAGGGGATGAATGTGTTTACTGACTGGTGGCTTACCGTATTTTATGGTTTCCCGATATTTGCGTGGATACCAACACATAATAAAAACCATCATCGCTTTAACAATCGGGCAGGCGATGACTCAATTACTTATCGGATAAGTGAAAGAAATAATTTACTTACTCTCATTTCATATCCGACAATTAGCGGCTACTATCAGCAAAAAGCAATAATGGTTTATCTGAAAGAAATGAAAGCAAACAACAGGGAGAAATTCTGGATAAGTATTTCACAGTATGTTGTGCTTGTTTTGTGGATAGCTGCAGCATTTATAATTGATTGGGAGAAAGCATTACTATTTGTAATCATACCCCAGCAAGTTTCTCTATTTAGCGTTTTGATATTTAATTACGTTCAGCACGTTCACGCCGATGAAGAATCCGAGTGGAATCATTCAAGAAACTTTACCGGGTTCCTTAATTTTCTTCTTTTCAATAATGGCTATCACACTATTCATCATCAGAAAGCAGGACTTCATTGGAAAAAAGCTCCTCAAGCCCACAATGAAATTGCACACAACATAAATCCAATTTTGCTAGAAAGAAGTTTCTGGTGGTATATATTCAGAAGTTATTTTTTGTCTCTTGTTATCCCAAAATTCAAAACAGACTCAATGAGACTGGAAAGAATCAGTAAAGAAAAAGATTTGAACACCGGAAAAAAAATTGTTGAAGAAAAGGAAATTGAATCCGTAAGTGCCGGATCATAGATGATTTCTTAAATTTTTACCCGATGAAAGAAAAACCGAGTGATTAGTGTTATTTCAAAAGAATCATTTTCTTAGTTTGCGAAAAATTTCCTGCGGAAATTCTATAATAATAAATTCCACTTGCCAATTCTTTACCATTAAATTCAATTTCATAATTTCCTGCTGACTTTTCCTCATTGACAAGAGATAGTATTTGTTTTCCCAACACATCATAAACTTTTATGGTAACAAAACTCATTTCAGGAATCTCATATCTTATTTTTGTCGATGGGTTGAATGGATTGGGATAATTTTGAGAAAGTTCAAAAGATAGCATAGGTTCATCATTGTTTTCAACTGGAGTATAGTCTACCCAGGTGAAAGGATAAAAAGTAGAACCTGCATTCCACTTAGAGTATCTGAGCGAGTCGTTACCTAATAAGAAAATATAATAGTCTGAAATTGTAGCTCTTTCTTGAGTAGTGGGTAGATAAGCAAGTTGAGAATTATGTGTAGTAATTACACCAACCCACATCATAAAATATAAATTCTTTTTTGCAATTAAAGTTCCCCATCCAAAAGGTTGATGCAATTGGCTAATATTACTTCCCCATCCATTATAGGTAAAATTGGGGAAATTCGGTTCTTCAATAATTGTTTTCTCAAGTACGCTATGTTCCTCCATTGATGGCCAAGGTTCTACCCAGAATCTATAGGATATAAGTGTGTTATCGGTGAGACCAGTATTTCCATTTCCAATACTGATTTGTGTTATAGAGTAAAAATCAAACCCTTCAATGTACTTATAAACGGTTTGTGCGATCGTAACATATGGATATACGAAAAAGACAAGCTCCTGAGATGGATGATTAAATAATGAATCTTCAACCAATTCAACAAGTCCACTTACAATTTTATAAAGATGATAAGTATTACCAGATCGAATGAAAAAATATGGACCAAAGCCGTGAAGTGATGAAATAGCGAAGCCAGGTGCAAACACGTTTTCAAAACTTAATTCATCTATTGATCTGTTTAAGAAATAAAATATTGAATCATTATATGCAAGAAAGAAGTAATCACCATTTAATGTGTATTTGGTAGAAGATGGAAAGTTACCTTCAACATATTTTGTCAGAAAGAATTCACCGCTTGCTTCATGCGAATAGAATTTCAAAAGTGAATTGTCTGTAAGCAAATAATACAAACTATCTCTTTGTGCCATAAAATTGTAATGGTTAGGAGTTGGTTGTGCAACTAATGTGATAGTGAGTATTGTGATAATGATTACAATTTTCATTTTAACAAAATCATTTTTTTAGTCTGAGAAAAATTTCCGGCTGTAATTCTATAGTAATATATTCCACTTGTTAACTCCAAACCGTTGAAATCAATTTTATAACTTCCCGCATCCCTCTCTTCATTAACAAGAGTTTCTATTTCATTTCCTAGAACATCATATACTTTAATTGTAACAAATACAGGTTCTGGTAGTTGATATTTTATTTTCGTTGTTGGGTTAAAGGGATTTGGAAAGTTTTGAGCGAGTTCATAGAATGATAATAAATTTTCTTCTTCAACATTCAGAATAGGTGGAAGAACATTCATTACAACCCAGCCCGCATCCGGATAATGTGCAGTATTATAAAATATGGAGGTATCGGTAATTGTTGCTCTGAATTTAATTTTATCTCCAGAGAGCATCCCGAAAAGATTGAACGAGATTTGTGGATTACTCTTGGAGATGTTGTATTTTTTGGTCTGAACTAAAGTATCTGCTCTTATGTGTTCAACATCAAGGTAAAATGAATCTATGAGTTCAGTATAGCTGGCAGTGCAAGGAACCGTTAGTAAAAAGGGAAATGTATCAACCGGTCTATCTTCAACCGGATAAAGAGAATCTACCTTTAATATTAATTGATTGTAAAATAATGAATCTATAATTGCTGCAACAATATTCTGATCATGTGAAAAGAGTGAGTTCGTGTTTACGGCATATTCTTTGAACTTAGATAAACCAATATTTGCAGAAAACTCATAGTTATATAATGGAATATTATCTTCTTGTGGATGTTTCATTGAATAAACTAATTGTGTATCCCCCATTACTATTTTGTAAGAAAGACCTTGCGAAATAAAATTTATCGGTTCTCCGTTAATGTAGGAAATATATTGCGAATCCAACGGTGTGTTGAAATCAACCGCTAGCCGTATAATGGGGCTGTAAGGGGTCTTTACAAACAATTTTTGATTTAGAGAATCGTATCTGAATAGACAATCATAATTAATGGGAGGATAATAATTAAAATTGTTTGAGAATTTATAGAAGAGCAGACCATTTATTAAAGTATCCGATTGTACAATTAAATTCTGGTAATCTGTTCCCGAACCACTAAAATGCCCAACATTCCAGTACCAATCATCTATAACCTGATAAGCATTTCCAACTTTAAGAGGGAAGAAGTTTTGAGCACAAATTAGATTAGCATAGATAATTAATGCTAAAATTATTTTTTTTACGATTGCTATACCGATGAACTTTTTAGTCATTTTATTAAAATCATTTTTTTGGTTTGTGAAAAATTTCCGGTTGTAATTCTATAGTAATATATTCCACTCGCCAGCTCATTTCCATCAAAATCAACATCATAACTTCCCGCAATCTTTTCTTCATTAACAAGAGTAGTTATTTCTGTTCCTAACACATCATAAACTTTAATAATAACAAAATTTAATTCAGGAATCTGATACTTGATTTTAGTGGACGGATTAAATGGATTAGGATAGTTTTGTAGAAGCTCATAATGTATTGGAAAACTTTCGTTTTCAACATTTAAAATCGGAGGTAATACATTCATTACAACCCACCCAGTATCCGGATACTGAGCAACGTTAAAGAAAATACTGGAATCTGTTGCGGTAGCTCTTAATTTAATTTTATCTCCGACCAACAAATCAGGCAAATTAAAAGTAATATGAGGATTATTTTTTGAAATATTATATTGCAATGATTGGATTAAAGTATCAACCCTGATATGCTCAACTGATAAGTAAAATGAATTTATCAGTTGCGGCCAGTTTGCGGTGTAAGATACTGTCAATAAAAATGGAAATGTATCAATCGGTCTATCCTGAATTGGATAGAGAGTATCAATATCAAGTATAATAGGGTTATAAATTATACTATCAATAATGCCAGAGATTACATTTTGCGTGGATTGGTAACCAGCTTGAATGATTCCACCCCAGGCTCTGAAATATGATAAACCAATATTATCAGCAAATTTATAAATAAAGTTATCTGACGCCGGAGAATATTGCATGATGTAAACTGAGTGCGTATCTCCCAAAACAACTTCATTTGTAATCCCACCAGACGTAAATTGTAAGGGTGATCCACGTAAGTAGGAGATGTAAGTTGCACCAGCTGGCGAATTTAAATCAACACCTAACCTTAGTGTAGTGTCATTCGGAAGTTTTACATAAACCTTTTGATTTAGGGAATCATAATTAAATAAATACGCATTATTAAGTAATATATTATTAGAATAACGGAAAAAGATATCTCCGTCGATAACAGTATCTTCAACAACGGTAATAGGGTAATAGTTAGTTCCAATTTCACCATTTCCTCCAGGACCCCACCAAGACCAAAGATTCTTAATCTGGTAAGCATTGCCAACTTTTAATGGAAAAAAATTTTGAGCGTGTGTTTCTGAGATAACAAATTGTATAAGACTGAATACAAATAGAAATGAAATAATTTTCTCAGTGATATGGTAAACCTTACTGAGGTATTTTTTCGAGATGGTTCCCCAAACAATTGAATCGACTAGGGGAGGAGAAAATATGTCTATTTTCATAACTGCTCACCTTTGTTTTTGTCAAATGTAAGCAATTATAATGGGACTGTCAATAAATGTTAAACCGTCCTCGAATACTTTGCTTTATCTTCTCTTTAAAACTTTTGTTACTTTGTACCACGGCAGCACCTCCCCAGAGCTGCGAGATTCCTCCTTTTGACCACCATAGACAAGATATGAAAAAATGTTCATATCGTCTGCAAGATCTTTGTAAAACTTTAAACCATTGAAAAAATCTTCATTAATTGTTTTCCCAGATTTAATTTCAAGTATGATTTTATCCAGTCCCGATTCTATTAGGCAATCGACTTCACGCCCTAACTTGTCACGCCAGAAATAAAAATTACTGTTTAGATCGTAATTCATTTTATATTTTATCAAGTCTGAAAGAATTAAGTTTTCAAATAAAGCTCCTACCAGGTAATGTGTACTGACCTGATTTTTACTCTCCAATCCAAGTAATGAGCAAGCTAGTCCTGTATCATAAAAATAAAGTTTGGGCATTTTAACTAATCTTTTATTGAAATTCTGAAAGTGTGGTTCCAATCTGTAAGTAATATAGCTAGCTTCGAGAACTGATAACCAGGATTTCGCAGTGTTTACGGATATTCCCGCCTCAACTGCGAGAGAGGAAAGATTTAACAATTGTCCGATTCTGCCCGCACACAATTTCACGAATAAAGTAAAAGAGTTTAAATCAGGAATATTTTTTATCAACCTTACATCTCTTTCCAGGTAAGTACGTATGTAGTTAGGATACCAATCTGAAGGATCAATTTTTCTATCGTAGATTGGAGGATAAAACCCTCTGAAAATGTAGTTTGAAAAATCTTCTACTGAGCCTCCTGACCAAATTTCTTCAAGACTGAAAGGAAGCAAAGTTAGTATTGCCACTCTACCTGCAAGTGTTTGGGAAATTTTTTCTTGCATTAAAAAATTATGTGAACCGGTAATAATAAAACTTCCCGGAGCTTTATTTTCATCTACAATAGACTGGATATATGAAAATAAATCGGGGACTCTTTGTACCTCATCTATAATTAATCCTGATTTAGAAGATGATAAAAACGATCTCGGATCATTCTGTGCGAAAAGCCGGGTATCCGGCTCCTCAAGATTTTGAAATTCCTTATCTTTAAAAGTCATCTTTACCAAAGTAGTTTTCCCAGATTGTCGTGGACCAACTACTGCAACTACGGGAAATTGTTTTGATAACTGGATTAGTTTTTCTTGTATTTGTCTTTTAATCACGAATGGAAATTACTGAGATATGGACAAATTTGCAATTGAGATGCAAAATTGTCCGATAAGGATGCGAAATATAGAAAAATATGCATATTTTGCTTGCAAGTGGTTAAGTTAAACCGTCCTCGAATATTTAGTTTTGTCTTCTTTCCGTTCAATGTATCCATCAAACCTGCCTGCCGGCAGGCAGGGTTCATTGCAATTATATCCTAAACAGTTCTGGAGTATTTTGCTGTATCTTGTTTACGCTCGATATATCCGTCGAAATTCATTGCAATATTACGGATGAGAAGTCGTCCCATATCTTTTACTTTGAAACCGTCATTGTTCATTACGATTAATTCATCAGCTTCAAATTCTTTAAGGTTGTTCAAGCCCCATTTAAAGTAATCCTTAAACTTAATCTTGAACTTATCCTCGATTGATTTGTAGTTCAGTTCGAAGTCACACATAATTTTCATTATTACTTCGTGTCGAATGTGATCGTCTTCATTCAGCTTATAACCTTTTACTGTTGGAATAGTTTCGTTATCGAGAGAAGTGTAATATTCTTTTTCTGTCTTGAAGTTCTGTGCGTAAACATTTTTTAATTGACTTATCGCAGTAATTCCGAAAGCATAAAGATCAGCACCAGCGTTTGTGCTATATCCCTGGAAGTTTCTGTAAAGTTTTTTCTCTCGCATTGCAATGGATAATTCATCATCAGGCTTTGCGAAGTGGTCCATACCGATAAATTCGTAACCGGCACTTGTGAGTTTTTCAATACTCATTTTTAATATTTCAAGTTTCACTTCCGGCTTCGGCAAATCTTCTTCGTGAATGAGTGCCATATGTTTTTTCATCCACGGAACGTGAGCATAATTGAACAACGCAATTCTGTCAGGAGAAATATCAATAATTTTTTCAACCGTGTCAGTAAAAGATTTCAATGATTGAAATGGAAGTCCATAAATCAAATCAAGATTGATACTGTGAAATTTCAATTCTCGCACCCAGTTTACAACTTTACGGGTTAAATCTTCTGGTTGAATTCTGTTGACAGCTTTCTGAACTTGTTCATTAAAATCCTGCACGCCCATACTAATTCTGTTAAAGCCATTGTTTCGTAAAGCTTCAAGATGTTCCTTTGTTAAATCACGCGGATCTATCTCACAGCTATTCTCTGAATTTTCATTAAACTCGAATGATTGATTTATGTATGAAGCAAGTTTGTTAATTTCTTCCGGTTTGAGATGAGTTGGAGTTCCACCGCCCCAATGATGCTGTACAACTTTTCTGTCAGGCAGAAGATATGTTCTCATCAAATCAATTTCTTTCTGAACGTATTTTATGTACTCGTTTATTCTTTCACGATTTCGTGTTACAAGCATATTGCAGCCACAGAAAAAGCAAAGCGTATCGCAGTAGGGAATATGAAAGTAAAGAGATAGATCGGGAAGATTTTTTCCGTAATTAGTTTTTACGATTTCATCAATAAAATCCGAATGAGTAAAATGCTCATTGAACTGCGGTGCCGTCGGGTAGCTTGTGTACCTCGGACCGGGTTTATCGTATTTCCTGAATTTTTTTAAATCAACTTCAAACATGTGATTCCCTATAAATTTAATGGAACGCAGATGACACAGATATTACTGATTCTCGCAGATAAAAATCTAAATCAGCGAATATCTGTGTCATCAGCGTTCTATTCTTCTAATTGTGAAAAACTTTACTTTCCTCTTTAACATAATTAACTAAAACTTTTACATTCTCTGGATCAATGTCCGGCAGGATACCATGACCAAGATTAAAAATGTGTCCATCACCCTTGCCGAATGACTCGAGAACTTTTCTTGCTTCTCTTTTTATGAATGATGGATCAGCATAAAGTACTGTTGGATCGAGATTTCCCTGGATTGCAACTTTATCGTTCACTTTTCGTCTCACTTTCTCAAGCTCGAGTGTCCAGTCAACACTAATTGCATCAGCACCAATGTCCTTGAGTTCGTGCATTAAGTAATGAACGCCTTTCGGAAAATAAATTATGGGCTCCACATTTCTCTTTATCTCAGAAATTAATTGATGAACATATCTCATCGCAAAAACCTGATAGTCTCTTGGTGAAAGAATTCCTGCCCACGTATCGAAAATTTGAACAAGATTTGCCCCGGCTTCAATCTGAGCGGATAAATAAGAAGCAGTAGCTTTAGTAATTTTTTCAAGTAGGTAGTGAGCAAGTTCAGGGTTTCCATAAACAAGTCTTTTAACTTTTGAAAAAGATTTTGTTCCATGACCTTCAACCATGTAAGTAAGAATTGTCCATGGTGCACCGGCAAACCCGATTACAGGAACCCTTCCGTTCAATTCTTTTTTAGTAAGTGAAATTGCATCGAGAACAAATTTTAAATCTTTTGATGGATCGGGATCTTTTAGTTTATCAACATCATCTTTTGACTTGATTGGCGAAGAGAAAACCGGACCCTTGCCCTCATTTATTTCTAGATGCATTCCCATTGCTTCGGGAATTACAAGTATGTCAGAAAAAATAATTGCTGCATCAACCCCGATAATATCAACCGGCTGAATTGTAACTTCTGATGCAAGTTCAGGTGTTTTGCACATAGTTAAAAAATCATGTTTTGCGCGAACTGCTCTGTACTCTGGCAAATATCTTCCGGCTTGTCTCATTATCCAGATCGGAGTCCGTTCTGTTGGCAATCGCTTCGCTGCTCTTAAAATTAAATCATTCTGCAATTTCAAATTTTCTCCTTTTGGTTATTATAATATTCAACAATTTTTTTTGTTAATCCGTTTATTGTGAACTCATCAGGCAGGATTTTCACTTTAACTTTTTTTGATTCAATTGCTTCCTTTGTCGTCGGACCAATAGCTGCAATGTCAAACTTGCCGAAGTACTGAAATGGATTTTTCACATCAGCAATCTGTAAAAAATTTTCAAAGGTAGATGGGCTGGTGAAAATAAATAAGTCAACTTTAGTTGAATCTAATTGTTGAAGATTTGTTCTGACATTTTCACCGGAAGGAATTGCTACATTATAAACCGGCACCGATTTAATAATCGCACCAAGTTCTTTTAATCCCATCGGTAATTCTTCTCTGCCGATTGCTGAGCGGGGAATGAATACAACTTTATTCTTCATATTATATTTTGATAATGCCTCGATTACTCCTTCAGCACTAAACTTATCCGGCACAATATTAACGTTGATATTATTCTTATGACAATATGCAGAAGTTTTACTTCCGACGGCAACAACTTTTGTTCTGTTATAGTTAATCAAAGCTCCGATTTCTTTACATCTCTTTAAAAACATTTGAACCG
Source organism: Ignavibacteriota bacterium (assembly GCA_013285405.1). Taxonomy (NCBI): domain Bacteria; kingdom Pseudomonadati; phylum Ignavibacteriota; species Ignavibacteriota bacterium. The sequence continues at coordinate 1,246,035 of CP053446.1, read as the reverse complement.
CATGAACCGAAGTGAAAATTATAAAATCAATTTTTTCGGAATGAGAAACCACTGAATCAAACTTACTCCAATCAGACGGAGGAACAATATCAAGTGTTGGAATGATAATCACATTTGCACCAAGACTTGTGAGTGCAGAAGCAGATTCCTCTGATTGTTCAATTGTTCTGGTTATAACAATTGTCTTTCCTTTTAACGGAAGTTCTTTGATATTGTTAAAACCTGAGTAAAGTCCGTGCAGAACAAAATCAAAAATTTCTTCTTTTTCTTTTGCTGCTTTATCATCCGTAATTTTTTCATTTATTCCTTTTTGAACCGCACCATAAATACTTCCGAAAATCAGGCTGATAGCAAATTCTTCATCAACTTTTCTGAAAACTTTATCTTTCTCTCCTTTTGAAATAATATTTATAATCATCTGCTTCATTTGTTTCTCATGAGAAATCATGTCTTCGCAAAAAGAATTCTGCTTATTTAAAGTTTCTCTTTGATAGATGAGAAAGAATTTCCGGTGTTTCATCATAAACATATAGAGATGAATGACAAAAGCGCGAAGCGAATCAATACTATTCTGTTCTGATTCAATTTTTTGTTTTAGAATAGAAAGCAAATTTTCCATTCTCGTGTGCATTATGGTAAAATAAAGCTCTTCCTTCGAAGTGAAGTAATTATAAACCGTTCCTTTCGCAACAGAAATTAATCTTGCAACATCATCCATCATTACTTCGTGATAATGCTTTGTGGAAAAAAGTTCAGCAGCAGCATCGAGAATTTTTTCTCTTTTTCTTTCTCTTTTTATTTCACGTTTCTCTTTTAGCATAATTGATATGTTTAATGACTAACCCGATTTCTTCAAGCAATCGGGTTGGTTTAACTAATTAATTCTCCAGTCGTTCAATGCAAGCACTTCTCCACTGTTTGGATCAATTAACATTTCCTGACCCGTTGCTTTATAATTTTCATCGCTTCCCAGTTCAGTGAGAGTCGATAAAATTCTCCATACATATCTATTAAATTTGAAATCCCACATAAATCCAGCGTCCCATTCTTTCACTCCATCTTTCAAACCCATATTACCGGCTATCTGTCTCGCAGTTTGTTCATCTATATTAAAATCACATTCCTCCGGAAAGTTTAAACATCGGGGGATTCCAACTATGTCACGGTTTTTAATCACATTTCCAACAGAATCAACCGTGAATTTTATGATTGCATCAACATACGGTTTATCAGGCATAAAAAATTTATAAGCTATTTCGTAGTATGGTGGAGTGTGTTTGGTTCTGGCAAAATCAGGTGTGATATAGCTTTTAAAAAATTCTTTACCGGTTGAAGTAATAATGAACGAATCAGCTTTGGTTAATATTTCAAGTGGAACAGAATCTTGTTCCTGATCCTGACAGGTGCGGCATTTGCAAGATGTTAATACAGCAATGCTGATCAAAGCCGCAATTATTAATAACGATATTGTGTATAATTTCTGTCTGTTCATTTTGCTCTCGCTGATTTGTAAATTTCCTCAAGAATTGTTTTAGCACCAGCTTTCAATAGTTCGTTGGCTAATTTTTTTCCTAAATTTTCCGGATTGTTTTTACTCCCGCGAATTTTTTTCCGATAGGTAATACTGCCATCAAGCGATCCGACTAATGCATCAATATGTAATCCCGTTTTTTTTATTTCAGCAAATGCACCTATTGGAACCTGGCAGCCGCCCTCAAGTGTTTTAAGTAATGCACGTTCGGCTGAAACAGCTTTGTAAGTATTTTCATGATGAATTGATTTAACAATTTTATTTACAATTTTATTATCTGCTCGTGTTTCAATTCCCAACGCACCTTGTCCGACAGCAGGAAGCATCACATCAGTTTTAATTATTGATGAGATATACTTGTTCAGTTTTAATCTTTCAACACCGGCTCTTGCAAGTATAATAGCATCCCAATCCGACTCAAGAAATTTTTTTATTCTTGATGGAACATTCCCTCTCAACTCAACAATATTCAAGTCAGGTCTGATATGAAGAAGCTGACATCGTCTTCTCAATGAACCTGTCGCTACAACAGCATTCTCAGGAAGATTAAAAATTGTTGTTCCTTTTTTTCTTGCTATGAGTACATCATTAACGTTGTGTCGTTTAGTAACTGCGGAAAGTTTTAAACCTTTTGGAATTACTGTTTGGAGATCTTTCAGGCTGTGAACAGCCAGATCAATTTTTTTATTCAGCAGTTCGACTTCAAGTTCTTTTGTGAATAAACTTCGGTCACCAATTTTTGAAAGTGCAACATCAAGAATTTTATCGCCCGTTGTTTTGATTATCTTTATTTCAACGGAAACATTTTTATTTTTCTTTTCAAGTTCTTTTTTCACAAAGTTAGCCTGCCAAAGCGCAAGCTCACTACCTCTCGAACCGATGACTATTCTATTTTTCAAATTGTATGTGCTTTCTTTTTATTGTGCTGATCTAAAAGTATGACAGTATGGATATATGATTGTATGATGGCGTAAATTTAAAGTCATACATCCATACTATCATACAATCATTCGTTCTTCTTTTTACCTATCCCAAACAACTCTTTGATAATTCCAATCTTCGCGACAGATTCTTCAGGATGAGCAGAAGAATCGCCTGCTTTTCGCAATTCAATAGTTGGGTGATGGAGAATTTTGTTGATGATTCTTTTTGTAACAATGTCAAGTTTTTCCTGATCTTCAACAGAGAATTTGTTTTTATTTTTTTCTACTTCATCATTTCTTATTTCTTCAAAAAAATCACGGAGATCTTTTATTGCTGGTGCTGCCTGTAGTGAATTATACCACTCCCAGAATGTATCAAGCTCTTCTTCAATTATCTTTTCAACCTTTGGTATTTCTGATTTTCTTTTCGCGAGATTCTGATCGACGATAATATTCAATGAATCGAGATCGTGATAAAAAACATAATCAATTTCTTTCGTTGCCGGATCGATATCACGGGGAACGGCAATATCCATTAATATCATTGGATTATTATTTCGCATCTTCAAAGCACTTTTAATATCATCTTTTCTAACCAAAATATCTGGAGCTGATGTTGCACTGATAATAATATCAAACTTAAAGATTGAATCTTTGAATTCTGCAAAAGGGATTACTTTCGCATTTAATTTTTCTGCAAGTCTTTCTGCTTTATTCTGAGTTCTGTTTGTTACGGTAAGATTTCCGATTCCTCTTTCAGATAAATGTTTTGCAGCAATCTCACCAGTTTCACCAGCACCAATTACGAGTGCAGATTTTTTATTCAAGTTTGAAAATATTTTTTCTGTTAACTGAACAGCAGCATAGCTGACCGTTACGGCTCCTTCGCTTATTGCAGTTTCTGAAATTGCTCTTTTACCGGCTCTGATTGCAGCGTCAAAAATTCTATGCATAATGTAACCGGAAAAATTTGAATCTTCAGAAATTTGAAATGAGTCTTTTACCTGTTTGAAAACCTGGTTGTCGCCGATAAGTAGTGAATCAATTCCTGTAGCAACGGAAAATAAATGTCTGATCGCTTCCCTTGACACAAATTTCTGAAAATTATTTTCAGTTATATTTTGTGCGGGCTTGAAATTCAGAAGAAGGCTTTGAAATTTTTCATGGCTTGCTTCATTATTTGCAGGAATGCCAAAAATTTCCGTACGATTGCATGTAGAAAGAACCAATCCTTCTTTTATCTGGTTTTCTTTTACAAAATTAATAAACGGACGGATTTCATCTTCTTTAAGATAAACTGCTTCGCGCAATTCAACCGGTGCAGTTCTGTGATTTATGGATATCGCAAATAAGTTCATATCTCAATAAAAAGAATGAAAACTCTGTGCTAAAAAGTTTGAAAGAATTGTAGATATGATCGCAACTGCAAATCCTGCAATTGATAGCGTAACTAATTTTTTTCCCCGCCACTTGCCAAGAATTTTGCTTGTAATTCCGATTGCATAGAGCAGCCACACTAACAATGTGCCGATTAACTTTGGATCGAGATATGAAAATTTTGGAAAAGCAATAGGCAGCCAGATTACTCCAATTATTATTGCAATAGTCAAAGTAATAAAACCAATTACAGCAGAATACAAACTTAGTCTTTCAAGAACTTCCAGGTTCGGAAGACGATTGAAGATCAAACCAAATTTGTTAAGCTTGATATCTTTATATAATATCAAATAAAGAAATCCATACACAGCAGAAATTGTAAAACCAGAATAACCGAGTAAAGCACTAATGACATGAATTCCAAGCAAATTACTTCTTAACACATCTTTCACCTCTGTCAGATCCTGAATGAATAAAGATGATATCAGTTGAAAGAGAAACGGAAGGATAATAATAAAAGGACCTGTCCCACGAATATCCGAAACTAACTCAACAAGAAAGTAAGAAAATGCTATTGTTATGGCGAGGATAGTAAATATTTCAAATACATTAGTTATTGGTGGATGATCAAAGGCAACAGTTCTGAGTACGATATAAATTAAATGTAGAAATAGAGTGATGAAAAGAAAAACTCTTTTAACATTTGCGAGTTTTATTTCGCCTTTTAAAAAGTCATATAAGTAAACTATCAGAGTGGCAAAATAGAAGATTGGTAATAGTATATTAATAGTGTGAATACCTGATATCATATTAGTCTAATCATTTTTCTGACTTTTGAGTTCAAAAATATGAAGACTATTTCATCCGAACAATGGATGAATAATAATCTTTAACTATTACTTATCAGATCCGAGTATTATTGGGAGTCCATCCTCACCCGAGCCAATTATCACAACCTTTGTATTTTGTGAATTTGCAAGCTTTTCAGTGGCTTCAATACCTTTCCATTTTAATAATTGTTCACTAATTCCTTTTGACACTATTTCCTGAAAATCAGCAATACCTTTTGCCTCGATTCGTTTTCTGTCTGCTTCCTGCTCTTCTTTTTTCAGAATGAAAGCCATCCTTTGACTTTCCTGTTCTGCCTGCAATTTTTCTTCAATTGACTGTGTTAATCTCGGTGGTAACTTTATTTGGCGAAGTGCTGCTTGTTCGACAGTAATTCCTCTCGGTCCAACCAGTTTTTCCAATTCGGATTCAATTTCTCCGGCAAGTTTTTCTCTTGATGCAGTGTAGAGAGCTTTTGCTTCGTATCTTGCTGTAACTCCTCTTACTACAGATCTAAATTGTGGTGTTAGAAGGATTTCTACATAATTTGGTCCTACTGATTTATAAATCTGGTTAGCTTTTTCAGAATCAAGTTTGAATAATAAACTTATTTCAAGTTCAACACTTAGTCCTTCCTGCGAGGGAACATTCATCAGTTCTTTTAACTCCTGAGTTTTGATGCTCATCTTTTCAATACTTGCCATTGGGTTAATAATATTTACTCCTGATTTTAAAGTATTATCGCTTACGTAACCAAGAAAATCAATCACGCCGGTATGTCCGGCTGGAATTACGGTAAAACATTGCAACAGCACAATGATTAATGCAACTATAAAACCAAGCATTGCGAATATGGCTTCATTTTTTTGAAATCTTTTTTTTGCATTCTTGTAAACGAAATAAGCAACCACTGCAGCAATTAGTGCAATTATAAATAACATAAACATTCTCTCCTTTTATATAATTTATAAATTAATTTCTTTTTACTCTATAACTTTTTTAATCAGTTTTGGTAAAGTCGGTTTTGTGTTTGAAAATTTTATCGAACGAAGGATAATATCTTCGGCTGATTTTATTTTTGATTTTGAGTCAGAATGGAGTTCACAAATGATATCACCTTTGTTAACGTAATCACCAATCTTCTTAAACAAAACGATCCCTGCCTTCGGATCAATTTTTTCTTCTTTTGTTTTTCTGCCGGCACCGAGCTCCAGAGAAGCCATTCCGATATTATAAGTATTTATCGTTTCTATATAACCGCGCCTCACTGATTTTATTTTTTGGATGTAAATTGATTTGGGATACTGATCAGGATTATCGATATAATTTATTTCACCACCCTGAAGTTTCACTATCTCCACGAACTTTTTAAATGCTTCGCCATTTTCAATTTTTTTACTGGCAATTTTTTCTCCGTCCTGAATTGATTTTGCTTTTTTCCCAAGATAAATCATTGCACCAGCCAGTTTTATTGATAGCTCAGACAAATCATTTTTAATTTCTCCCCGAAGAACGTGAATTGACTCATAAACTTCCAGCCAGTTGCCAACATAATTTCCCAATGGTTGATTCATATCAGTAATAAACGCGATTACTTTTTTATCAAATGATTTTGCCGTATTGATTAATGAATTTGCGAGTTCAACAGAGTCTTTCTGACTTTTCATAAATGCACCATTACCGGTTTTAATATCAAGCACAAGTCCATCGATTCCTTCCGCAAGTTTTTTACTCATTATGCTTGCAGTAATTAATGGAATAGACTCGACGGTTGCAGTTACATCACGAAGTGCATAAATCATTTTATCTGCTGGTGCTATTTCTTTTGTTTGTCCTATTAAGATTGCACCGCATTTTTTCAAAACAGAAATTGCATTTGAAAGACTCAAGTCTGTTCTGAATCTTGGAATAGATTCAAGTTTATCAAGAGTTCCACCTGTATGTCCGAGACCTCTTCCTGATATCATTGGTACAAAAATTCCTGTTGAAGCAACAATTGGTGCGATGATTAAAGAAGTTTTATCTCCAACTCCACCAGTAGAATGTTTATCAATTTTATATCCTTTTAAAGAAGAAAGATTTAAGATTTTCCCACTGTTTAACATTGAGTTTGTAAGTGAAGAAGTTTCATTGGAATTCATACCTTTTAAAAGTATTGTCATTAAAAGGGAAGAGAACTGGTAGTCTGGAATGTTTCCATTTGTGTAGTTTGAAATAAGAAAATTAATTTCATTTAATCTTAACGATTCACCATCTCGTTTCTTTTTTATTAATTCTACAATGTTCATAACTGAAACTTACTAATAAATGATTTTGCAGTGAAGCGAGTATAGATTATTTGAATATCATTCTATCGAAATAAAAAGATCGCGCGTTTATCTTTCGCCTAAAAGGAAGTGTATAAAAAATATTAATTAGCCACGACTTTTAAGTCGTGGTGGTCTTAAAAAATAAAATTAATTTCTGGCTTTAGCCGAAAGAGATTTGGCTAAAGCCAATCTATTGTATTATTCTTAATTCACGAGCTAAAGCTCGTAGCAAAACATTAACTTTCACGCAGCCTCGTTTTAAGAGAAAAGGGAGGGATGAAGTTAAAAGCTTAATAATAAGATTGAGAATCGTTTGAAGAGAGAGTTATTTGTTTACCCCTTTTGTAATGATTAATTTTCGCATTCAACAACAGAATATTGGAGAAAAAGATCTAAATGAGTTTTAAAATTCGTACACATACCTGCGGTGAATTAAGAGAAAATAATATTGGTGAAAAAGTTGTTCTGAATGGATGGGTTGACAGAAGAAGAGATCTTGGTGCTTTGATTTTTATCTGGCTGAGAGATCGTTATGGAATTACACAAGTGGTTTTCTCGCAAAGCGATACATCTGCAAAACCTGATATCAACAAAGATGTTTATGATCTTGCAAAGAAATTGAGAAACGAATTTGTAATTTCTGTTGAAGGAACTGTCAGACGAAGACCGGATGATGCCGTCAATAAGGAATTGGAAACAGGAACAATTGACGTACTTGCTGATAATCTGATCATCCTTAATGAAGCTGATACTCCTCCCTTTGCAATTAAAGACGACACAGATGCATTTGAAGATCTAAGATTGAAATACCGGTATCTCGATTTACGCAGACCAGCTCTTCAAAAAGTTTTATTGCTTCGGCATAAAATGGCTCAATTAGTCAGGCGATATTTTGATGAAAATAATTTTGTTGAAATCGAAACTCCAGTGCTGATGAAAAGTACTCCGGAAGGCGCAAGAGATTATCTTGTCCCAAGCAGAATTCATAAAGGAAAGTTTTATGCACTTCCCCAATCACCACAGCAGTATAAACAGCTATTAATGGTATCAGGATTCGATCGTTATTTTCAGATAGTAAAATGTTTCCGGGATGAGGATTTACGTGCAGATCGCCAGCCAGAGTTTACACAGATTGATGTTGAGATGTCTTTTGTTAGTCAGGAACAAGTTTTTAGTATGGTTGAAGGTCTGATGAAATTATTATTCAAAGAAATCTGGAATGTAGATTTATCGCTTCCATTAAAACGACTTTCGTATGAAGACGCAATGTTAAAATACGGAAGTGATAAACCAGATTTAAGGTTTGAGATGGAACTTCATACTCTGAACGAAGTATTTCAAAAGTCAGAATTTAAAGTTTTCAGAGATGTGATAGATTCAGATGGAATTGTTTGTGGAATTGTTGCACAAAACAGCGCGGCATTCAGCAGAAGCCAGATTGACGGACTTACAAACTTTGTAAAGAATCTTGGTGCAAAAGGATTGGTGTGGTTTAAAGTTCAGTTTAACGGAATTGATTCTCCGACAGCAAAGTTTTTAAGTGAAGAAGAAAAAAGAAATCTTTTAACTGCAATGAAAGCGGAACCGAATGATTTAATTTTAATCCTCGCAGGTGAGAAAAAATCTACTCTCAATCAAATGGGTGCGTTGAGACTTGAACTCGCAAAACGATTGGAATTGATCAAATCAGAAACACTGCCATCGCTTTTATGGATAACTGATTTTCCATTATTTGACTGGGATGAAGAAACGAAAAGATTTTATGCAATGCATCATCCATTCACTTCTCCGAAGATAGAAGAAATTGATTTGCTGGAAAAAGATCCCGGTAAAATAAAAGCACAGGCTTATGATCTGGTTTTAAATGGAAACGAAATTGCCGGCGGAAGCATCAGGATTCACAATTCAGAATTGCAGAGCAGAATGTTCCGGGCATTAGGAATAAGTGATGAAGAAGCAAAACAAAAATTCGGCTTTCTTATGAATGCATTTAAATACGGGGCACCACCTCACGGCGGAATTGCATTCGGATTTGACAGGATGGTAATGTTGTTTGCAGGAGTTGATTCGATCCGTGATACAATTGCATTTCCAAAGACAGCGAGTGCAGTGTCACTGATGGATGAATGTCCTTCCGAAGTAAGCGAAGAACAGTTGAGGGAATTGCATATTAAGATAGTTGATAAGTAATGGAATAAAAAAGTGAGGGAAAAACTTTACAGAATTATTTTTATTACTTACGAACTGGAAGCTGCCTGATACGAAATTGATTGTCATCAACAGATATAATGCATCCCTTTAATAATTCTTCTTTTATTCTTGGTAAAAGATTCATCAAAATTTCTGTTACTTTTTGTGGAGTTGGTTTTTCAATACGCAGAGAAATAACACTTGGCTTGGTTAATCCATGTTGAACAATAAGGTTTGAAAAGTCTAAATCCTGAGTAATTATAATTGCATCCTGCTGAATGGATAAATTAATAATTTCCTCATCGACTGCATTTGGTGGTAAAAATTCAGTAACTCTTTGAATACCATATCCATTTCTCTGTAAGTCTTCAATGGTTACAGGAGAGATATGAATGTCTGCAATAAACTTAATTTTATTCACCTGTTAACCATCAATGGCTGGTGACGCTCACTTGCCAACCACGCAGCATATTCTATTGCTTGTTTCAAATCATCTTTTTCTAATTCAGGGTAAGATTTTAAGATTTCTTCGCTGTGCATTCCTGAAGCGATAAGTTTCAACACAAAAGCCACAGTGATTCTCATTCCCCTGATTGTTGCTTCACCCATACATATCGCAGGGTTAACAGTTATTCTGTCAAATACGTTTGCCATATAATTGCTCCTTATATTTATTTGTATTTAAAATATAGAAAATATAGTGTTAGGTTGAAAGAGAGTTTCCGTATCCAAAAGTGAGGCTCACTGTTTAACAGTAAACTAAGAGCAGTTGAGGGAATTGCATAAAAAGATTACATAATCATCATACGAGAGATGATAAGTTACTCATATCAGTGAAATTGGTATAAAAAATGTTATAAATAGCTAGATATTTATTCTATTAGTTATTATCATGAACTCAAAGAAAAAATTACAGAGAGGCAGTTAAAATCTCTTTTCTGACGATTGATTATATATGTTCAGTATTTTAAAAATAAATTTGAAATAAATCATTTTCTATGATTAACTCAAATGGTTTGAATGAGGCAGAGACACCCAAATCAATATTGATAAAATACTCGCCACAATTTCTTATAGTGGGGATTATTTTACTGTTTTATATTCACAATCTTTGGTTTGATTTTACCTATATAGATGATAATCTGATCGTTTTTGATGAATATGAAAAAATTAATAGTCTTTTTGATATTCCATCTACTTTTGTAAATGGATATCTGTATGATAATTACTATCGTCCAATAGTGATGACCAGTTTTATAATTGATACTGCAATTGCCGGACAATCTTCTATGATGTATCACTTAACAAACATTATCCTGCATATTATAGTCTCACTTTTACTATTCAAAATTTTAACTAAAATTGGGTTTAACGATAAGGTATCTCTTATCACCACTTTAATTTTTGCAATTCATCCTTTAAATACTAATGCTGTATCCTGGATAGTTGGAAGAAATGACCTGCTTCTTGCTGTTTTCGCCGTTGGGAGTCTGTACTTTTATCTGAGATACAGGGAGACAAGAAGTAACTTTTATTTTTCACTTAGTTTGATAGCTTATTTCTTTGCTATGCTATCAAAAGAAGCTGGGATTCTTGTCCCGGTGATAATTTTACTATTTGAAATAATTCACAATGAAAATAAATCCATTAAATGGAATAGAATTTATTTATTGCTTTATTTCTTTATACCGGCGATTGTTTATTTTTGCTTAAGGAGCTTCGTTGCATCTATAAATGTAAGAGAAGAGATCAGCTTTAATTCATTTATTCAGAATATTTATATCCTTTTTGAATACTTGGCTAAGACAGGTTATTTCCTATATATTGATCCACTTCCAAATAAAAACACCACGTTAATTTTAATCGGATCTCTGTTACTTGTTTTATTAATAACATACACAATTCTTAACAGGAAGGATAATCGAATCAGAATTTTTATGTTTGGATTTCTAATGTTTCTAATAATTGTTTTACCAACACTTTTTGTAAGGGTTAATGCTGACGATGGGGAGTTTAATTATATTGATTGTCGTATGTATCTTCCATTATTCGGAATTATGATTTCCTATGCAGTGATTATTGAAAAGATATTTGTTTCTCTAAGTAAGCCTGTCATAATAGTATTAGGAACATCAATTTTTATCTATTTATCTCTATTTACTTTTTTGAATAATCAAGTTTATAAAAGCGGATTAACATACTGGAGTGCGGCTATTGAAAAAAATCCTCAAAGAGCAACCTATTGGATGGGATTAGGGTTTTATTATTTTGATAATAAGATGTATGATAAAGCCATACATTGTGCAGAAAACGCAATAAGAATAAAACCAGAAAATACCGAATACTATTACAAAGCAGCCTTGGCATTTGAAACGACTGGTGACCTAATAAAAGCAAATGATGTATTGGAAAGATCTATAAATATTGATAAGGATAACCCCGTTACCGTTGTAAATCTTATTAAAAATTACTTGAAGTTGGGTAAAAAAGTTAAAGCGGATGTTTGGTTATCAAAATTTTTAGCGATTGATTTGAAAAGTAAAAGAGAAAAAGCTGATTTGACATCAGCTCTGGCATATTATTATGCACAAGCTAAGGAATTTAATATTGCAATTAAGTTTATGAAAATAGCCATAGATGTTTTTCCTGATAATGCAGGTTACAATAATGACCTCGGAGTTTTTTATGTAAAAAATGGTATTCCCGATTCAGCCAAAATTTATTTTGAAAAAGCAATTGCAAAAGACTCAATCAATATTAATTATAAGAAAAATCTGAAGACCATAAATAATTAGTTTAAATTTCAATGTTTTCAATATCGGTTTAGAAACAAATAGTGACCACGTCGCAGTAGGATTGCATTCGGATTTGACAGGATGGTAATATTGTTTGCTGGAGTTGATTCAATAAGAGATACAATTGCATTTCCCAAAACAGCGAGCGCAGTTTCTTTAATGGATGAATGTCCGTCTGAAGTAAACGAAGAACAGTTGAGGGAATTGCATATTAAGATAATTTAACAGGTATTTTTTTTACTACTTCGTGAAATAGATCCGACAACAAAGTTCTTACAAAATTAATGGACAGTAATGTCGGCGTCAAAATCGACAAGTAAAAATTTTTTTCATTTCAATTTTTCCTTTCTCCGTAACTATTACATTTACCACCGGGTAATTCTGCTATTTTTTAATAATGCCGAAAGTCGAACCGGTAAAAATTAACAATCATTCATAAATGCAAATTCAAAGTATTTAAAAATTAATCAATTAGTTATGAAAAAATTGTCTTAATTACAAAATCCTAATAATTTCTAATGCGCCGCCGCAGTAAAGCAAATAGTGTTAGCAAACTTTACTTGTAGATATTACCTTGACAGCAATGACGGCTTTTGTGGTTGAAAATTTTGCTGAAGAATAGTTTTTCTACCTGATGGCATAATTTTTACTCATTACTATTCAACAATTAAAACATAATTTAATTAAACAACAATGGGTCAACAACAGCTTTTAATGATAGTACTTGCACTAATAATAATAGCAATCGCTGTTGCTATTTCTATTACATTATTTAGAGCAAATGCTATTGAAGGAAAGAGAGACATATTGATTGAAGAAACAACTAGTCTCGGGGTTATGGCATTACAATATTATAAGAAACCTGCGGAAATTGGAGGGGGAGGAAAATCATTCGAAGGTTTTATCATTCCTTCACAAATGGTGCAAACAGCAAATGGAAATTTTTTAACAGCAGATATACAGGCTGGAGAAATCAGAATAGTTGGCACAGGAAGTGAAGTAGTAACGGGTAATGATTCAATAAAAGTCGAAACAGTTGTTACACCTGATGAAATGTACACAACGATTATTAATTAACAAGTTCATTAAAAAACACATAACTAACTAAACACAAACAAACAAAGGAGTAAAAAATGGGTCAGCAACAGCTTCTCTTAATCGTTCTTGGCGTTATCATAGTAGGTATCGCAGTTGTTGTAGGTATAAATCTTTTCAATGCAAATGCTGAAGAATCAGCAAAAGATGGTGTAGTATCAGATTGTACAAACCTTGCAGCGATGGCACAGCAGTTCTATAAGAAGCCATTATCAATGGGTGGTGGCGGAAATACATTTAATGATGGAGGTCCGAATGATAATGGTTTTGAGATACCAGCAAAATTAGTTACAACTGCTAATGGAAGCTATGAGGTTACATCAACAAGTGATTCATTACTCGTAATTGAAGGAACACCAACTACTGGACAAGGTTATGGCTGGACAGTTGAAACCTCGGTAACTCCAAGTTCGATAACTACAGCTATTCAGTAATAAAGAACGAAGTTATTTTATAATCAAATCTGTATTATCTAATTAAGGGTTGCAGTTAAATGCAGCCCTTTTTTATTTTTAAAAGATAAGCAGATATGACAACCCGCCTAGGCAGATTTAAATCGGCAAATCTAAAAAGACCCGAATTTCACAGGCTGATGTGCAAGACTAACACAAATTTATTAATCTGAATTATACTGAGCACAGAAAAAAAAAGTTATGAGTTCCGAAGGAACGATCTGTTTGTAGAAGGAAATAAAAGAAATAAATCAAGCTCTATCGGAACGACCTGCAAAGCTTCTTAGAATCATTGCAAACAACTTTGGAAAAGTGTAGCTTTGAAATAGAATAATTAGAGACAGAAAAATGGGAAATTATTTATCAAGGATTACAATAGACCAGAATATATGTCACGATAAGCCAACAATACGCAATAGGAGATATCCGGTTGAAATGATATTAGATTTACTTTTTGCCGGAATGACGATCAAAAAAATAATTTCGGATTACCCTGCCATTGAGAAAGAAGATATACAAGCGTGTTTGCAATTTGCTTCGAGGTTAACTAAGGTGAAATCTATCCGTGCAGTGTTAGCGTGAAGTTCATTATAGATGCTCAACTGCTTTATAAGCTCTCACTGCTAATTAAAGAAAAAGGGCACGATGTTATCCATACAGATAATTTGCCACGTAAAGAAAAAACAACTGATAAGGAAATTCGTGATATAGCACAGCAAGAAAAAAGGATAGTTACTACGAAAGACACAGATTTCTTAAACTCTTTTTATCTTCAGAAAAATCCACAAAGACTGCTAATAATTACAACCGGTAACATTACGAACAATAAACTTTGCGACTTGATTCTTGCCAATATAGAAAAAATAGAAGAACTTTTTAACGATTGTAACCTTGTTGAGTTGAATAACCAGGAAATTATTGGGCACGAGACGAAATTCTAAATTGTTAATAATTCCTTAAAAACTCAAATAAGATAAGCTATATTTCCTCGATTTGCCATAAGATTTAACAAGGCAAGAAAAACCTCTTCCTTAGAGATCAAAACGACCTGCACAAAGACAAGATATGCTAATCTGCCTCGGCGATTTAAATCTGGCATATCTCCGTATCAAAAGTGAGGCTCACCTTTTAGGTGAACTTCACCTGTTCTGTTCAAAACTCTCCGAAAAGCAGTTGTCCAGCCAGTAGCTGCTGAAAGTATTTTTTACAGCAAACTCTCTTTATTACTTGGATACACCATTTAATTAAAAACAAAAGATTAGTATTTAGTTGAAAAATCAAAAGAATTTTCGGAACCAAATTTGACGGCAACATCAAAACTTTCATTAAATTAAATTTGAGTGGTAAATGGTTGAGTTAAAATTCACTGCACAAAAGTCTAATGGTCAGCCTATATCCGGGACAGTTACGGCTGCAACTGCATTAGAGGGGAAAAAGAAAATTCAAAAACTTGTTGAAAAAAACAGACTTAAACTTGCAGACGTTCAGAAAAAATCTACTTATCTGTACAGGGTACGAAAAGGAAAAGAAAAACCTATAAGCGGTGAACAAAAAGCCTTCAGTAAAAAAGAAGTTGAAGAAGCACTGACGAGGCTTGGATATAATGTTCTGTCAGTAAATAAAAAACTCCTTGACTTTCAACGAAAACCACCAAACAACGAGATCGTTACATTCGTAAAAATTAGCGCTGAACTTTTAAATCAGAAACTTGGGTACGGAGAAATTCTAACTTTGCTAACCAATGATACCCAGAATGCAACGTTGCGGAATACTCTAAAAGAAATTGGAAATGATCTTAAAAAAGGTGCTGACTCTGAAGCAACATTCTTAAAGTATCAGAATATTTTTGGTAAGTTCACTGCTTATATGCTTGGGCTTGCATCGAAGAGTGGTAATATGACCGAGATATATCTTGCAACTGCAAAATTTCTTGAAAGAAGGCAAGAGTTCAGAAAGAGTTTAAGAAGTGCACTTATTACACCTATGGTTACATTGTTTGTGCTCTTCCTTGCAGTATTATTTTATGTTGGTTATATATTCCCTGAAACAGCAAAATTATTCGTTCGTTTTGGTATTGAATTACCACCGATGACTGCATTTACACTCAAAATGAGTGATTTTTTAGTTGCAAACCCGATTCTGATCGGAGCGTTGATTTTTGTACCGCCTATAGCTTTATTTCAGTTCAGCAGGACTAAGAAAGGCAGACTTCTTTTTGATGAATACATATTAAAACTTCCAGTGATCGGAAGCCTAATTCACAAAACATTGATTGAAGTATTTTGTCGCGTGTTTTACACTCTTTATCATGGCTCAGCAGAAAGCATTGAACCAATAAGGATTGCTGCAGAAGCTACTGGTAACAGGTATTTCGAAGAAAGAATTAAAAATATAGCGATACCACTAATGCTCAAGAAAGGTGTTGGAGTTACAGATGCTTTTGAAGCCTCAGGTGTTTTTACCGAGACAGCTATATCGAGAATTCACTCTGGCGAAGAGTCGGGAACAATAAAGAACACAGCTCTTCAATTAGCAAATTACTATGAGAGTGAAACGGTTTTTCGGCTGAAGAACCTCATCGAAATTATCCAGGTTACAATTGCAATGATAATTATGATAATCATGATTGCGTTGACTCTGGTATCTGCGGAAACAGCAACTGTAAGACCAAAAACGCCTGGTGTAAATTAAGGAAGTAACGGGCACTAAATGATAGAGACGAAATTGGAAATTAATGACAAAATAGGTTATCTGCTCTTCAAGAAAGGTATTATTGATGCGTCAACGCTTGACAAAGCACTGAATGCAAAGTTTAATGATCGTAATAAGTTGAAACGAAATCTTGCCCAGATACTTGTAGATGATTTTAAATATGAGCACGATGTAATTTTCAGAGAAGTTGCAATTCTTTACGCATTCAGGGAACTTGATATAGATTTGCAAACAATCCAGCCGAATCAACTCGATTCAATTCGCAGTATAGTGGAAAGCGGGGGCGAAGAACTTAAAGAAATAATGTTGAAAGAAAACATTATTCCGTTTATGTATGATGAGCAGATAAAAGACAAACTGATAATTGCCTCGACTGACCCAACAAATAAAAATGTCCAAAAAGTTGCTTTCGGGCTGAATGCAAAAAAAACAGAAGTAATCTTCATTAAGAAAAAAGATTATGACCAGTTAATTGAAAAACTTTTCCCACCCGAAAATAAATTCTTGCAGAACATTTCAGACGACTACGAGAATCTGATTCCTACTGAAGAGAGGGAGGATCTCGACGAAGATGAACTCGATGCTGAGATAAATAAAAGTGCGTTGATAAATCTTGTAGAAGGTGCATTAGTAGAAGCAGTTCGCAAAGGGGCAAGCGATATTCACTTTATTCCCGGAAGCGGTCATCGTACTGAAATATATATGAGAATTGACGGAACATTACGTTTGTGGCATGTTCAGGAGAACACTTTACCTGAAGCAGTAATTGCAGTTGTTAAAGATCGTGGAAAAGGTATGGATAGGTTCGAACGTGAAATGGCACAAGATGGTTTTATTCAGAGAGCAATTGATAACTACATAATCAGGTTCAGAGTATCGGTTCTCCCGATGGTTGGTACAGAACTTAAAAACAAATTTGAAAGTGTAGTTATAAGAATACTGGATGATAGAAAAGTTATTAAAGATCTTGAAAAACTGGGTCTGACCGGTGTTGCAAAACAGAAATTCATTAAAGCAATTAACCAGCCGCAGGGAATGGTTATTCTTACTGGTCCAACCGGAAGTGGAAAAAGTACAACGCTTGTTGCAGCACTCTGCCAGGTAATTAATCCAGAAGTGAATGTACTTACTGTTGAGGATCCTGTGGAGTATGTTATTGAAGGTGCACGTCAATTGAAGATTGGCTACAAGATGAATTTTGAACAAGCAATAAGGTCAATATTACGACATGACCCGGATATAGTTCTCGTCG